>WQXY01000005.1 GCA_009781515.1 Oscillospiraceae bacterium
CATGGAAAAGTAACATAAATAAAACACCTCAACTAAAAACCACACAACTAATTGTGCGGTTTTTTTGGAGCTTCCGGGCGGACTTGAACCGCTGACCTCCCCCTTACCAAGGGGGTGCTCTACCGACTGAGCTACGGAAGCACGCACAACACCTAAGCATATAATTACAACCTGTAGACTACCATAGAGCCGAAAAAAATGCAACAAAAAACCCGACCTTTACAGACCGGGTTTTTTACTAATCTCTTATTCGACGTACTCGCCGCCGCCGCGGTTTAGGATTTTCTCATCAATTCTTGCTTTAATGTCCACGAAAAAGTCTGCGATTTCATTGCGGAAGATGTAGATTGCTGTGACAGCGGCTGCTATAAAAACAAATGCCGCGATAGCGGAAAATACCAGTTTGTTGCTTTTCATATCATAACTCCTTCAGTAAATTAATTTGGTAAAGATGATATTACACTATATTCTTTCTAAAGTCAACTGTGCAATAAGCCCTGTCACTACACCCGTGACAATTCCTGCAATAATCAGCATCGGCAGATACAACGCTATGCTTGGAGTGCCCGTGATAATGACCGCTGCAGCTATCTGCCCGATATTGTGAAAAACCGCCCCTGCCGCACCGCATACCCAAATTTGCTTCTTGGTAACAAAGCGCTTGAGAACTACCTGTACGGTAAACGCAAGCAGCCCACCCGTCAGGCTGTATGCAAAAGCAACCAATCTGCCTGTAAATAAAGCCCCAAGCAAAATACGGCACAATAAAATCGCAAATGCGTCAACTTTCGTAAGTTTTATGTCCGTCTCTTTTCGCTCAAAAAACAAAGCAAACAATATTACGGCATTTGCAAGCCCAAGCTTAACACCCGGCACAGGAATTGGTATGGGTATTTGCGCCTCAACCATAAAGATAATCAAAGCCACGGCGGTCAGTATTGACATTAATGTTAGTTTTTTTATCGCCATATAATCCTCAGCCTACCACAGCATCAATATCGGATTTGCCCTCAACCGTTATAACAAGCCTGTTTGGCAGACAAACTATCGGAGTTAAGCCTCCTGTGTGCCAGCCCTGACGCACACATGTGCCATCAAAGCAGTTTGCACTTATCACACGTATGCGGCCTTGCTCCACAGCTATAATATTAGTCCCGCCGTTAAATTCTACGCTTATATTAAAAGGCTCACTTACCATTCCTAAATTACCCGTATGTATCAGCTGTCCGTTTTGATATATCTTTACCGTGTCACCTTGTTTTCGTGCAAAAATAAACACTGCAATCACAGATAGCAGTATGATTGCGCCAAAAATAATTATCCAAAACCTGTTTGATTTCAACCTGCAAACCTCACATCACCGAATATTTGGACTTCGCCGTTTTCAAGCACAAGCACAGCCCCGATAAAACCCGGCACTCGCTCAAATAAAGCTGCTGCTTCTCTGCTACCCGCCAGTATAACAATCGTCGAAAGCCCCTCTCCGATAATTGCATTATCCGCCACTACCGTAGCACTGACAATATCGCTGATTACGGGCATGCCCGTGCCGGGGTCTAAAATATGGTGATACCACACACCGCTCTCATCAAAACCCCGTTCATATATTCCGGAGCTGACAACCGAAGCTCCTACTATTTCTATCACACCGATGTATTCATCAGCACTGCCAAAAGGTGCTCTGATACCAAGCCGCCATGGTTTGTCATCGCCTCTGCTGCCAATGGTTACAATATCACCACCCAAGTCAATAAGTGCACTCGTTACACCTTGCTCAGCCAAATATAAGGCTATCTTGTCGGCTATGTAACCCTTTGCAATTGCACCCAAATCTATCCATGCGTCGGGGTTTTCCAAATGCACGAAATTCCCGTTAATGTTCACTTGACGATAATTGACAGTCGCTTGAGCCGCATCAATTTCCGCCTTATCGGGAACACTTTTGTTACCCCCAAAATCCCACAACCGGCTAAGTCTGCCGAGTGTTATATCAAACATACCCCCGGACAGTTCTCCAAACTCTATCCCCGCTCGCATAACCTCAATCGTTTGAGAGCTTACCGCGGCAGGCTCACCACCTGCATGATTTATCTGCCAAACATCGCTGCCCTCTATTGTTATGCTAAAAAGCTTTTCATACTCAAGGCATATGTCAAACGCTCTGCCCATCACATCGGTTAGTTTGTCGATGTCATCGGCAGCGCCGTGAATGGTTATTGTGCAAAATGTATCAAGAAGCAGCCGGGTCTCACTTACTTGCTCACCCGCCTGCATATTTTCACAGCCGCTAATTGCAACCGTAAATATAATCAGAAGCACCGATATTTTTATCACTAATAAGCTACGATACATTTTTTTATACATATTTCGGCACAATGTCCGCACCCGTCGCATTTTGTATAGTCAATAACAGCCAAGGACTCATTGACCGCAATTGCTCCTGCATGACATTCACGCACACATTTCATACAGGATATACAGCCTCTGCCGCACTTGTCTTTAACAATCGCACCTTTTTCGGTATTTCTGCATAAAATCGCAACATGAACCGGCATTTTCTCCACAGAGATAACCCCTGTCGGACATACCTTTAAGCAAACCTCGCAGCCGCTGCATCTGCGTATATCCACATGTGCAATATCTTTTGTGATACAGATTGCATGGCTCGGACATATTTTCACGCAATCCCCAAAACCGAGGCAACCAAATGAACACGAGCCTTGTCCGCCATAAAGCTGCTTCGCCGCAAAGCAAGTGCTGATACCGTTATATATCATCTTGCTTTTCATTGTATCGGTATCTCCCATACAATGAATAATTGCGGTTTTGCTGACAAGCCCCTCGCCTGCGTCAAGACCAAGCAGTTCGTTTATTTTTTCATATGTATCATTGCCACCCGGCGGGCATAAATTTGCTGCGACCTCACCTTTTGCAAGAGCATTTGCATAACCCTCACAGCCGCTAAATCCACATGCCCCGCAGTTAGCCCCGGGCAAAATAGACATGAGCTTTTCAACACGCGGGTCGACCTTAACAAACATCAGCTTTGTAGCTATTGTAATCATAGCGGCTGATATGAGACCAATGACCCCTGTTACTATTATAGCTGTGATAATAATTTCCATTGTAGTCCTTCTATTTGAACAAATTCTCAATTACACCCTCAAACGCAAAAAACGCAAGTGACAAAATAGCTGCCGATATGAGCGTAATCGGTATTCCTTTGAATGCTTCCGGAGGGTCTGCTGCTGCCGTTTGCTCCCGTACTCCCGTAAAAATAACCATAGCAAGCAAAAAGCCAAGCCCCGCTCCGACTGCACTGACAAGTGCTTCAATGAACGTATACTCATTGTTAATATTTGATATGGTCACGGCAAAAACCGCACAGTTAGTAGTCATAAGCGGCAAATAAATGCCGAGCGATGCAAATATGGCAGGCAAAAACTTCCGCAGTACAACCTCAACAAGCTGCACGAGTGTCGCTATTATCAATATAAACACAACGGTTTGCATAAAACCAAGCCCGTTGGGAGTGAGCAGATAAACTTGAATTGGCCATGTTGCGGCTGCTGCCATTATCATAACAAACAAAACCGACAGCCCCATGCCCGCCGAGCTTTTTAAGTCCTTAGACACTCCGAGGAAAGGACAAACACCCAAGAACTGACGCAGCACATAGTTATTAACAAGCACCGCACTCATCATTATTATTACAAGTGATTTGAAGTCAAATTCCATCATTTATCTCTTTCAACTTTCCACAGGACATTGCACTCGGACAGCCATCGCACCCGAGCTGTCGCTTTGTTGCCTGACCTTTTGACACATAATTTACAACTGCGAGAATACATGCGAGCACTATAAAACCACCCGGAGCGAGTGCAAATATCATTGTTGTGTTATCTTCAAGCCACGGCAGAGCAAACCCAAAGAAAGAACCGCTTCCCAACACTTCACGAATTGTCGCTATTGCAAGCAGTGCCAGCGTAAAGCCCACACCTGAGCCGACAGCGTCTAAAACAGAGTCTTTTATATTATTTCTGCTTGCGAAAATCTCCGCTCTCGCAAAAATAATACAGTTTGTTGCAATAAGCGGTAAAAATATGCCAAGTGCCTGATAAAGCGGATATGCATACGCTTCTATTGCCATCTTTGCAAGTGCCGTGAAGCTGGATATCAAAACTATATAGCACGGTATACGAATTCTGCTTGGAATGACGTTTCGCAGCAGTGAAATAACAATATTCGAACCGAGCAATACAAATGTGGTAGCAAGTCCCATACCTATTGCATTTTCAGCCTGTGTGCTGACCGCCAAAACAGGACACAGCCCTAATATCAACACAAATACAGGGTTCTCTTTAACTATTCCTCTTGTCAAAATCTCTTTGCTTTTCATAATTTTCAGTTCCTCAGCCGATAATCAAATGAAACGCTTCAAAAATTTCTTTCACTATACCTATGTAAGCCTTGGTTGATATAGTAGCTCCGGTAACAGTATCTATTCCGTGCAGGTTGTAGTCTTGATTTGAAAACGGGCCGAGAAAAGACTCTTGCTCAATTATTGTCCCTATACCTATCGTTTCCGTATGCGATAGTGTCGAAGTTGCAATAATTTTGCCGTCGTTATCAATTGCACAAATTACTGTTATCGCTCCGCTAAATCCATTAGCGGAAGCTATAAAAATGTATCCGACGTTGTTTGTTGTGTTGTAAACTTCTCTGATAGAGCGTGGCATTTCATCAAAGCTCTCAATATCAACAGCTTCGAACCCCGTAGCATGAGGGATTTTTGCCGTCATAGCTTCGGCTGCACGCTGCGCATTTGCCGCTAATATAATTGGAGCGGTCAGGCTGTCCATCACTGCAAGCGCCGCCGAAACAACAAGGCAGATAACAGTTAAGACTATAAGCGGCATTACATAAGTTTGTTTCATAATAACAATTCTCTTTGCTTCAAAGTGTGTTTACTTATCCTTTACAGCACCGAGCGGAATACGCTCAGTCAGCTTGTTTATATACGGCGTCAGAATGTTCATAAGAAGTATCGCAAAAGACACGCCCTCAGGATAGCTGCTGTAAACTCTGAATATTACCGTAAATAGCCCCGCTCCCAAACCAAAAACAATCCTGCCGAAGTTTGTCTGCGGAGTTGTAACATAGTCCGTTGCCATAAATATCGCACCGATAAACAAGCCTCCCGCAAACATATGATACATCGGGTCAAGTCCAAGCGCCATTGAAAACCCTGCAACCACAGCGATATATGTCAGCGGTGTATGCCATGTAATTACCTTGCGAAACATAAGATATACTCCGCCGATGAGCAGTGCCAGGTTACTTGTTTCACCGATGCAACCGCCACGTACGCCGATAAACATCTGCCAAAGGCTTGGAAGTGCCTCCAGCTCATCTCTTTTCATCAGAGCAAGGGGCGTCGCTCCCGCAACACCGTCTATAGGATATATCCAAATTGATGTTGTTTCATACGGTGTGCTCCAGTTTGTCATTGTCACGGAAAACGCCAGAAACATCACAATTCGCGCTGTAATTGCAGGATTTGCAAAGTTTTTCCCAAGTCCTCCAAAGAGTTGTTTTACCAAAATAATAGCAACTGCACTGCCAAAAACCGCCTGCCAAATCGGTATTGTCACAGGCAGATTAAACGCAAGCAGTATCCCCGTGATAACGGCAGAGTAATCGCCGATTGTATTTTGACGCTTTGTAACCTTGGCAAAAACCCATTCAAAAAGCACACATGATGCAACGCACGCGCATGTAACAACTGCGGCACGTGCTCCAAATATCAGTACCGACGCAATAAACGCAGGAACAAGTGCAATAATAACATCAAGCATTATACGGCTTGTTGTGCTTTTGTCATGAATGTGAGGTGATACTGATACAGTCAAACCGCTCATGCTTTTGCTCCTTTTTTACTTTGCCAAAGCAACTCTTTTGATAACTGCATTGTTTGGACTAAAGGCCTTTTTGCGGGGCAAATATATGCACAGCTGCCGCACTCGACGCACATGTTTACCTTGTAATGTTCAAGCTTCACCAAGTTTTTGGTCAAATATGCGGCTTCAAGATTTGGCGGCATCAAACTCATAGGACATACCCCAAGGCATCTTCCGCATTTTATGCAGGCTGTTTCTCTCGGTCTGACAGTATCACCTGCGGGGAACGCAAGCAGTGCATTTGTTGTTTTCACGACAGGTACTTCCAAGTCCGGCAGGGCAAACCCCATCATCGGACCACCTGCAATAATTTTCCCGGGAACATCTTCCGTAAATCCGTCACAAAACTCAAACAGCTCCCATATTGCAGTTCCTATAGGTGCCAAAACATTTTTTGGAGTTCTCACTATCGGTCCGTCAACGGTTACAACTTTATTTATTAAAGGTATTCCGCTTTTAATATACCTTGAAAATACGGTAATTGTCGTACAGTTTGTGACAAGGCAGCCGACATCGGCAAGACGTGCACCCTCAGGTACAATTCGACCTGTTACGTTGTAAACAAGCACTTTCCGCTCACCCTGCGGATACATGGTCGGCAGCACAAAAACCTCAACCATGTCATTGCCGTCAAAACCGTCACGCATTGCTTTTATCGCATCGGGTTTATTGTCTTCAATGCAAATATAGATTTTTTTCCTCGGCTTCATAAACTGCAGAAGAAAACCGACACCGTCAACAACATGCTTTGTATCGGAAACCATTGTTCGTGTGTCGGAAGTAACATACGGCTCGCACTCGGCGCCGTTTATTAAAATGTAATCAAGCTCGTCCAAATTTTTAATCGCAAGCTTTGGGGCGGCAGGAAATCCCGCTCCGCCAAGCCCGACAGCCCCGGAGTCCCTAACAGCGTCAAGAAATTCTTGTAGATTTGTAACCTCAAGCGGATGCATATCTTCATGGCGTATTTGCAAGCCGTCCGACTCAATTGTTACGGACATTCCACGTCGTCCCGTGACGCGGTCACGTTCGTTTACAGACTTCACAATACCCGAAACACTTGAATGAACAGGCGAACAAATCGTGCCGTCAAGCTCACCGATAAGCTGACCAACCTTTACCTTGTCCCCTGCTTTTACAACAGGAATTGCAGGTTTTCCCGAATGCATAAGCATTGGGATTTCAACCTGCATAGGAACAGGCAAAACACGCACAGGGCATTTTTGCGTGTTTTTATTATGAGGCGGTGAAATTCCACGAATTTTATTAAACCACAAAGTGCTTTCCTCACAATAAAATAGTATAAGATGAATTATATGTAAAATAGCAATGATAGTCAATGAAAATACCTTGTGACAGAAATTATATTTTATGGTACTATAGCTATATCTTTTCAAAATTTGGTCACGGGGGGTGAGTTATGCCAAATACAGCTCGTTTACGCACATTACTGCCGCTGCCTTATGCAATTATGCTGTGCGTCAATTTAGCGTTTATCGGCATAGCCTTTTTCGTTGACACTCCCTTAGCCATATATGAAGGCTTTTTGCGGATTATTTCATCAAGGTCAATCCTTGTTACCGACTATTTGGAAGTCGGTGGTGTCGGAGCAACCTTAGTAAATGTTGCAATTGTTGGCTTATCGAGCCTGATGATGCTCATTTCCTCTCGCATAAAACCAAGCGGTGCTATCATAATGGCACTTTGGCTCACAGCAGGTTTTGCGTTTTTCGGCAAAAACGTCTTTAACATGATACCTCTGACTATTGGCGTTTGGCTTTACTCAAAATATAAAAAAGAACCCTTTGCAAACTATACGTTGGCATCCTTGCTTGTAGCAACCCTCTCACCTGTTGTCAGTGAAATGAGCTTTCTCGGTACTTTCAGTATGCCTGTCGAAGTGGGGCTCGGTGTGCTTATCGGATTTGCGGTCGGTTTTATCTTCCCTCCGATTTCTTCTCATATGGTTCGTGCTCACGGTGGTTACGACCTGTACAGTATGGGGTTTGCAGGCGGACTTATCGCAACAATCATAGCAACAACAGCTCACAGCATGGGATATGAAATAGAGCCTGCCGAGTATTGGAGCAGCGGAAACAACATGGTTTTATCAATTATGCTCTACTCCTTTTCGTTTGTTTTGATACTTTGCGGACTTTTCACAGGCGACGAAGACAAAACCTTTCAGAACGCAAAGAAAAACATGTCAGATTACCTTAAATTTCACAGACATTCAGGGCGTCTTATTACCGATTTCTACTTTCTGTACAAAAACAGCATCTATATAAACATGGGCTTGCTTTGTGCATTCGCTACCACAATTGTTTTACTTCTCGGCGCGGAGCTTAGCGGTATCGTGATAGCAGCAATCTTTACAATGGTTGGTTTTGCAGGCTTCGGCAAGCATATACTCAACGTACTGCCTGTTATGCTCGGTGCTGTGATTTCAGGAGTATTAAACCAACAATATGAATTGATTTCACCGTCTATTATTGCAGCAATACTATTTTCCACAGCTTTAGCTCCAATGGCAGGGCAATTCGGTTGGTTCTGGGGTGTAGTTTCCGGCTTTTTGCACGTGAGTGTTGCTATGTTTGTCGGGGAACTCAACGGAGGACTCAACCTTTATAATAACGGCTTCGCCGCAGGACTCGTAGCAATGTTCTTGCTACCCGTAATAACAGTATCTGAAAGGATGCGTAGAGAACATGAAGACTAGATTTGAAAAAAACCTGAGAATAACAGGCGATTTGATGCTCTATTGCCACCACCGCGGTGGAAAAGACATAAGTTCAAACATAGTGGAATTGAAAGATAAGATAAAATATACAGTTACAGCATTTCCTGTAGATATGGACGAAGAAAAGCTTGAAGAGCTGACTGTACGGCTAAATGCACCGCGCCAATTAGAAATAGAGCATGATTATTGGGAACTCATGGGAGAATCAAAAGATTTCTCAGAATTAATGCTTATTGGAACGCTTTGTGACGAGGCAAATATAGAATACAAAGATAGTGTTCTAACCATTACTTTACTTCGCTACGATTAACTAATACATAAATGAGGTGGTAAGGAATGCCCAAAATCCCTATGACAACCCCAATAGTTGAAATAGACGGCGACGAAATGACAAGAGTGCTCTGGCAACTCATAAAAGACGAGTTACTCCTGCCTTTTATTGACTTAAAAACCGAGTATTACGACCTTGGTTTAGAGTATCGCAACGAAACAAAGGACAAAGTGACGACAGACGCTGCAAATGCTATAAAAAAGCACGGAGTGGGCGTCAAATGCGCAACCATAACCCCAAATAAGCAAAGAATGGAAGAATATCCGCAGCTCACCGAAATGTGGAAATCCCCAAATGCCACCATTCGCTCTATCCTCGACGGCACGGTTTTCAGGACACCTATCATAATTGACTGCATCAAACCCACTGTGAGAACATGGGAAAAGCCAATCACAATAGCCCGCCACGCCTACGGGGACGTATATATGGCAACCGAGCACAAAACCGATGATGCTGTCTGGCTGACTCAGCACAATAAAATGTCAAGCATACAAAGCTTTGCGCGCTCCTGCTTTGAGTATGCAATCGAAAGCAAGCAGGACCTTTGGTTTTCTACAAAGGACACAATATCCAAGATATACGACGGAGAGTTCAAAGCGATTTTCGAAGATGAATACGAAAACTACAAAGACCGCTTTGAAAGCCTTGGTATCGAGTATTTCTACACACTGATTGACGATGCTGTCGCAAGGGTTGTCCGCTCAAAGGGCGGGTTTATCTGGGCGTGCAAAAACTATGACGGCGATGTGATGAGCGATATGGTCAGCTCCGCATTCGGGTCACTTGCTATGATGACAAGCGTTTTAGTGTCGCCTGACGGCAAGTTTGCGTTTGAAGCCGCTCACGGCACCGTCACACGTCATTATTACAGATACAAAGACGGTCAAAAGCCCTCAACAAACCCGATAGCTACGATATTTGCATGGACAGGTGCACTACGCAAGCGCGGCGAGCTTGACGGCAATAAAGAGCTTGCAGAATTTGCAAACAGGCTTGAAGAAGCAAGTCTGCGTACGTTAAAGGACGGCATTATGACCGCCGACCTCGCTCCGCTGACCGACCCGGACTTTAATGCCCGCGTAGTCGACTCTTGGGAGTTTATTGGAGCAATAGCAAAAAAAGTGTAGTAATTGCACGTATTCCCCCGTCATTGCGGCCTACGGGTCGCAATTTTTTTATGCAAAATTACTAAACGCTTTGGGCATATCTACAAAAAAATAAAAAACGGGAAAACCTGTTTCCCAGTTATTATGTAGAAAACTGTGAATTTTCTACATTTTTTTGCCCGTTTTTTGCACTTTTCACACTGATTTTCACCTTTCTGTAAATGATTTGTGTACGGGAAACGTTTATAGAAATGCCGCGATGGTTGTGTATATAATCGCGATACTACAACCCGAAAAGGAAGAATAAAATCATGAGGAAAACAGTAAAAACCATTATATTGCTTAGTTTATTGTTATCACTTTGCAGCACTCTCACCGCAACCGCAAACAGAGCACCCTTTCAGGCAGTCCCGATACTTCCCGCAAATCAAATATCCGACAGGGCATTTTATGACATTCATATCGCCCACAATGAAGTTCAAGACTTGTATTTGGTGCTCAGAAACGACACCTTGGAGGATATTGAGATTGTAATCACGGCAATTACCGCTACCACAGACGCAAACGGCAAGGTGCTTTACTCTCAAAAAGGTTATTCCGACCGCACTTTGAAACACTCTTTTGAGACACTTATATCACCAAACCCCTCTGTTGTAACAGTTCCTGCACTCACAGAAATTGAAACATCAGTGCGGCTCAGCTCGCCAACTTCACGCTATGAGGGAATTGTTTTAGGAGCACTCCATGTCACAACAAAGGCTGATGACACAAATATCTCAGGCATCGTTAATGCTTTTGCATATTCGCTTGCCGTCAGACTGACAGGCGACCCGACACAAAATATAATCCCGGACATAAAATTTGAAAAGCCCGAACTTCATGCAGGAGAACGCTCCACAGGTTTTTTGCTCGACATCCGAAACATCATGCCGGAGTTGTTCCGATATGCGGAGCTGACCATTGATGTATACAGCGACGATACTACGGTATTTTCAAATGCAATGACTGTGGATTTTGCCCCCAACTCATACTATCCCCTGACACTTAGAACAAACCGTGCAATAGCGCCCGGAGTTTATACGGCAGACGTTGCTGTGCAGATAAAAAATGAATTTTTTTACTTCACCGAGCAGTTTATTGTCCACGATAACGACAGTAATGCAGACATGTTTTTGGATGCGCTCAACTTGCAAAGAATTCAAGCACCCGCAGCACGCTCCCTTGCAATATCATTTTGGTTATGGCTGTTTTCTGCAATACTGCTGCTTAGTTTAATTTTCGTGGCAATACTTTTATATAAACGTAAGCGCAAAGACGAAGATAAAAACCCAAAAATAAAATCAAAATAAAAGGAGAATTACCCAATGAAGCTGTTCGTATCCATTCTCGTTATGCTGCTCATTTTACCGATGTTTGGCATAATATCCACTGCCACCGAACCCGAAGACGACAAACCGACAACAACAACCAATGTAACTGTTGTTGTCAGCGCAGACCCGTCCGATGGTGTAATGCCGGATTTTCTGATTGTCGACCACCCGACATTGCAGCAGGCAATCGACAATCCCGACCTCACCGTTTTACCCGTCAGAAACGACATAACCTTACTGCAAGAGCTTGGCGCGCTGACAATCCCTGCAAACAGACGTCCGTTCACAATCACATCTGCAACAGGTCAAACCCTGACAATAACTCAGCCGAACAAAGAGCATAGGCATTTTAACATCAATAAAAATGCAAGTATTATTTTCAGCAAAATCGAGCTTGCAGGTGGAAACGATTGCGGTGGTGTAAGTATCACAGACGGAGCAATCGCAACTATCTCAGGCTTACAGATAAAAAACTGCGAAGCGGAAACAGGTGGTGCAATTTTTATTGAAAACGCTTCACTCAGTTTAGCATACAGCCTTATACGAAGCAGCTATGCCGGAAACGGCGGCGGTATTTTCGTCGGCAACGGTGCAGGCGTAGTTCTTGACGGCGTCAATATATCAGCTTGCAGCGCGGGCTACAGCGGAGGTGGTATCGGTCTGGCACAAACGTACGGCAGCCTTACTTTCACGGGAAGCGGCGTCTCATTTGCGGGCAATTTTGCGACTAACGCATACTGGATAGAAAAGGACTCTGTTCACACGTTTTTTGATAAAACAGCTGTCAACTGGAAGCTTTTATATGTGACAAGCTACAAGGCCTTTGTAAATTCCCTCACTCAGCTTAAAGACGGTGTTTACCCATTCGGATATATGTTTAACAATTATGATGTTTCATATATCGGCTCGGAGCACGCAAAAATCCCCCCGATAGCAGACCGTGTTGTGTTTTCACCGCTCACATATATGCCTGCAAAGCTATATGAGGGCGAAGCGTCAAGCGAGCTGCAGCTTCTAAATCTTGTCGGTTCAAAGCCTACGATAGAAATATATAACACCACAAATGATATTTGGAGTCTAAGCGTAAGTTATACACCGTTTTTAGTAAGCCGCAGCTTCGACCACCACTTGAAATTTGCCCTGCGCGATGAAAACGGCGAGGTTTTTGCAGAGCAGACAAGTAAGTACAGGATTTTTAATCCCGAAAGCACGCAGCTTGCATATCAGGCCCATGATGAAACACTTATTTTATACATTGTGCCTTGGGGCGATGATGAAGATGACATGCTAAAGGTACTTTTACCGGAATACAGACATGACTTAAATGAAAAAAAAATCACAAGCACATTATTATGGTCACTTGGCGTCATGCCATAAACGGCAGAAAGGGGTAAGCTGATGAAACCGATTAACACATGTATAAAAATTTTATTGATGATTTTTGCCGTTATACTGATTATACCTGCTTATGCGTCTTCACTCATGGGCGCTGCGGCTTCATCAGCATTACCGAAAAACCGTGTGGTCTTTTCACCGTCAACATCTATTGATACGTTGGAATATGCCGGCGAAGCGTCTTTTGAGGCACAGCTTTTAGACCTGCGAAGCAAAAAGCCTGTTATAGAGATTTATAATACAACTCATCTGCACTATGACCTGAGTGTCAGCTATACCCCTTTTCGGGTTGGCGACGAAATAAACAATGATATCAAGTTTGCCGTGCTTGACAAAATCGGCGACACAAAAGACAACCACGGCAACATGTACAGGGTTTTTGAGCCGGGCATATCACAGAGCGTATATATATCACCAAATGATGAGATAATAAGCAAAATTCCTTGGAATGAGGGCAGCGAAGATTTGCTGAAAATATATCTGCCGTCCTACAGGCATGATTTGGACAGCAAAAACATTCAAAGCACACTGACATGGCTCTTAGAAGTAACTCCGACGCCAACAGATATCTATCATACATGGGACGAGTGGTCGCCTTGGAGTCTTAGCGGCGACAGGCATGTACGAAGCCGCTCTTGCAGCGTATGCGGTTTCATCGGCAGCGAGTTTCACATGGCAGCCGGCTCACAATCACCGTGGCAATCAGGCGGCGACGGTTGTCAGAGGATTTGCACGGTCTACGGCTGCGGCTTGCAGACTGCAACCCATGGCACACACCTGTCCGGTTGGATTGATAATGACGACGGCACATGGTGCCGCATCGAATGTCTTACATGCTCAAGATTGGTTAGGCAGTCCGTACATGCTTGGGGCGCATGGCAAAGCGACAATCAAGCTACACACTCAGCAAAATGCGACAACTGCGGCAGAACAGAAACAGCAGAACATCCTTGGAACAACTGGAGCATTTGGACACTTCACGGCGGCAATCACATTATGACCCGCTCATGCGGCACATGCTCCGAAAGCGAAACCCTATACCATGCCGCCACAGCCTTTGAGTCCGCATGGCATGAGGGCGGACATGGCTGCCAGACGACCTGCACACTCACGGGCTGCGGCTTGCAAACAGCAACACACGGTATAAGCCACTCCGGTTGGCATTCGGGCGGCAGCGGTTGCTTGACTGTATGTAATCTTTGCAACAGGCATACCCAAACACATGCTACCACGTGGGGCAACTGGGGCGGTTGGTTTACATCAGAAAACGATTGCACAAGAAACGGCAGTTGCACCATATGCGGACGCGGCGGTGGCTCGCAATCCCATACGACCGCGTGGGGCAACTGGGGCAACTGGCTCGCCTCCGGCACCGACTGCCAACGAACCGGCATGTGCACAACATGCGGTCGCAGTGGTGGCTCGCAATCTCACGCCACCACTTGGGGCAACTGGAGTGCTTGGTCCACGTCCGGAAGCAATTGCGTAAGCTCCGGCACCTGCACAACATGCGGGCGCAGTGGTGGCTCATCGTCACATACCACAAACTGGGGGAACTGGAGCACTTGGTCCGCATCCGGCAGTAACTGCCTGAGGACGGGCACTTGCACTACGTGCGAGCGAAGCGGCGGCTCTCAGTCCCATGCCACAAACTGGGGAAACTGGAGCGCATGGTCGCCATCGGGCAGCAACCATGTGAGAACAGGAAGATGCACCACATGCACTCGCAGTGGCGGCTCTCAGTCTCACGCTATATCATGGAGTGCTTACAGCAGTTATGTGCTTTACGATTATTATGACCATGTCAGAACAAGGCAGTGCAACGGCACTAACTGCAATGTAACGGAAAGTCAAACACAAAATCACAATCTGCAATGGTATCGCAGCAGAATAACAAACGGAAATTCCTCATGCCTATACATTTGCGTGACAGGCAGCTGCGTTTACGTCAGAGGCAGCATGGCACACACAAACCCTTGCACCAGATGCAATATGAGTCCCTTGCCCGCACGTTATACACAGGCAGGACACTAATTTGTATACATTCGCCCCGGCTCAAGCTCGCCATACTTGCTCAGCAGCAGCTCCGAAACCGTAACAAGCTCATAGCCCTGCGCAATTAAATCGGGAATAACACGGGTCATCGCCTTTGCCGTAGAGTCGTAGACATCATGGCACAAGATAATGTCGCCGTCCTTGACCTCATTCATG
Organism: Oscillospiraceae bacterium; assembly: GCA_009781515.1. GTDB lineage: Bacteria > Bacillota > Clostridia > Oscillospirales > Oscillospiraceae > WRMH01. The sequence goes on from WQXY01000005.1 coordinate 15,114, forward strand.
ATTACCGAATAAATCGTATCAGCGTCAAGACACTCCCAATCCTTAGTGTCGACAGACCAGTTGACCATAGAAAGCCCGAGCTTTCGTGCAACAAATTCAACCTTTTCATCATACGCACCGTACGGAGGGCGAAATATCGGAGTGACACTGCCCGTAACCTTGGCAATCGCTGCAATCGTACTATAGAGCTGCTTTTTGATTGCTCTTTTTGAAAGCTTTGTATAATCGGGGTGGTCCCATGTATGGCAGATTATTTCACAGCCCATATGTGCAGCGCGGATAATCTTACCCTTATGCTCCTCAACAAAGCTGCCCATAACAAAAAAAGATAACCGTCCCTCATTGTGCTGCAATGTATTTAATATTTTTGTCGTATAAATGCTCGGACCATCGTCAAAAGTCAAGGCAATTTTCATTATTAATGACCACCTGTAAAGAGATTGTTTACTTTTTGTATTATACGGTATAAAATACCCTAACGCAAGTATAGAAGTAAGGATGGTTCATTATTGTGATGAGGCTCAGATACATCGCCGCACTGTGGATTGGTAAATCAATTCGCACAGTGATGCGATTATTTGGACGCAACGCGACATTTCTGCCGGGCAGAATAGCCGTGGCAATATGTCCGTCATTTCTCTCTCTTATAGGAAAACCGCCCCGAGTTATTGCAATCACAGGCACAAACGGCAAAACAACAGTTGCAAATCTTGTAGTAAACTCACTTGAAGCACTCGGGATCAGCGTGCTCAATAACTCCTACGGTTCAAACACCGCAACAGGTATTTCATGCGCTTTATTTGCAGGCTCCACATGGACGGGCAAACCAAAGAAAGATGTCGCTGTCTTGGAGGTTGACGAGCGCTCTGCCATGCACATTTTCCCGCATATAAATGCCGAGCTTATCGTAGTGACAAACCTGTTTCGTGACTCTATTATGCGAAATGCACACCCCGCATACATCGCCGGCATCCTCGATGCAAACATTCCTGCAAATACAAAACTGCTTCTCAACGCAGACGATTTAATAACCTGCCGCATCGCACCGTCCAATCCCCGTGCTTATTTCGGTCTGCGACAAATGGACGGCGATGTAAAAGAATGTATCAATTTAATTAATGATTTTCAGATATGCCCCAAGTGCAACAGCGAGCTTATATATGATTACCGCAGATATCATCATATAGGGCGTGCACATTGCAGCAGCTGTGATTTTAAGTCGCCCGACTACAATTATTCAGGGCAGATAAATCCCACGGACAGCACAGCATTGACCGTATCGGACAGCGGTAGCTCGCAGTCAATCAAACTCCCCGGCGACAGTGTGTTTAACATTTATAACACACTGACCGCATATGCCGCCTTATGCGAATTTGGCATAAGAAGTGACGAAGCGGCAAACGCTCTGAGCAAAGCCGAGCTGCCGAAAACACGCTATAACGAAGTTGAAGCCGGCGGTGTGCGTGTGATAATGCACATGGGCAAGGAGCGAAACGCCCTTGCAAACTCACGTGCATTTGACTATGTAGCCTCACGTCCCGAAGAAAAAGAGCTTATCTTAATGATGAACGGGCTTGGCGAAGCCAAGGTATGGTCTGAAAATATATGCTGGCTTTATGACTGTGACTTTGAGTTTCTGAACAAAGATAACATCACACGTGTTGTATCAACGGGAGCACGTGCGCTTGACTACTCGGCAAGGCTTCGTTTTGCAGGTCTTCCGCCCGAAAAGCTCCGCTACTCAAAAGATGAGTTAAAAGCCCCAAACGAATTAATACTAAAACCCGGCACAAGCGTTTATATTTTCTACGGCACAGACTCCATAGACCTCGCATACCGCGTACGCGACGCCGTATGCAAAAAGGCAGGTGAAATCAACAAGCCATGATTATTGAAGCCTTATATCCCGAGCTGTGCAATTTATATGGCGAAGCAATGAACGCCGAGTACCTGCACCGTACCGTGCAAGACTGCGAGCTTGTAAAAACCTCTCTCAAAATGCGTCCCGCGTTTTTGGATAAAGACGTTGATTTCATATACTTAGGCTCAATGACAGAAACAGGTCAAGAGCTTGCAATTCCAGCCTTGAGAGAGCATTATCAGCGGATACTTGAGCTCATTGACACAGGGACAGTCTTTTTGGTAACAGGCAACGCCATGGAGCTCTTTGGAACATATATCGAAAACGAAGACGGCACACAAATAAAAGCCTTAGGGCTATTTGACCTGCACTCAAAACGCCAAATGATGCGCAGATACAGTTCCATATACCTTGGCACATTCGATACGATTGACATCGTTGGCTTCAAGAGCCAGTTTGCACACATATATGAAAACAGCGAACCCCCTGTTCCCGCACTCTTTGAAACAAGACGCGGAGCAGGCCGCGCTCCCGGGCAAAAAGAAGAGGGCGCCCGCATAAACAACTTCTTTGCCACAAGCGTACTTGGCCCTCTGCTCATTCTCAACCCGCCATTTACAAGGTACATCCTCAGCCTGCTCGGAGTGCACTCATACACCCTACCCTACGAGCAAGAAATTCTGACAGCCTATAATGCAAGACTGTCAGAATTCAAAGACCCAAAAACCGGCGTTGAGTATTAGGGGTTAGCCTTTTAATTGTAGAATATTTTTCAATTATGTGCTACAATAGTCATATATTATTTCATAAACACTAAACTGGAGGTGTTAAAGTGGAAGCTGTACAAGCTTATTATGATGGCGTTGCGTTTGTCCCGCTGAGACCTGTAAAAGCAAAAAGAAATCAAAAGGCGATAGTTACTATTCTTGAAGATGAAACAAAAAAAGAAAGCAAACCTTTTTTGAGATTTATCGGTTTATTGTCAAATGAAAGTTATGATGAAATAAGTAATGCTTTAGTCGATACGCAAAAGGTAGATGCTAATGAATGGTAATTATATCGTAGATACTAATGTGATTATCAAGCTTCTCAACTCTGATGAACGGGCAGAAGAACTATTTGATAAAGCTGATAATATTTACATCTCTTCTATTGTAGCAGGGGAACTTTTTTACGGAGCATATAATTCGACAAGGAAACAAGAAAATATAGATATATTCACAGATTTTCTATCACAATATGACATCGTTGATATCAATGCGTCAATAGCTAATATCTACGGAGATATAAAAACACAGTTAAAAAGAGATGGACATAACATTCCTGAAAATGACCTTTGGATTGCAGCGACAGCAATTCATAGCAACTATACATTAATCACGTTTGATGCACATTTTTCGAATATAAACGGATTGAACATACAAAACTAACAACAAGAATATATCCTTGACATATAGGTTTGCTGACGTCAAACTACATCTATGAGAAGAATTAAGAAAACAAAAATGAAGCTTAAAGTGTTTAGCCTCTGTTTGGCTCTTATTATGCTATTGATGTGTGCCTCGTGGTTTTCCTATGATGCGGGAGCAAGCGGTATTGTCGGTGTTAATGCATCAATGGACGGATTTAATACGGTGTCCGCCGGACCGTTTTGTACTTTTGCTATCAAAAAGGATAACAGCTTATGGGGTTGGGGATTTGGTTATCTCGGTGACGGTAATGACCGGATTTGGAATGAACCTGTACTTAGTCCGATAAAAATCATGGATAAGGCTGCATCTGTTTTAACATTGCGCAATTATACAATGGTAATAAAAACAGACGGCAGCTTGTGGGCATGGGGAAAACATGACATACTTGGTGACGGCGTTGAGCGTATGGACGTTGATTTGCCGGTTCTTTCACCCGTAAAAATCTTAGACTCTGTGGTATATGTAACTGCAACTGACGGAGGCGGGGGCAATTATGCAATTAAAGCAGACGGCAGTTTGTGGGCATGGGGACGAGGCGTTCTTGGCAATGGTAATGATAGTTGGAGCGCATCCGTACCTACCCCTATAAAGATAATGGACGATGTTGTTTCGATTTCATCTAATGGCTCATCAAAGTATGCAGTCAAAACAGATAACAGCTTGTGGGCATGGGGAGCAAATACGCAGCAACAGCAACTCTACTATCCTACAAAAATTATGGATGATGTTTCATTTGTTTCTGCTCATAGTTATTATAGAACCATGGTGATAAAAACCGATGGCAGTTTATGGGCATGGGGCAGGGAGTTTCTCGGCGACGGTGTTGAGCGCGATATACGTCATATGACGAGAAATCCCGAAACGCCGCCGGTAGAAATCATGTCTTCTGTAATGTTCGCTTCAAGCAGCAAAATTAATATGCGTGATATTTCGTCCGCTGTGGCAATACAAACAGACGGCAGTTTGTGGACGTGGGGAGATAATCGGAGCGGCAAAATTGGCGATGATACGATTACCGTGCGCGACGAAAGAGGAGACATAAAAAAAAATAATGACCGCACGTCACCTGTAAAAATCATGGAAAATGTCAATTCGGTGATACCGTCGGGAAGTTATAACATAGCAATAAAAACAGATAACAGTCTATGGGCGTGGGGGAGTAATTTTGACGGTCAGTTAGGTGACGGCACGGTCCGGAGCAGGCTTTCGCCTGTTAAAATCATGGACGGTGTAGTAGCGGTTACAACATTTGGATTTGGTGATGGCAATTTCACAATAGATTGGAACAATGTTCCCGGCGCCTCATTTGCCATTTTACAAGACGGCAGTCTGTGGGCTTGGGGAAACAATCGAAATGGTCAGTTAGGTGACGGCACGCAATTAAATAGACTATCCCCTGTCAAGATTATGGATAATGTGATGATACCGCAAAATCTTGGTATATCAGATAGCAACAATTTACCGCTGATAATAGCGATATCTATAGGTGTAGTTGTTGTTGTCTGTACTGCGGTGTTTTATTTTGCGAAGAAAAATAGGAAATATAACAACACCGACTAATACTCAACTCCGGTTTTTGGGTCTTTGAATTCTGACAGTCTTGCATTATAGGCTGTCAGAATTTCTTGTTCGTAGGGTAGGGTGTATGAGTGCACTCCGAGCAGGCTGAGGATGTACCTTGTAAATGGCGGGTTGAATTATAATGTTAGGCATCAAATGTAGTTGCCGTTGCTGTGGTAGCAACACCAATTAGCATTGCTATAAGTAGAAAGATAGCTATAAATTTTTTGCTACGTTTAAGCATTATTGTCCTCCATTTCTATTTTAGTATCAACATTCTATCTCAACTCCCAAAGATATGTTTGTACACGGCTTTGAATAACGCGGGCAATATCTTGTGCAAGTTTGTTGCCATGCAAATATGAAGGGAGTTCCTCGAGAACAATGAATACGAGATTGCTGTCTACCAAATAAGTACGATCAATTTGTTCAATTAGCATTTTAGTGTGGATAACTATTTCAGAAACCAGCTCCGGTGCTATTGCCGGAATACGTATATCTCCTTCAGGATCGCTAATATGATGTATACCCCCCACCTCTCTTTAGAAAGGCTTCTTGCCACGCAGTATATCCATCAGCTAATTGGGCAAACGATAACTTATTCATAGGGAAATGTGAACCGGTTAAACGATGTAGATCCTCGTATTCATAAATCATTCTTAAAAAAGCCCAAGCACCCTCTGTATTTTGTGTAGTGGAAGAAATTCCGAAAATATGTTGCGGGATTAATGCCGAGCCTCCGTGTTTTCCGGGAAATCCAATTGTTTGAAAATCACTGTCTAATGCCCCCGCATACATTTGCAAGTCCCCAAAATGCCTCATACGAATAAATGCAATTTCATGCTTTTTGCGAGCTAATGAAATTACATCACGCAATTCATTGCGTTCTTCTACCGGATCTAATATATGTACTGCTTCCAATAGTTCAATGAATTCTTTTGAATTAAAATCAGCTGTTCCAACGTTATAGTCGATGAAGTGCTCTATATTCGTTAATATCATATCGATTGCAAATTGTTCCTGTGTCGTATTAATAGCAAATTGTGGAGTTTCGCTTGCGAAGTCTTTGTTGAGAGCAGAGAAAAAATCACCGATATTCTTGTAAATCAAATTACTAACCGCAGAGGTTGTCCCAACGGTTGTGTATATTGAAAACGTAGGCACTGCAATATAACAAGAGTTTCCTGTGTATAACTCTTGCATGGCATTATTCCACAAGGTGTCAAGATCTAAATCTCGATTTATATAGGGGGCAATGTCAACAAGCGCTCCCCCTGCAATATATTGGTGAATTGGTAAATGATTAATGGGGAAATTTGGTTCTGACAATAGTAGTATATCTGGTGCTTCGCCTTTTATTATATCCATATGGAAACGCATAGCTGCCTCATCGCCATATTTTGAATAGTCAATAATTTCAATATAATATTGAGGGTTCAAGAAGTTGAATTCTGTCGTTATTTCATCTAATAAAAAATCTTTGCCTGCCTCAAACTTTCCTAATCGAAGCACCTCTACTAATCCACCATACTCTTCAACTGGTTTCATTCTAATAAGGGTACTTTTGCCTGTTGAATAATTATCTACATATAAAATATAGTAGTTATTATACTCGTGTAAAAAACTTACCCACCCGGAAATTCCTTGCTCAGACAAATCAAAGAGCTCAAGGAATGAGTTTTCATCAAAATTAAATCTTAATGCTTTTGAGTTGTGAAGAGCAAGAAATTCATACTGTTTACATGGGTACAAATTAAAACCTGATCCGTCATATGGCATGCGTGCTAACTCGCGAAGCTCCTTTTTGTCACTGTCTAATATTGAAATAACAAAATCTGATTTATCTCCCCCAAATGCATACAGTCTATATAGTATCTGCAGAAAAAATAATATCATGCTCAAAGTTGTGGGCTTTTACTTCGTATAAAAATTCGCCTTTTATTGAATATGCATATATCCCAAAACTTGGGTAGCCATTTGATAGAACAAATATTCTTCCCCCCTGCTCATCTATGGCTATAGCATTAGATACATGCATTCCGCCGTTTCCCTGTATGAGCAGTTGTGTATCTTCGCTTGTTAAATGGTATATTTGATAATTATCATCCATCCACACAGGTATATTATTCTCATCATATTTTGTAGGATAGCCGGAAATTAAAAGAGAGCCGTCGCTCAATGATATTAAGTTATCAAGGCTAAAATCAGGGGGAACAGAAAATGGAGAAGTTATACTTCCGTCATCTATGTTGCAAAAGAAAAGTTGCCGCCCTTTGTCCGGTTCGTTTACTGATACGCCATATACATATAATCCGTTATCGTGGAATGCCATTCTATAAAGTATGCCCACTAATTCCGGGAATAATTCGACAGGTCTTTCCCGCGGTGGTATATCATAAACAGGGCGAGGGCCAATGTCCGCGACGCTACTTCCCCCATTTTCTTTGTCGTTGCTGTTATTGCACGCAACAAAAAACACACAATACTTTTGGAGTAACGTGTATGTTTTTGGGAGTAACGTGTCATTTTGCCGCACAAATAAGTTAATAATTTCCTTTATACTCCGAAAATCGGAGTATAATTCCATGCTCTCACTGTAAAATCTTATTATGAATACTATTTACAGGAGTAGCAAAATATGAGACCACGTCGCAGTGCAACTGGTGATAAGAATATAATTGGTAAAAATATTGTTGAAATCCGGAAAAGGAAAGGAATGAAGCAAAAAGATTTGCTGACGAAACTGCAAGTATCGGGAACAGATATTAGCCCCACAAGCTTATCTCAGCTTGAAGGGCAGTACAGATATGCAAGAGATTATGAAGTATTAGCTGTTGCAGAAGCGTTAGGTGTGGATAAAAACGATTTATTCAAGGATTTAACAGACTAAGACTAATGTGCAGTGTTCATGTTTTTGTGGTATTATATCGGTAGTATACATAACAGCATGAAAGGAGCACTTATATGACGACAGATGATGTTAGCATAGACCCTCATTATAGTGTTCTGCAAAGAGTGTACAAAATGAAAATTGCCGTTTGTGATGATGAAGAAAAATTTCGGGCAAGTATTAAAGATGCAGTATATGAGTATTCAAACAAGCACCGTTATGAATTTGCCATAGATGAATTCGTCAGTGGCGAGGAACTGCTCAATTCAAAAAAGAAGTATGATTTGATTTTATTGGATTATCAAATGAGCGGGATTAATGGTCTTGAAACAGCAAGGAAACTCCGTGAGAAAAATATCGACTGTACAATAATATTTATGACAAGTCATCCGCATTTCGTGTATGAGGCATTTGAAGTAAGCACATATAGGTTTTTTGCTAAACCACTTGATATTACTAAGCTCTATAAGGCATTTGATGACTATTTCAAAGCATATGGGAATGACTACCCTATAATACTAAAGATAGATAGAGAAACAGTATGCGTTCAAACAAAAGATATAGTATATTTGGAAGCAGACAACAAAAAATGCTTTATTCATCTTGCTAAAAAGAAATATCACTGCGCAAAAACAATGGCAGCCATTGCATTGCTGCTGCCAAAACAAGCATTTTTTAGGGTTCACAGATCATACATTGTCAATTTCCGTCATATTGATAACTATGATAATGGGAACATATATTTGAAGAACAAAGCTGTCGCCCATATGAGCCGTAACCATTTGAAGGCATTTAGGAGCGCGTACTTAGCTTATACAAAAAGTTATAATATTATGCCATTAAAAGGATAAAATCGGCAGTGATGTACTGCCGATTTTATCTCATTTATGGATTAGCCAAATATCCAACCCCATATTGTGTGGAAAAATGAAAACACAACTGTTACCTCCCTCTCTCTTTTTTATGTTTACCGAATTAATTTACAAGAACAAAGAGAATTAGGTGTTTTATAAGGAGTAACAGGTAGGTTTATGGGAGTGACGTGTAAATGATACTAATAATATCACTATTAACGGTAGCGGTTCATACAGTAGTATGCATTATACTTTCATATGCTTTGTTGGGTGCTGCTAAAAAGATGCTACTAACTATAATTTCCTGTTTAGTAGTTGCACTTTTTGTAACAACCTATCTGGTTTTCCCTGCAAGTATAGCTGAAAATATTTATGCAATTAGTAATTTTTTGGTACCTATATTGATATGTACAATTACTATCAGAGGATGTTCAAAGAAAGAGCTTGTATATTTCATATCAATAGTGTTTGGTGTTGCCGTAACCATAGGTACCTTATTATTGTGGTTAGACGCATATTTGCTAAAATGGACAATAGATATTCAACTATTTGATATACTTGCAGGTCTAATATTGCTGCTTATTTGTTTTGTAGCCTATAGAAATGGCAAGCTTGATAAATTTCTAAGTCTCATTTTACAATTACGGATGTCTATGAGAATTCTGTTTTTAACAGCTGTATGGGTAAGTACTTTTTTAGCTACAATGCTTTCGTATTTACTTGATGCATATTCCGGTTCGTCGGAATTTCTTTTAGTGGGTATATTTGCCGCAGCATTAGTTATTATGATTTGTTCTACATTTCCATTCATTCTCATTTATAACCAAACAAGTTTATATTACAAAAATTTATCCAACGTCATGGAGAAGCAAATCAAATCACAATTATCCCATTACGAGGCGATGTCAAAAATTAATGAAAATATAAAGCGTTTTAAGCATGACTATACAAATCTTAGATTAGGTCTTATCGAAACCTTAAAGCATGACGATGCTACCGGTGCACTTGCAATACTGAATACCGATGAGATGACTCTTACAAATACGATGAGTTCCTATGAAACAGGCAGCATAGTCCTTGACGCATTACTGAGTGAAAAGCAATTTCTTGCAGAAAAGGTTAATGCATCATTGGAATTCGAGGGTGCTGTGCCGGGGGATTTGCTTGACCCTGTAGATGTATGCATAATTTTTGGCAATGCAATTGACAACGCCATTGAGGCATGTGCAGGCTGCTTGCATGATGATAAAAAACAAATAGCCATTCGCTCGTTTTTTGCAAATGGCTTTTTAATGATACAGATTACCAATCCTGTAGCAGATAATTTAATTATTGTGAACAATACAATCGCAACAACCAAAGCTGATAAAAATCTTCATGGCATAGGTTTGCGTTCAATAAAAACTGCTGTAGAGAAATACTATGGTCAAATGGCGTTATCCTGTGAAGACGGCATTTTTGCCTTGGAAATCGATTTAGATTTTAATATGAAAGACAAGAAATTCTGACAGCCTATAATGCAAGACTGTCAGAATTCAAAGACCAAGCCATTAAGTCCCCAATGCTTTTACAGTGAGAGCATGAAATTATACTCCGATTTTCGGATTATAACGGAAATTATTAACTTATTTATACAGCAAAATGACACGTTACTCCCTAAAACGTACACGTTACTCCAAAGGTATTGTTTTTGAAAACAGCATGTTCTATAGTAAGTTATAGTTGTGCATTGAAAATGCACAGGTGAAAGGTGGATTCGGAATGAAGAAAGCAATAGCATTTATACTTATAGCAACTCTTATGGCATCAATAGCAAGCAACATAACTGCATTTGCAATAACGACAACACCGGATTTCCTAATAACAGAAAGTAGCAGAAGCGGTATAAATCTGGAGTTCGACCGTGCAGACAAGGAACAGGAATTATATGCAGAAGATATAATAACAGACATAATTTTAACAGAAAGTATTGATGAGCGAGGTGTTACATGGGATGGCATATCCATGGACACCTTGCAGATAGAGCAGGTTGGAGGAACAAGTTCAACCCAGTCATCCGCAACACTCACAATTTCACCCTCAACAGCATGGACAGGTATCTCTGCGTCGGGTGGAACAAGGACTGTAACCGTTACGACCAACGTATCATACACAGTGAGTATGCCAACATGGATATCACGCACAAATGTAACTGGAGGATTTAGGCTGACAGCCGCAGTTAATCCAAGTGCGGCAACGAGGAGTGGTACAGTATCGGTAACAGGCGGAGGGATAACCCGAAGCTTTAGTGTATCACAAGTAGGAGCTCCGCCACATATCTCTTTATCTCCCTCAACAAATTGGACAAGTATTTCTGCATCGGGAGCAACAAGAACAGTGACAGTTACAACGAACATACCGTCATATACAGTAAACAGACCACCATGGATGACTCTTGAAACCATTAGCAGTGGTGTATTTAGGCTAACAGCTCCACTTAACCAAAGTACATCATCACGAAGCGGAACATTTAGCGTGACAAATTCATTTGGGTTACCTGCAAGCTTTTCTGTATCACAACTTGGTGCACCGCCTACTTTGACATTAAACCCCTCATCTGATTGGTTAAATATATCTGCATGGGGCGCAACAAGGACAGTAACAGTTACAACCAACATTGCGTCCTACCATATTCAACCACCACCATGGATGACCTTTGTGCGAAACGGAAACGTGTTCACACTTATTGCTTCCGACAATCTTACTCCAGCAACAAGGACAGGTGTTCTCGCTGTTACAGGCGACGGAATCACACGCAGCTTTAATGTCTCGCAAAAACATCGTACATGGCATGCTGTTGCTGATGAACCCGAAAATATAAATAAAGTTGGTTTCTGGCCCGGCTCTATTACTGTTGGATATCCATTTTTTCCGGGTTATGTACCTCATTATATTGATATTCCGGCAAGAGCAATTGAAGCTAGGTCAGCATGGGCTAATGCTTTGGGAGTATCCATTAATGAAACATCAAATGCAAGTGCATCTATACAGGTTTTTGGTGGTTCGATGAGCGAAATGCACACTTTCAGTGGAATTCCTGGCACATGGATCGGTTATTGTAGCCCTGCAACCAGAACCAATCATAGTACTTTTATGCTGCACAATGTCGAGAGAACTGTGCAAAGGCTTTCAGGTCAAGCACAAGTGTACTTGACATACCACGATAAATGGGGTCAAGACTGGTCTTTATATGAATTAAGATCAATTGCAGTTCATGAGTTTGGTCACGCGCTTGGTTATTTTGGTCACGCTTTGAATACAAGTGATATAATGCATAGAGATCTGCAACCCGGTTCTATCGGAAGTATAACACCAATTGAAGCAACACATTTAAGACAGATATATGATGCATATAGATAATCAATGTAATAAAAGGAGGAAATTATGAGAAAATTATGTGTTTTGTTAGTGTCGATTTTACTTTTATTGGTTCTTGCAGCCTGCGAACAGGCAATTAATGGAAACACGGAAACACAGGTTGATAATCCAAGTGATAAACAAAACGAAAATGTTAGTATGGGTGAAAAATTAGTAGAGTATAGCACTTTTGAAAGAGCATTACTTCTTGCTACTGACGCTGTTGTGGCAAATTACGTAACGCATCGTGACTTCGGAAGAACATTAGTTGAATTTGAGTTCAAAGTTAGCGATAGAGTTTTAGGAAATGCAGCAGACATTATCTATGTATATACGGAACGTGCTTATGCATCAATTATGGGAAGCGATGAATTAAAAACATATAACGAAGCAGATGTACGGTTTGATACGAAAACAGATTATTTGTTAGCATTAACTCGATTGGAAGGTGCTCACTTAAAAACACATGAAGACGGGTACTTGTTCATCCAAAATCTTGTGATAGATTTAGACAATCCGACATTAAGCACAATGTATAATGAGTCCATATCTAAACACGCAAGTGAGTTGGATTTTAACAGCAGAAGTCTTAAAAAGAAACAAATATTGACGTTTATTGAGGAAAGAACAAAGAGCAACACTTTAGCAAGAGAGCATATTCGTTCCGATAAAATTGAAGATATCATAAATGGCTCACAGTATGTTTTAATTGTTGAAATCAATGAACCGCTTCGACCGGCAAGTGCTCAAGCTTCAAGAGAGTGGATGGAAACAGATATTTATTATTGTACTGTTATAAAATCTATCAAGGGTGACATCGATGCTGATGCAGAAGTTATGGCCATTTATTTTGCAGATACAGTAAAAAAAGGTGAGCAGCATATTATTGCTGTTGAACAAAGAGAGAATAATGTATTTTTGTTGCCTACCTCTAAAAACAGCTTGTTTCGCATGGATCAGCTTGACGAAATTATGAAGATATTAGAACTAAGATAAATGATATATTTGTTAAGAATAGGGCAATTCATCTACCCGCACAAAGAAACCCGCTAATTAACAAAGTAGCGGGTTTCTTGATATAATACTTGAACTGAACATATTGGCGATTGTCCGCCAAGCCATTATGCTCCTAATGCCTTTTTTGCAGTGCCGACAAGCTCTGTAAAAGCCTGCGGCTCATGGATTGCCATTTCCGAGAGCATTTTACGGTTGAGCGTAACACCCGATGCCTTTAACCCGTGCATAAAACGTGAATAGTTCGTGTCGTTTGCTTTGCAGGCGGCACTTATTCTTGTTATCCAAAGGCGGCGGAAATCTCTCTTTTTGAGCCTACGGCCCACATATGCATAAGTGAGCGACTTCATAACCGCTTGATTAGCCATTTTGAAATGCTTGGATTTTGAACCCCAATAGCCCTTAGCGAGCTTTAGTATCTTTTTTCTTCTTTTGCGGGTTGTAACCGCACGTTTAATTCTAGCCATATTCCTACTCCTCTTACCTTATTTATACGGTATCATCAGCTTTACTGCTGCTTCATTTGTTACGTCGGCATATCCGCCCTTGCGTAAGCCGCGTTTGCGTTTTGTTGACTTCTTGTTGAGAATATGGTTTTTGTACGCTTTTGCACGTTTAACCTTCCCCGTTTTAGTAAGGCGAAAGCGTTTCTTTGCCCCACTGTGTGTTTTAATCTTTGGCATTGCTTTTACTCCTTTATTATTGTTTAGCCTGCTTTGGTGTCAGGTACATCGACATGTGCCTTCCGTCAAGCTTTGGATTTTTATCAACATTCCCGAGCTCGGCACATTCTTCGGCAAATTTTGTAAGCAGCTTCTCACCTATATCCGTGTGAGCCATTTCTCTGCCGCGAAAACGCACTGTGACCTTAAGACGGTCGCCCTCTTTCAGGAATTTGAGGCCGTTTTTCAGTTTAACGTTGAAATCATTGATGCCGATACTTGGTGACATGCGTATTTCCTTAACCTCTACAACATGCTGATGACGGCGCACCTCTTTAATCTTTTTTGCCTGCTCATATTTGTACTTGCCGTAGTCCATTATCCTGCAAACAGGCGGATTTGATGTAGGTGCAATTTTGACGAGGTCCAAGTCTTTCTCTATCGCGATTTTCATCGCTTCCTCGGACGTCATGATGCCGAGCTGAGCACCGTCTTCGCCAATCATTCGGACTTCTTTGTCAGTGATTTCTTCATTAATTTGATAGTTTACGTTGCTTATATAGAACACCTCCTATAAAAAAGACAGACGCTTTGGCATCTGTCGTCTTAAAAACTACCTGTTTTACAAGGTGCTTTAATTCTTAACCACAACTCGATAATTATCGGTCAGGTGAGGACGGTGATGCCGTACTACTTTATTGGAAGCACATAATAACACTATACATTCTCACTTGTCAAGGCTTTTTTCTTAGCCCTCTACCTCGCTTTTCAGCTGCTCGAGCAGCTCGGCGGCTTTTGTGAAATTATAATCATCAATGCACTCTGCAATTTCTTTCATCTGCGGCACACACCGAAGCTCGTCCACAACCGTCAGACTTGCGGTATCTCTATGCTCGAGTAACGGCTCTAATATGCCAATCAATTCTGATATGTCATGCTCAGAGTCGCCTGTATCTGTGCCTGTCTGCTTGCCTGTATCACCCGACACAAGCAAGGGAGCAAGCTCCGTCAGCACAGCGATAAGCTCCGTGTGAAGAAGCTGCATTTGCCCGTGGCTTGGCCTGTCTTCGGCATGTGTCAGTTCCATTTCTACTACAGCGGCAGCTTTTTGGAGCCCGTGACGGTTTATCTGACCCGCTGTGGTTTTCAGTGTGTGTGCAATTCTGTGCGCAAGTTTAATATCTCCTGCTTCAATTGCAACCTCCAAGTGGTCAAAGGTATCTTGATTTTCCTTAACAAAAGGCAGCTCAAGCTTCCTTATGAGTTCTTCCTCTTCAAAGCTTTTTTGTTTTTTTGAAAGAGGTGCAACCTTTTCCGTTTTTAAGTATTGAACCAAACACTGCCATAATTCCTTTGACGTAAAAGGCTTGCTGATATGACCGCACATTCCGCTGTTTTTATACAAATCTATATCATACGGCATTACATTTGCAGTTACTGCCACAACAGGCGTTTCTATTCCGAGCTCGGCAATTTTGGACGCAGCCTCAAGCCCGTCCATAACAGGCATATGAATATCCATTAATATCAAATCAAACGGGTTGCCGTTTTTTTGTCTTTCGGAAACAATATCTACAGCCTCTTGCCCGTTATACGCTTCTATTGTTTTTACGCCGACTCTTTTCAAATGGTCACATATCACCTGCTGATTGATACTGTTATCCTCGCAGACCAAAACATCACCGATAAAATATGGTATTTGCGAGTCGTCGAGAACAATCTCATTGGTTTGCACGTCGGAGTCGGAGTCAATCAAAGTAAACTCAAGGTCAAAGCTGAATTTACTGCCGACTTCCGGCGAGCTGACCACATCAAGAGTGCCGCCCATTAGCTCAACAAAACTTTTTGCAATTGTCAGCCCAAGACCTGTGCCGCCGTATTTTCTTGTAATACTGGTGTCTGCCTGTGTAAAAGACTTAAAAATCCCCAATATCTGCTCGTTTGTCATACCAATTCCGCTGTCTTTTACCTCAAAGTGTATAACAGTTTTCTTTTCATCTGACTTTTCAACAGACGCGAGCATTTTAACCATACCGACATTTGTAAACTTTACGGCATTGGAGAGCAGGTTCATTAATATTTGCCTGAGCTTCACAGGGTCTCCGAGCAGCTTTTTCCCGACAGACGGCTCAGCATAACTGTATAGCGACAGCCCCTTTTCTTCGGCAAGCGGTTTCATGATATCCTGACAATGCATGAAAATATCGGTCAAATCAAACGGAATGTTTTCAAGCGTTATCCTGCCGGACTCAATTTTAGAAATATCAAGTATGTCGTTGATAACACTTAACAGCCAGCTCGCACTTTCCGATATACGGCTGAAATACTCCCTCGTTTTCATTGGTATATCATCATATTGTGCAAGCTCTGCAAAACCTATGATACTGTTCATGGGTGTTCTTATTTCATGGCTCATGTTGGCAAGAAACTCTGTTTTTGCAAGTGATGCCGCCTCAGCAGCTTTTCTTTGCATAAGCACCCGGAAAAAAATTATCATAAAGCAGACAATCAAAAACAGCAGTATTATAATAAAAAGCATTAATCTGAACTCACCGGGGTTTGCTTCCCACATCGGCGGCGTGATGTTGTCTGCAGGGTTATCATCAGGCAGATTTTCAGCTGCAAAAACAGGTAACACCGTAAATGTAATACTTAGAAAGATGAGTATTACAAACGCTGTCCCTGATTTTATTATATTCTTAAACACAGTGCACCTCGATTACACGCAGCTGCTAAACATTTTAACAGCGCCCTCTATTATACACTATTGCACCGTATTATCAAATAGTATTTCCTCTTTTTCAGCTTAATTTCCTATAGCATTATGCACAACAATATGATACCATAACAGGGATAAATTACATTGAAAGGGAGATGCTTGTGAATAAAGTCTTCTTGTGCAAAGAAACCGCAGACGGGGAAACTCGCGTAGCTCTTGTTCCGCAGCATATCAAAGCTCTTTGTGAAATGGGCTATGAGGTTTTGGTGCAAAGCGGTGCAGGTGATTGTATAAGTTTTTCCGATGACGACTACAAAACCGCAGGAGCTAAGATTGCAGACACCTTAAAAGACGGTTACGACTTTTGCGATATTATCGTCAGAATTAACAAACCCGATGATATTGCAGATATCCGCGAGGGCACACTACATGTCAGTTCGTTTGATGTATGGAATGAAAAAGCGGCAATCAAAGAATATGCCGACGCCGGAGTCAACCTTGTCAGCCTTGAAATGATGCCCCGTACCACTCTTGCGCAAAAAATGGATATTCAAAGCTCACAAGCCTCGCTTGCAGGATATTATGCAGTTATCTTAGCAGCGTCAAAACTTCCCAAGATTTTCCCGATGATGATGACCCCCTCGGGCACCATATCCCCCGCAAGAGTATTTATCATTGGTGTCGGAGTTGCGGGATTGCAGGCTATTGCCACGGCAAAAAGACTTGGAGCACGTGTTGAAGCCTTTGACACACGCCCCGTTGTTGAAGAACAGGTCAAGTCACTCGGAGCGAAATTTGTAAAAATAGACCTCGGCGAAATGGGTCAAACCGAGCAGGGCTACGCCAAAGAGCTTACCCCCGAGCAGGTAGAACTCCAACGAAAGGGTCAGGCAAAGGTTTGCTCACATTCGGATATAGTTATCACAACCGCTAAGGTTTTCGGACGTAAAGCTCCGCTGCTGCTCACCAAAGACATGACGGCACAAATGAAGCCGGGCTCAATAATCGTTGACATGGCTGTCAAGACAGGCGGAAACGTAGAGGGCTGCGACCCTGCCGGTGATGTAGTGCTCGATAACGGTGTTCTTTTAATAAACGGAGACAGTCTCGAGCGTAACATTCCAAAAGACGCTTCCGACATGTTTTCAGGCAATATCTTTGCATTCTTGGAGCATTTCTGGAATGGCGAGAGCAAAACATTTAAGCTTGACTCCACAGACGAAATTTTAGCCGGGTGCCTTATCACAATGGATAAAAAGGTCATTCACCCGGGCTTTCAAAATAATTAGTTGAGAAAGGAATAGAGTTTATGACAGGTAACATTGTACTGCTGCTTTTTATATTCGTCATGGCAGCGTTTCTTGGTAAAGAATTAATAGCCAAAGTACCCTCTCAACTGCACACACCTCTCATGTCGGCAACTAACGCCATATCAGGACTTACGGTGCTTGGCGGTTTGGTTGTCTGCTCCACGAGCCCCACAGGTTCACTGAGTATGATTTTCGGTTTTATCGCCATAGTTCTTGCCACAATCAACGTGGTTGGAGGCTATATGGTGACAGACCGTATGCTCGCTATGTTCAAAAAGAAGGAGGGTGAGAGCAAATGATTAGTCCCGAAATCATCAATGTTGCGTATATCATCGCCTGCCTTACCTTCATAATAGGCATAAAAAACCTCGGTAAACCAACCACCGCCCGTAAGGGTACATACATTTCCATAATCGGTATGGTAATAGCGGTTATCGCCGTATATTTTGAGTCCAACCCCGACGCATCAAACATCACAGAAGCGGGAATTGCCGACTATTGGAACTTGGACTTTATGCAAACGGGCTTTTTATGGACCTTTGTAGCTCTTGCAATCGGTGCTCTCATCGGTACCGTCTGGGCTAAGAAAGTAAAAATGACGGGAATGCCCGAGCTTGTCGCACTCTTCAACGGATTTGGAGCGCTCGCTTCCTCACTCGTTGCGTTTTCACAGTTTAACAACCTGCGTCCGAACGATGCGGGAGCTGTTGACGCTGTTGCAACGGGTGTCACCATTTTTATCGGCGTAATGTGTTTCTCGGGTTCAATGATTGCATGGGCAAAGCTGTCAGAGAAAATGACAGGCAGAGCGATTGTATTTAAGGGGCAAAACTTCATCACAGGCTTGCTGCTCCTTGCAGTCGTTGCTATGATTGTTCTCTACGTGCTGCCCGGCACAATAATCCCCGCCGATGCAAAACTTATAGTTATGATTGCACTTTGTGCGGTTTCGTTCATTTTCGGTATTGCGTTTGTGCTGCCGATCGGCGGCGGCGATATGCCTGTTGTTATATCGCTTCTCAACAGCTGCACGGGTTTGGCTGTTGCCGCAGCAGGCTTCCTGCTTGAAAACACAGCCCTCATCGTCAACGGCTGTCTTGTCGGAGCATCGGGCGTTATACTCACCTTGATAATGTGCAAAGCAATGAACCGCTCCATAGGCAACCTGCTCTTTAGCGGCTTTGGTGCTGTCGATACCGCCTCGGGCAAGGGTCCGGGCGCCGAGCCTAAGTCAGTATCTGCCGAGGACGCATATATGATACTTGAAGCTGCATCATCCGTTGTGTTTATCCCCGGCTACGGCATGGCTGTCGCACAGGCGCAGCATGTGGTCCGTGAGCTTGCCGAAAAACTTGAAGATAACGGAGCCGAAGTCAGCTACTGTGTCCACCCTGTTGCAGGACGTATGCCCGGACATATGAACGTACTTCTTGCTGAGGCTGACATTCCTTATGAGCAGCTTAAAACAATGGAAGAAATGAACCCCGCCATGCCTATGCAGGATGTTGCGATTATTATCGGAGCAAACGATGTTGTTAATCCTGCCGCCGAAACCGACGAAAGTTCGCCGATATACGGGATGCCGATTATCAAAGCATATGAAGCCAGAACGGTATTCGTCTTAAAGCGCGGAAAGGGCAGAGGCTTCTCGGGTGTTGAAAACGAACTGTTCACCATGCCAAACACCCTGATGATTTACGGCGACGCAAAAGCGACAATATCCGCACTCGCGAGCGAGTTCACAGCAGAGTAAAGGAGCTTATCCGCATGAGTGACATATCAAAATTTGAGCGTATGGCAATGCTTAGCCTTGCCGATACCGAAAGAGATGTGCTCTGCAAGCGCTTTGATGCCGTCAGTAGCTCTTTTGCAAAGCTTGACGAATTTGACACAAGCGATGTTCTTCCGCTCATCAGTGTACTTGAAGCTAAAAATATCATGCGTGAGGATATTACGGAAAAGATAATATCAAGGGAAGAGCTTTTGAAAAATGCTCCCGAACAGCAGGACGGATATATCAGAGTGCCTGCGTCCATTGACATTTGACCGTTTAGGTTAATATATAACATTAAGGTATTTGCAAATGAAATACAGCGTACAGCTTGAAGAAACAATAATGCAAAAAGGAATTCCGGGAGCGGCAGGTTCAAAAATGTTGGAAAACTTTATTGCCGTTTTTGATGCAACCGTTGTTACGCTTCTGATGTCTGCCGATATAAAAATCACAGGCAGATTAAGCTTTGGCGAGTTTGGTGCCCCCGGCTTGTTTTCTGACCAGTGCGATGCACTGACCGCTGCGGTCAGTTCTTTTGCAAACAGTAGTGCAGACGCTGTTTTGTGCAATGACTACACAGGTGCTATTTGCACCGAAGCAGGCAGACAGGGTCTATATTACATTCACCCCGCATACGGCACGGTATCAAGATACGGACTGATACCTGCAGTCACATCAATAGACCAAATCGGAATTTTGTGCAAAGATAAAAAGACAGGCTTTGAAATCTTTGACATTATAAAGCAGGAAGACAGTCAACCCTGTGTCAGGGGACAGACCTTAAGCTGTGTCCCCATGACACATGCTTGCCCCCAACCTTACTACGATGTCTACCCGCAGATTATGCAAATACTCTGCTGCGGGGAGCTTGCAAACAACATCAGCAGATACGACGGCATTAAGTTCGGCTACAGAGCAAAGGATTACAGCAGTCTTGACGAGCTTTACACCAAAAGCAGAACCGAAGCATTTGGCGAGGATATAAAGCTTGCGGCACTTATCGGCGCTATGGTTTTGTCCGAAGACAACTATATGCCATATTATGACAAAGCAATGCGTCTGCGCCGCCTGATAAAAAACTCTCTCGATTTTAGTGATTGTGATGTGATAACCGCAACCGCAGAGCAAACGAGCAGTTTCCCTGCCTTGTCAAGACTTTGCGGCTTGCCCTCTCTCACAACACCGTCCGCGACATATATAGCAAATTCCGAATGTGAGGATTTATTGAGATATGACTTATGAAGTGGTCATGGGGCTTGAGGTTCATGTAGAGCTTTCCACAAATTCAAAGCTGTTTTGTTCATGCTCTGCTAAGTTTGGTGCCGATGCCAACGAAAATGTCTGCCCCGCCTGTGCGGGTATGCCGGGTATGCCCGCCGTGCCTAACAAGCGGGCAATAGAGCTTGGTATTGCTGCCGCACTTGTGACAAACAGTGAAATAACACCCGTAATTACCTTTGATAAAAAGAACTACTTCTACCCCGACCTGCCGACCGGATATCAGATAACACAATGGTTTTCACCGATTTGCAAAAACGGTTGGATTGATATAACAGGCAAACGCATAACCCTAAAGCAGATACATATCGAAGAAGATGCGGGCAAGCTTGTTCATGAGCCGCGTTCCCGCTCCACATTAATCGACTTTAACCGCACGTCCGTACCTCTCATTGAAATCGTATCCAATCCTGATTTTGAAACTGCAGACGAGGTTACGGAATATTTGGAAAAACTAAGGCTTCTTTTGACCTTTGCAGGCATATCAGACTGCAAAATGCAAGAGGGGTCAATGCGTTGTGACGTAAACATTTCTGTCCGTGAAAAAGGCAGCAAAATACTCGGCACACGCACAGAAATAAAAAACATGAACTCGCTCAAGGCAATAACAAGAGCCATTGAATACGAGTCACAAAGGCACATTGACGCGCTTGAAACAGGCAGCGAAAAATTAGTTCAGGAAACAAGACGTTGGGACGATACAATCGGCGCCACATTTTCCATGAGAGAAAAGGAAGAAGCGGCAGACTACAGGTATTTTCCAAACCCCGAAATAATGCCGATACATATCGACAATTTATGGATACAAAGCGTAAAAGATACCCTGCCCGAGCCTGCGCATGAGAAGTTTGAAAGACTGACGGCAAAGCTTGGTTTGCCCGAATATGACAGCAAAATCATTTCAAGCAGCCAAAGTCTGTCAAACATTTTTGACGGTGCGATAAAACTTCACAATAAACCAAAGGACATATCAAACTGGATTATGGGCGAGCTTCTTGCTATTTCAAAGGAAGCGGGTATTCCCGATGATGATATTTGCATTGATACACAAAAATTTGCATGTATCATCAAACTCGTTGACGAGGGAAAAATCAACCGCTCTGTCGGCAAGAAAGTTCTGACCGAAGTGTTTGAAAAAAACATAGACCCCGAGGCTTATATCGCTGAGAACTGCCTTGCAATGGTAAGCGATACGGGGCTTCTTGAGGCTGCAATAAATGAGGTTTTAGCAGAAAATGAAAAATCGGTTTTGGAATATAAAAGCGGAAGCCAAAAGGTGTTTGGTTTTCTGGTAGGTCAGGTTATGAAAAAAACAGCGGGAAAAGCAGACCCCCGCAGTGTCAACGAGCTTCTGAGAAGCAAGCTTGATGCTGATTAGAAACATAAAAAGGGAGTAAAGATTTATGTATGTTGGAGTAGACTTGGGCGGGACAAATATAGCCGCGGCAATAGTTAATGATGACGGCGTTATTCTAAAAAGAGTAAATTTGCCGACCGATACAAGCGGCGGAGCAGACGCAGTTGTCGGCGGCATTATTAGGGCATGTGAGCAGCTGCTTGCCGGTACTGACAAACCCCCGCTGTCGATAGGAATTGGCTCCCCCGGTTCAATTCGCGAAGACACGGGTACTGTTATTTTTGCACCAAACCTGCCGCTTCGTGATACTGACATGACAAGCGAGCTTGGCGAGATATATAAGTGCCCTGTTCGGCTCGGCAATGACGCTAACTGTGCAGTTCTCGGCGAAGCTAACGCCGGCAGTGCAAAAGGAGCAAGCCATGCGGCAATGATAACCTTAGGCACAGGCGTCGGCGGCGGTATTGTTATTGACGGGAAATTATTAACCGGATTTAGCGGCATTGCGGGCGAGGTTGGGCACATGGTCATTTCCTCGGGCGGCAGAAAATGCGGTTGCGGCAGATTGGGCTGTTGGGAAGCTTATGCGTCTGCAACAGGTCTTGTGAAAACTGCTTTGGAATTTATGGAGAAAAATCGGGACAGTAAAATGTGGGAACTATGCGGCGGAGCTACCGAAAAAGTTGAGGGCAGAACTGTTTTTGACGCATATCGCGATAATGACCCCACCGCAGTTTTGACAGTAAATAAATATGTCGAGCATCTTGCAATCGGAATAGCAAACATGATTAACATACTCGAGCCTGAGATATTTTGTATCGGCGGCGGCATTTCAAATGCTTGGCAGTATATGGAAGCGCCGCTCATAGCGGCCCTTGAGCGTGAAGAGTATGCACGCTTTGGAGCCGACACTCCAAAAACAAAGCTTGTTAAGGCAGTTTTGGGCAATGATGCAGGCATAATCGGTGCGGCAATGCTCGGACGCGAATGGGTGAGGTGACAAATGAACCCTCAGTTAATTCTCAGTATAGTTACAATAGTTTTGCTCGTTATAGTTGCAATACTTCTTCTTGCAGGCAGGGGTAAATCGGGAATTGATAAAATAACCGACCTGCTCAGAAAAAACAAGGATGAACAGCGTGATATTATCTCACGCCAGATAGGCGACGGCGCAACAGAACAGTTTAAGCGTTTTGGTGTTATCCAAGAGAGTATTCAGTCTACTTTGCAGGGTAATCGCGAGGAAACAAATAAACAGCTTCGTGAGTTTCAGGTACAGGTAACTTCGACCTTAGAGAGCAAAATAAAAGCCCTCCAAGACAGCAACGAGAAGCGGCTCGAGCAAATGCAGGGAGTTGTTGACGAAAAGCTCCAAAAAACGCTCGAAACACGCTTAGCTCAGTCGTTTGAGCTTGTCAGCAAGCAACTCGACAGTGTTCAGCAGGGCTTGGGAGAAATGAAAAACCTCGCAGCCGACACAAAAAGCCTTCGCAACGCACTTACCAATGTAAAAGAGCGCGGCACATACGGCGAGGTGCGTTTGGAAAAGCTTCTCTCTGACATACTCGCACCCGGTCAGTATGAGGTCAATGTCGAAATCGCCGACAGAAAACGTGTAGAGTTTGCCGTTAAATTCCCCGGGCACGGCGAAGAGCCGCTCCTTTTGCCTATTGACGCGAAGTTTCCGATCGAAGATTACAACAGGCTCATTGATGCCGAAGATAAGCAGGCAATAGAAGACGCACGCAAGTCCTTGGCACAGGCAATACGCGTATCCGCAAAGGATATCAAAGACAAATACATTCTGCCGCCGAAAACAACCGACTTTGCACTTATGTTTTTGCCGACAGAGGGTTTATATGCCGAGGTTGTGCAAAATGTAGCCTTGTTTGAGGAGCTTCGTACGAAATATAAAGTAATTGCAGTCGGAGCAACAACACTTTCCGCTTATTTAAGCTCACTCCAAATGGGCTTTAAGACATTGTCCATGGAAAAAAGGTCCATGGAGGTTTGGGACACGCTTCGCGCTGTTAAGTCTGAGTTTGTCAAATTCAGCGATATGTTAGACAGGGCACATAAACAAATCCAAACTGCAGACAAAACACTTGAAACCCTTACCAACACAAGAGCAAAAGCAATGCACAGACGTCTTCGTTCCGTAGAAGAACCGGAGGGTTTGGAAACTTCGCAGCTGCTCGAAGAACCCGCCTGCCCCACAGACTATGATATGGACTATGATATGGATTAAACCTCACTTCCCCCCCAAGGGGACATAAATTGTAAATGTGACACTGTTTTGACACTTTTATTTAGTTTTTTATTGTAATTCACATAAATATATGTTATCTTAATGAACGGTCAGAAACCCGTACACCCTTAGGCTTTATGCAGAGGACTATTAATTAATGAGCATTAGAAAAAGAATTCTTATCCCAATGGTTGCACTAACGATTGTTTGTTGTGTTGCCGTTTTGTTGGGTTCTATCCTTTTATACGCAAACGAACTAAATGAAACCCTGCACAGAGAAACCGATGTTGCGGTTAATGTGGCTCAGCGGGAAATTGAAGATCTGAAAATAAGAGCACGAATTGCTGCTATCGGAATGTCTACAAATCCGGTTTTGATAGAAGCAATTCTTAACAATGACCTTGAAGGGGTAGAAGCTGTTGCAAACGCATTAAAGAATATAACACAACTTGATTTTTGCACCATTCTTGACAAAACAGGTATTGTACTCATCAGAACACATGCAACGGACAGGCGTGGAGACAGTCTTGCTGAATTATCTCATATAAAATCGGCTCTTGAAGGCAAAATTGAATCGCATATAGTTGTTGGTGCAACAATAAAACTTGGGGTTATGGCAGGAGTACCAATCTATGACGACGATATGAACATTGCAGGTGTTGTTTCTTTGGGATATAGATTGGATATTCAAGATTTTGCATACAGAATTAAAGACCTGACAGACTGCGAAGTTGCTGTTTATACGGGAGGTGAGAGCATCTCCACAACAATTTTAGATGCGGATGCAGTCTATGCTTTAGAAAATAACGCACCGGCAGACATAAGCGAGAGGGTGCTTGCCGGAGAAACTGTTTTAGAGAGATTTATGCTTTTCGGCAGGGAAATGCTCGCTAAGTATGTCCCCCTATATGGTGTAAATGATGAAATTGTAGGTATGCTGTTCGTCGGGCATTATACAGCGGACGAATTGACTAAAATTGTACTTTTCATTGCAAGCGGAGCACTGATAACCTTGGGTGTTGTTGCTCTTTGCATTGTCGTGGCAATTTTTATTTCAAGATTTGTTGAGCGTCGTTTGGCAGGCATGATGGACAGCCTGCGCGACACCTCGCTTGAACTTGAAAATGCGTTAACTAAAGCAAATGCCGCCAGCCGTGCAAAAAGTGATTTCCTTTCAAACATGAGTCACGAAATGCGAACACCTCTCAACGCCATTATCGGCATGACCTTGATTGGCAAAAAGACCAAAGAAGCCGAGGGCAAAGTACATGCCTTGAATAAAATCGGCGACGCTTCCTCCCACCTGCTTGGCACGGTAAACGATATACTCGATATGGCAAAGATTGAAGCTGACAAGTTGGAGCTTTCATACGTTGAATTCAATTTCGAGCACATGCTCGATAAAGTCCTCAATGTCATACATTTTCGTGCAGATGAAAAACAGCATATCCTGACTGTCTGCATTGACCAAGCCATTCCCCGTTATATAGTCGGTGACGACCAGCGTTTGGCACAGGTTATTACAAACTTACTGTCAAATGCCGTTAAATTCACACCTGAGGGCGGCAAGGTCAATTTGGACGTGTCTTGGGTAACAAAAGATGATAATAACTGCGAGCTTCGAGTAGAAGTCACGGACAGTGGTATTGGTATTTCGCCCGAGCAGCAAGACAAGCTCTTTGTCGCTTTTGAACAGGCAACTGTCGGAACAAGCAGAGAATACGGCGGCACCGGACTTGGATTGTCAATCACAAGACGAATTGTCGAGCTAATGGGCGGGCAGATATGGGTAAAATCGGAGCTTAATAAGGGTTCACAGTTTATTATTACAGTAAAAGTAAAGCCCGGAAGTAAAATGGAAAATGATGAGCTTATAGAAACCTACGACCACTATTCATTCAGCGGAAAAAGACTGTTGGTTGCCGAAGATATTGAAATAAACCGCGAAATACTCATAGCACTTTTGGAAGACACCGGAATTATCATTGATTGTGTTGAAAACGGCAGGGAAGCGTTAGATATACTTACTGACGACCCGTACAAATACGACATTGTGTTTATGGATTTGCAAATGCCGCAAATGGGCGGACTTGAGGCCACAAGACTGATACGCGGCTCAGACAAATCCTCACTGCAGCAAATACCGATTATAGCAATGACTGCCAATGTATTTAAGGACGATATCAACGCATGTTTGGACGCAGGAATGAACGACCATCTCGGCAAACCTCTCGATTTGGACAGAATGCTCGAAATATTAAGGAAATATCTGATAAAGTAGATGTTAGACAAAACTGTACCTTACGCAAACTTAAAAATGCGCAAAAAAGCAGGAACCCCGATACCGGAGTTCCCGCTTCCCGACGGATTTAAGTTTGCACTCTACCAAGACGGCGACGATATAAACTGGGCAAGAATTGAAACCTCGGTTGATGAGTTTGACAGTGAGTTTGCCGCTCTTATGCACTTCAAAAAAGACTTTATGCCTCATTTGGATGAGCTTTACCGCCGATGTCTTTTTATCGAAAACAGCGAGGGCAAAAAAGTCGCAACAGCCAACGCATGGTGGTCTGTGATTGACGGCGGGCGGCGGGCATGGCTGCATTGGGTCAGCGTTGACCCCGCGTATCAGGGCTTGGGGCTCGGCAAAGCCGTCACGGCAGAGGCGACAAGGCTCATGCGCGAAATCGAGGGTGATGTCGATATCTTTCTGAGCACACAAACATGGAGTTATAAAGCAATAGATATCTACAAAAAATGCGGCTATGAGCCGACAGACGAAAAAGCATTATACGCCCCGCACAATGTAAAAGATTATAAAAAGGCATTGAAGATATTGGACAAACTACAAAGAAAGAGGGCAAAATGAAAAAAGCATTATCAATTGCAGGGTCGGACACAAGCGGCGGAGCAGGTATACAAGCAGACCTTAAAACCTTTCAGGAGCTTGGAGTTTACGGTATGACGGCACTGACTGTCATCGTTTCAATGGACCCTCACAACAGTTGGGCACATCAGGTATTTCCCGTAGATATTGACATACTCAAAGCACAAATCGAAACAGCCGTTGTCGGCATCGGAGTTGATGCTATGAAAACAGGTATGCTACCAACCACTGATATCATAGAACTTGCAGCTTTTACGGTAAAAAAGAACAATCTGCAAAATGTCGTTGTTGACCCTGTTATGGTCTGTAAGGGTGCAGGCGAAGCAATCCACCCCGAAAACGCCGAGTGCTACGCAAAAACACTTGTACCTTTGGCAAGAGTTGTAACACCAAATCTTTTTGAAGCATCACAGCTGACAGGTATTAAAGATATAAACTCTCTCGATAAAATGAAAGACGCAGCACAAATTATCTACGACCTTGGTGCAAAATGCGTTATTATTAAAGGCGGAAAAGGCTCAGACGATGAAAACGCCATTGACATTGTTTATGACGGCAAAAGCTTCGAGCAGCTGAGCTCACCAAAAATCCAAACATCAAATACTCATGGTGCAGGCTGTACCTTTTCTGCCGCAATAGCTGCCGAGCTTGCAAAAGGCTCGGATTTGCACACAGCTCTCAGTGTAGCAAAAGCATTTATTTCAGCCGCCATTAAACATTCGTTCAGACTAAATCAATATGTCGGCCCAACCTGCCACAGCGCTTATAAGGCAAATGTATAAACAGGCTTCGGCAAAATTGTGACAAATAATGCACAAATAAAGCTGCACTCTAAAAGAAAAAGAGTGCAGCTCTGTTTATTTAGTATAGAGTATATTAGACAAGTAAAATTTCTATTATAGCTACGTCAATTCCTATAGCTTGTGAAATCAGCAACTCAATGTCAGGGATAATACAATCGGGGATATAACGATCTATTATCATCTTTATGCATAATGTATCTGATAGAATTGCCGGTGTCACAATATCAATATCTACACATCCATATCCCAATAATGGCTCTAACATACGAGTAATAATATCTTCAATTTCATCAAATTGCTGCAAAGACACATTATAATGCGGTTCGTTCGTTTGTACTGGATCACTTATCAAGCTTTCAGGAATCCCTAAAAAGAGCGTCAACACGAGCAAAGATGCAAATAGAAATGAAAAAACAACAGCATAAATTACTCTCATATTTTTCACCCAGAAAACCTCCCTTTCTTGACATATCTGTATCAATATCTTCAACCAAATACAAACTATGATTCTATAAGAGGCAAAGACATTGGAAAAATACAACTGATCCCCGGTGAACCACCTGGACAATTATACGTTATGGGTGTATACGTATTACCACACACACAGCGATACTGTATAGTGTGTTTGTTGCCGGAGTGCCCAAGGTTAGACATAATTGATCTAGTGCAATCTTGCGTGATTGTATCCATCAGAACATCAATTCGAACATAACAATTAACGCAAATTGTGCGTCCGTATGTGTAGCGAGCATGTCTCATAATTAAAGGATTGCCTATGTATTTTGCGTAAGAGCTTAATGGAAGCCCTGTTTGATGCGGGGGACAATTATTTGCTGCCAGTACGTATGGACTAATATTGGACAAAACCGACACAAGTATTAGGAAAAATATTATTGCTTTCTTCATGAACTGCTCCCTTTATTAACTGGTAATTGACACCTAATGATACCATATTCTCAACTATATAGTCAAGAGAACTAAGTGCAAGATGGAAAAATTTTGATAACAAACCTGTAACATTGACCTGTTTGGGAAAATAGCCTTCTTCGTGTATTTGCAGTATCCACTTCATGCTGTTAGGGCGGATTTGGATGTCCGGCAGGGATACTAATCTATCGAAGCAAATTGGCTGTAGTACTTCCAGCAGCTTATTTACTGATGTTTACACATCAAGGCTCTACAAATTCCACAATTCTGGTTCTTCCCTGCTCTTTTATACTGAAATAGCCTGTCGGTGTTTCAAAAAAGTCAATTTCATGATACCCATTGTCAGTTATAACTATGAAATACTTCGGAATAGGTGAAGTTCTGTTATCGTTATCTAATGTAAAGAATTGCCGATCTGCTGTTAATGTTCTTGTAGTGCTTCCCCAAGCAAATGTAAACTCCTCGTCTTTTTCACCGGAGAGTATTCCGTTAAATCGCATAAGATTCCACGATCTTCTTGTATATACCATTCTATTGACAAAATCTAATGGGTCATTGCCGTTTATAGTATCAAATTGTTGATTGTTATTTGAACCAAAACCACCGGTACGATAGTCTAAAAGCGATCTTGATACAGTTCCTGTATCAATCCAATGAGACGATTGAACCCCAAGATCAACACCATAAGGAATAGTCCAGCCGCTATCGAGGGTTTCAAAAATATCTACTCTCGACAGACCTATTAAGACAAGTTGGGTGTCAGTGGATATCTTAGGTACTTCAAAATCGGGATCAAATAGCACAGCTAATTTATCGGACATGCCGGGAAATAGAATTTTTGCCACAGCACTTTCAATATTAAAGTCAATTATCCATTGAGGAAGGATTAACGAAAACATATCATCACTTTTAATATACACCCCTGGTCTTCTTGTTGCCACTTCAAGTGTAACCGGCGTGCCAAATGTATTGCTTCTTTGTGTATTGGCAGGGGGATTTTGGGGTAAATCCGGCGGTGGTGCATCGGTTGGCAAATTGTCGGGCGGTTGATTATCAGACGAATCGGCTTCATCTTCATTTTCTTTGTGCGGACAATTAGTAAGCCAGTCATTTTGAGTTATAAACCAATGACCAGTTAATGCACCACTACCCTGTAAGGGTCGCTGCCATTTTAGAAACTTAAAAATACCCCAATCCGCAGAGTTGATTATCCTGATATTGTATGTTCCGACAACAAAACATTCTCTTGTTGTACATTCCTGTTGCATTTGAGCATCTGTTCTTACGCCTTTACCAAGAGTACCCTCGATACCATAAATCGGAAAAAGCATAACACTTGCTCTTGCTTGCATGTTGGCAGAGAGTTCAATTTTTGCATTAAACTCTCCTGTACCGTTAAAGGTTGGAGTTACACGGATATTATCTCTAAATTCTTCACCAGATTTGTAGCCGAACTGAGCTTCCATTCTGCAGTTTAATGTAAGTTCTACTTCTCCGCTTGCGTGGATTAAGATGCCGACAAGAATATCAATGTGGATACCCTTTGGCAAAGAAACAGGTATTGTGAAAAGATGAAATAATCTATCGTACTTTAACTCGGCATCAGCTTTGATATCTATCAAAACACCTGTTGTTAAAATTAAATAGTCAACATGACTTCTACTAAGAGATGCACTTATCCGAGGTGTTATCATTTCCACCCTGCCACTTATTTTCACCCCGCCTAAATCTGCATTATTAGCGTCAAGCCAAACACGCCGTGTTGGATTGCGTCCAATCTCAACGCCGTCTACGCCGTATAATTGGTCAGATAGAGGTATTTCAACTGCCCCAGCAAGCATGTCTATATCTGCAACAAATTCAAATTCTTCAAAAATTTCATCAAGTGCCTCAGGCAATCTCACTGTCATAACAAGAAGTGTATCATCGGAAACAATGCTCTCAACATAACCTGCCAAACCTCTTGGATTACTTCCCGTGGGTTCAAGCACAAACTTTTCGCCAACAGATAACTGTCTCAGCTTACTTGTTGGGTTATGTATTGTAACAATATATAATCCGTTTGACTCAACGATGCTGTATGCGGGTGCGTTTACTATGACAGTTACATCTTCTTGATATTCTGCAATAAGCTTCTCGATACCGTCCCATGAAATACTGTCAATTACATAGTCATCATGCGACTCATTATCGCCGGGCGGCTCACCGGTTTCAATGTAATTACTATTTATATTTTCTGCAGCAGCGACTATATTACCGTTGTCATCGGTATTATCACCATTTGCAAGCAAAGAATAATACCATAATGCTGCAACAGCAAGCACAGCAACAACTCCGGCTGCAATTGGAAGTATATATTTTAAGTTGCTACGCAGATATTTCATGAGTTCGTAGTCTCCAGTATAACTTATTGAGTAGGCACTACTATTTGATCAAGATGTATGAGAAAGTCTTGTATATCATTTGATGTAGTTTGACCCAAATGGTTTTTGTTTGTAATTTCAATGCCTGAAATAGCTTCTTGATACTCGGATTCTTCAACATATATATCATCTATCAAAAACTTAACTTCATAAGTTAAATAATCCGGATAAGACCAATCCGTATAAGACGAAATGGTCAATGTAGGAATCCATTCGTCATTATCTTTTGCAAAATATTGTGCGCTATAATAATTTACTATGTCAGTCCCAAATCCTTCGCGTAAAATATATGAAAAACCTTTAGAATCTGTGATTATAGAGTATGCCACCC
Organism: Oscillospiraceae bacterium; assembly: GCA_009781515.1. GTDB lineage: Bacteria > Bacillota > Clostridia > Oscillospirales > Oscillospiraceae > WRMH01. The sequence continues at coordinate 46,880 of WQXY01000005.1, forward strand.
ACGCTTCCTCTTCTAAAGATCTGTTGTAGTAGTTGAGGTTTACTAAACCACCTGTTAGTCCGGTATGACTGAACACAACAACACTTACAGAGAAATAATCAAAGCCTTGATCGTAAATATTTGCAACTAATAATAATTCCGGCACTCCGTCATTATCAAAATCTATTAACTCAGCATATTTGATTTCCACTATGTTCCATGCGTAATAAATATCCATGCCCATGCCATCGTTATAGTTTGTTTCAAATACAAATGTTTGCGTATCATATTCGCGTATTAGACCGCTATAAGCTTCTGCCCATGATTCTTCGGGGAGAGGTGGAGTCGGCGTGTCATCGTCCTCCGGTGGTGGGGGAGTTATCGGTTGAGGGTCATTATCTATTCTTAAATGCTCATGCTCTTCAATTATGTTGTTGAGCTTTTCTGTTATTGCAGGTTCATCCGGTATTTCTCTGAGACCTTGTCTCAACACATCAGCCGCTTTATCCGGTTGATTTAATCCCATGTAACCGTCAGCAGCTCCGGTATATCCTCGTGCTCTTTTCGGTTCAATTTCAATAACATTTCTAAACGCAACAACAGCCTGCTCATAGTTCTGCTCAAAAAGATGTCTTTCCCCTGCGGCAAGCCAACCCTCTGCTGTATTCGGTGAGTCATCACGCAACACAAACCACAGCACAAGACCTATTGCTGCCACTGCGATAAGTACCAACGAAATTATAATTGCGATTTTACCCTTTGAGTTCATATAAGACCTCCACACTTTTGTTAATCAATCAAACCAACCGTATTGCCTAAGTTCGGCAATAACACCGGTCAGTCGCATTAAATCTACATCGTCAATATCGTTTAGCTCTTGTGAGCGATTGTACATACTCAAAACTTCTGAATAATCACGGACGTCATTATCAAGCAGTTGCTGTTCATCAATGGCAAGATAAGAAAGTCGCATTGGTGGACGGTAATCGTCCGGATAAGCAAGCAGCATACCTGTAAATACAAGCCGTGCCTCGTGAAAGTCACCAAAATGTTGATGTAATACCCCTATGTTTTGCCATGTTATGAAGCTGATACCTCGCTCTTGATGCAATCCCAAGTAAAGCTCCATTGCTTTTTCAAGCTCTCCGAGATTGTAGTATGCATCTGCAAGCTGCTCGTTAATTAAGTGGATATCATGTTCTGTCAGTTCATTAAAGACAGTATGCAAAACTCTCTCTGCTTCATTGATTGCTCCTGTACTTAAAAGAGCTATGATATAACTGCGAGACATATCCGTACTTAATGATTTTGTACCGTCAGCAGCCTTAAAAGCTAAAACTGCATCATGATACTTACCAAGCTCAAAATAAGCAGTACCAAGAATACTGTATAAGCTCCCTATTTGTTGCAGTTCATCATTTGAATGGGAACGTACAGATAATATCGCAAATGCTCTTGTTATGAAGTCAATGCACTCATCTAATGTATTAGGCTGTAGTAACCAAATAGCACGTTCAAGATACGCAGCAGGTTGTTCAGGGAAGAGAGATATCGCTTCCCTAAACGCCTCGTCACTTCCTTGTGATATTTCTATAAGGAGACTGCTGTATTTTTCGTTATTGTCAATATCCTGCCTTTGGGCGATGAGCGTTATCAATACAGCAGAAATTACAGCTAATGCAATGATTATTATGACCACTGTTGCTCTATATTTCATTTATTATTAAACACTGCATCATAGAACTCCTGTGGCAATTCATAAAACTCGTCATCCCTATAGGTGTATGCTTGAAGTTTTATGCTATATTTCACACCTTGAAAGACTGCATTTGTTAAGTTTTCGCAACCCTTAAACCAGGAGTAGTCACTTTGTGGAGTAATAAGATATTCCATAGTTAAGTTATCAGATAAATTAATGCTTTCCAAACTTGTGCAATCCTTAAAAGCTCCAGATTCTATGCTCATTACGCTATTAGGAATTACAATCTTATTTAGACTTGAACATCCTGCAAACGCTCGATGTGAAATACGCTTCAAACTAATGGGAAGTGTAATGCTTATTAAATTTGAACATCCCTTGAATGCTTGCTCCCCAATACTTACCACAGTATCAGGTATTATTATATGAGTGATTGCAGAGCGATTTTCAAATGCTCCATCGCTTATTGAAACAACATATGCTCCTTGTATCGTACTTGGGATATTCACTTCTGTTGCGTCACCAATATACCTGCGAATACTGACACCACCGCTTCTATCAGAAGTTTCAAAATCGCTTGCCGAATTAACAGGGATGTTTTTGGGAGATGCATCATCTCCGCCACAAGCCGTGAGCAACAGGGTTGCCATGAGTAGCGCTAAAATCAAACTATTGCTTTCTATTGCTTTTTTCATTTTGAGTAGTTTCCTTTCTGTCCATTAAAATTTCTCAGATGTTCGAGCTTCTTTATAATTCTGCAACGCAAATTCTTTTTTCTTTTTCCAACAATTTTCATACTAAAAGCAACCGAAACAACTGCCAAGACCACCAATTAATGCCAGTATTACACAAACCACAATAAACGGACCAAACCAACCGCCGCCGCCACCACTTCGAGAATCAACGAAAGCGTCTCTTCGTTCCTGTTTTGCGATAGGACATTCCCACTCGTTTGCGTTGCAAGAACTACCTGTTCTTCTACATTCACCGTTTTGTAAATTCCTACATGCCATTTTACAATTCCTTTCTATTCATGAAAATATTCCTCGGAGTACTTCCCCGCCGGAGCCACTATATAAATAGCTCCGACGAGTTCCTCCGAGAAACGAAAAATGCTGTGTACCATAGCGAACTTGTTCGCTTTACATACACAGCATATTATTAGTGCGACACAATCGACTATTTCCGGTTATTTGTACTTGTGTGTACAAAGTATCACTTGCGATACTGCAATAATCAGAATATAATAGTCAAACGGTGTTGCGAAATGCAATTGTGTATGTGGCTTCTTCACATATGCAGGGTGGGGAGTGTTTCCGCACTTTCCCACCTGCCGCCGACATGTCGGCGAGGCACTTTCGTTTCCTGTACAGGATTATATTATATGGTGCATAATAATGCAATAGTTTTGTTGCAATTATTGAGAGACACAGAAAGCTGCACGTTTTTCATTAAAGAGTGTAGCTTTTTTTATATTCGTAATGTATAATACCTATAATATATTCTACATAATGTGCTAAGGGGTGTACATGTCCGACAAAGAACTGACAAATGAATTGCCGGTGTATTTGTTTCACCAAGGAACAAACTGCAGAGCTTATGAGTTTTTAGGTTGCCATTTTGACCTGAAAACCGGTGTTGCGGTTTTCAGAACATGGGCTCCGAAAGCTAAGGCAGTTTATCTTGTCGGCGACTTTAACAGCTGGTGTGACAACACAACACCAATGTACCGCATATCCGACGGCGGCGTTTGGGAAGCTGTCGTTGAGGGTGTTGCTCAGTATACTCGATATAAATATTCAATCACGACCGGACTGAATAAAAAAACCCTTAAAGCAGACCCCTATGCGTTTTATTCCGAAACCAACGACCGCACAGCTTCCATGGCTTATGACCTGACAGGCTATAGCTGGGGCGACGCAGCATGGCAAACAAAGGTCAAAACACGTGACACACTCAATGTGCCTCTTAACATTTACGAAGTTCACATGGGCTCGTGGATGCGTGATGAAAACGGCAACGCCTTCAGTTATGCCGAGCTTGCCAAGAGGCTCATTCCATACGTCAAAGAAATGAACTACACCCACATTGAACTCATGCCTGTTATGGAGCATCCTTTCGGCGGTTCATGGGGATATCAAATATGCGGCTTTTACGCTCCCACATCACGTTACGGCACACCCCATGAGTTTATGAAATTTGTTGACATGTGCCACCAGGCAGACATAGGCGTTATTTTAGACTGGGTTCCGTCGCATTTTCCAAAGGACGACCACGGACTTATCGAGTTTGACGGCGGGCCGTTATATGAATGTCACGGCACAGACCGTATAGAAAACTGGGAATGGGGCACCCGCTGCTTTGACTACGGCCGCACAGAGGTACAATCTTTCTTAGTATCAAATGCCATATACTGGCTTGATTTATATCATATTGACGGGCTTCGTGTAGACGCCGTCAGTTCAATGCTTTATCTCGACTACGGCAGAAAAGCAGGCGAATGGACGCCAAACACACATGGCGGCAACGAAAATCTCGACGCTATAGCATTTATCCAAAAGCTCAACAAAACAGTGTTTGCAGAGCTTCCCCATGTGATGATGATTGCCGAGGAGTCCACCGCATGGCCGCTTGTCACAAAACCCACGCATAATGACGGTCTCGGTTTTAACTTCAAGTGGAACATGGGCTGGATGAATGATATGCTTGAATATGTCGAAGCAGACCCTTTTTTCAGAAAAGGCATACACAGCAAAATCACATTTTCATTCTTTTACGCTTTCAGCGAAAATTACGTTCTTCCTCTCTCTCACGATGAAGTCGTTCACGGCAAAAAATCTCTGCTTAATAAAATGCCCGGCGATTATGAAACAAAATTTGCAGGGCTGAGAGTATTTCTCGGATATATGATGACGCACCCCGGCAAAAAGCTGACCTTTATGGGTGCTGAGTTTGGGCAGTTTCGCGAGTGGGATACCGAAACAGGACTCGACTGGCTCTTGCTTGAATACCCTATGCACAGCAATCTCAAGCACTATGTCAAGGAGCTTAACGCATTTTATCTTGAAACCAACTCCCTGTGGGAAATCGACTACTCGTGGGACGGTTTTAGGTGGATAAGCGACAGCGACAGCGAGCAAAACATGATTGCCTTTATCCGCAGAGACAGAAAAGGCGAAGAAACAGTCATACTGATTAACTTCTCACCTGTTACAAGAGGAGATTACCGCATAGGAGTACCAATACAAGGCACGTATACGGAAATTTTTAACTCCGACCTTATTGAATACGGCGGTTGGGGTAACACAAATAAAAAAAGTATCAAAACTGAAAACATAGAAATACACGGCTTTCCGCAAAGCATCACACTGACAGCGCCGCCACTGGCAATAATCTGCCTCAAAGGAACACCGCAAAAGCCAAAACCCGAAGCCGTCACAAAACAGGCTGCAAAACCTAAAAAGGCAGTCAAAGTAACCGCAAAACCCAAAAGAACACTACCGGGCTCGGGACAAATTGACGGTATTCTATACCCGAAAGAAGAGCGAAAGATTGATGAAGCTTACAAAAAAATTAAAAATACTAAGTCTTAAGAAGGGAGTAAAGTAATGATAACTGAACGTAAGGAATGTATAGCAATGCTGCTTGCAGGCGGACGCGGCTCCAGACTGAAAGCGCTCACCGAGCAAGTGGCAAAACCTGCAGTCACATTTGGCGGGAAATACAAAATAATCGACTTTCCTTTGACAAATTGCGTCCGCAGCGGAATTGACACCGTTGGCGTAATGACGCAATATCAGCCTCTTTTGCTGCATGACTACATCGGAAAGGGACAGCACTGGGACCTTGACCGCCTGCATGGCGGTGTATCAAGTCTTCCGCCCCACAGCAAGCCGGATAGTACAGCATGGTACAGCGGCACGGCAAATGCCGTTTACCAAAACCAAAACTTCATTGATAACTTCGCTCCCGAATATGTATTGGTTCTTGCCGGCGACCATGTCTACAAAATGAACTACAATACTATGCTTGATTATCACAAGAGCGTTGACGCAGCTTGCACCATTGCGGTCATTGAAGTTCCGATGAAAGATGCAAGCCGCTTTGGCATACTCAACACAGCTCCCGATGACAGCGTTGTTGAATTTGAAGAGAAACCTGAAAATCCAAAAAATAACCTCGCATCAATGGGCATTTACATTTTCAGTTGGCACATTCTAAAGGAATACCTGAACAAAGACGAGCAGGACCCAAACTCAAAGCACGATTTCGGCGGAGATATTTTGCCCACAATGCTGAAGGACGGACAAAGACTCTTTGCATACCGTTTCGACGGCTACTGGAAAGATGTCGGAACCGAAGAAAGCCTTTGGCAGGCAAATATGGACCTGCTTGATGACCTGCACCTCGGCTTTGAAGACTGGCATATCCTTTCAAAATCCGCAGGTCGTCCGCCTCATTACATCGCACCCACCGGAAGCATTAAAAGCACCCTTATAACAGAGGGCTGCGAAATATACGGCAGCGTAGAAAACAGTATTCTCTCAGGCGGCGTTATCGTCGAAGAAGGTGCAGTTGTCAAAGACTGCGTTATCATGGAAAATTCCCGAATATGCAAAAATGCAACCGTTACATACTCAATACTTGACGAAGATACAGTTATCCCCGAGGGAGTCACAGCAGGAGTATCCCGCGAAGACGGCGGCAAGCTGAATGTATACTCACAGCATGACACATCGCTTGAAACTACTAAAGGAGGGCAGGCAAAATGATAGGTTTTTGTTTATCAGACCCTCACCCCGACCGCGCAGGCGACGGCAGCCCGATAAGAACTCTTTCAGCGGCACGCTTCTACGGGCGGTATCGTTTGGTCGACTTTATGCTCTCAAACATGGTCAACTCCAAGATTTTCTCAATTGCCATGATACTCAACAGCCACTACCAATCCCTCATTGAGCACATCGGAATGGGCAAGGAGTGGGACTTGGCACGTAAGTCCGGCGGTGTCACCTTTTTCCCGCCATACTACGCAGACGAAAGACGCAGTGTCAACAGCGAACTTGACGGTCCGCTTCAAAGAGCTGCGGTGTTTCTTTCCGAAAAGAAAGAAGATTATGTAGTGCTTGCCGACAGCAGTGTGGTTTATAATATGAATTACCGCACGGCATTTGAAGCTCACAGAAAAAGCGGTGCAGATGTCACGGCTATTTACACAAAAAAATCAATCATGCCCGGTGAGCGTGAGAATACGGTTGTCTTTACGATTTCCGAAGAAGGGCAGGTCACAGGCATAGGGCAAGCTCCGCTCAACACCGACACAATAAATGTGTCGCTCGGTGCTTACATCATGCACAAGCGCACTTTCATTCAACTGACAGCAGGTGAGAGAAACTGCGGAATGTTCCGTTTTTCACGCGTGCTGCTCGCCGACGCACTTGAGCGTTTAAATGTTCAAGCTTACGAATTCAAGGGTTATTCCGCACATATCTGTTCGGTTGAAACATTTTTCCACTACAACTTGGATGTGCTTGATATCGACAAAAGAAACTCGCTGTTCGATTTTGAAGGAAGACGTATTTTTACAAATATCTGGGACTCGCTTCCGACAAAATACGGCAAACAGGCAGACATCAAAAACTCCATTGTTGCAGACGGTTGCCGAATAGAAGGAACAGTTATCAACAGTGTTATTTGCCGAAATGTAAAAATCGCCGCAGGAGCAGTTGTAAAAAACTGCGTACTGCAAGACGACACAATCGTTGAAAACGGAGCATCGCTTGATTGTATAATAACTGACCGCTCAGTTAAAATATCAGAAAATCGGAAGATGATAGGATATCGGACATATCCGGTATACATCGAACGTGGAAGGGTTATATAAAGGGGGTATCAAAATGCCGAGAAAGAAAAAAATGAAAATCCTCAATGCAGTTTCAGAGGTTGTGCCATTTATGGCTACAGGCGGTATGGGACAGGTTGCAGGTGCTCTTGCATCTTCTCTTGCCGAAAACGACAAGTCCTTGGACATTCGTATAGTCGCACCACTGTATGCCCGTTTTAGAAGCAAGTATGAGCCGCAAATGAAGTTTCTTGGTGCCACGGAGGTTACGCTCGCATGGCGGACACTTTACTGCGGAGTTTACGAGCTTGCTCAAGACGGAGTAACGTACTATTTCATCGATAACAGGCGTTATTTTGACCGCGAAGATGCCTATGGTTATGTTGATGACGGCGAAAGATTTGCGTTTTTCTCAAAAGCGGTTTTTGCCGCGATTGAAATCACAAAGTTTATGCCGGATGTCATTCACACGCATGACTGGCAGACAGCACTTGTGCCGATTTACTTAAAGACGCATTTTGGCGGTAAGTACAGCGGCATCAGAACCGTTTTCACCATTCACAACATGGAATATCAAGGACAAATGCCGCCCGATATAATGCATGATGTTTTTGATATCGCCGAAAAAGACGTCAACATTGTCTGGTATGATAAGTGCATTAACCTAATGAAAGGCGCGATTGTATGTGCCGATAAGGTCACAACCGTCAGTCCGTCTTATGCAGATGAAATTCAAATCTCAGGCGGCTACGGGCTTGAGCCGATTATCAGAGAAAATGCCTACAAACTCAGTGGCATTATCAACGGTATCGACACCAAAACATATGACCCGGAAACCGACCCGCTCCTTGGCAAAAACACCTACTCTGCAGAAAATCTTAAAGGCAAAAAAGCAAATAAGAAAAAGCTGCAAGCTTTCTTTAAGCTGCCGAACGCACCTCAAAAGATGCTTATTTGCATTGTTTCAAGACTTGTTTCACATAAAGGTATCGACCTGATTACGTTCCTTTTAGACGACCTTCTTAAACTTGACGTCCAGTTTTTACTGCTTGGAACAGGCGAACATTCATATGAATTATTCTTTGAGGATAAAGCAATTCATCATCCCGACAAGGTTGCAGTCAGCATCGCATACAACCCCGACATAGCGGGTATGATATATGCCGGAGCCGATGTGCTGCTTATGCCCTCACGCAGCGAGCCATGCGGACTTGCTCAGATGATAGCATGCCGCTACGGAACTATTCCGATTGTCCGCCACACGGGCGGTCTCGGCGATACAATCCACGACTGCCGCCTCGGCGACGGCAACGGATTTGTCTTTGAAGACTATAATACACGTGCGCTTATGGATACAATATTCAGTGCACTCGATTTATACACAAACCACGAGGAAGACTGGAGCAACCTTGTCCGCAAGGCAATGAGCCTTGACTTTGGTTGGCAAAAATCCGCACGCGACTACAGCAATTTATATAGGGAATTAGAAAGCAAGTAAGTATGTATATCTTTGACGAAAATGATATTTTCCACAGAAGCCCCTACGGTGCAGTCGAAACACCGGGTACTTTGACCCTTCAAATCAAACTGATGCGTGGTATGGCGTCAAATCCGCGAGTTTGCCTTTATCCCGATGGTGGTGACAAACGCGAGATTTCTATGGGCTATGACCATGCTTTGGGAAGCTATGATGTCTATAAGGCTATAATCAGCTTTGATTTGCCCGGTTTGTTTTGGTATCATTTTCTGATTAGTTCTTCTAACAATACAACATTTTCTGTTCCCGAACTTGCAGGCAGCAGCTTTCAAATAACGGTTTATAAGCCCGAAAGTGATAATCCCGACTGGATACACGGCGGAGTAATTTATCATATCTTTGTCGACCGCTTTGCAAGTGACGGCAATCCGAAGCTCGCTCCCGGAGCAGTGCACAGGGCAGATTGGGGCGGCTGTCCGTATTTTCTGCCGGACGAAAGGGGTATTGTGAAAAACAATGACTTCTTCGGCGGAAATTTATACGGCGTTATCGAGAAGCTGCCTTATCTTGAGGAACTTGGTGTTACCTGCATTTATCTGAGCCCCGTTTTTGAGGCGGACTCAAATCATAAATACGACACGAGCGACTTTATGAAAGTCGACGAAGCCTTCGGCGGCGACGAAGCTCTTGAGAAGCTTTGTAAAAAAGCCGGAAAAATTGGTATCAAGGTAATTTTGGACGGTGTGTTTAACCATGTCGGAAGCGACAGTTTATATTTTAACCGGTACGGTCGATACGACAGCCTCGGTGCATATCAGGACAGACATCACTCTCCATATAAGGACTGGTTCACATTCCGCGACGACGGCACATATGATGCATGGTGGGGCATTGAGCTTTTACCTGCAGTCAACAGCAACGCTGAAAGCTACAAGAACTTTTTATGTAATAAAGACGGAGTGATTGCACATTGGATGAAGCGTGGCGTTGCAGGCTGGCGCCTTGACGTTGTTGATGAAATCCCCGATGTTCTTTTAGACCCGCTGTGTGCGGCAATGAGACGGGAAGACAAAAACGTGTTCATAACAGGCGAGGTCTGGGAAGATGCATCACATAAAATAGCCTACAGTGTCAGGCGGCGGTATTTCCAAGGCGGTCAGCTCCATAGCGTGACGAACTACCCGTTAAAAGACGCAATAATCTGTTACTTAATTGACGGTGATATAAACAAGCTTACCACAACAATGGCATCACTATGCAGAAACTATCCCGAAAATGTACTAAACTCACTGATGAATATCATCGGAACACATGACACAATGCGGATACTGACAGTTCTCAGCGGTGCTCATACCCCCGACAACAAACCCGCAATGTCGCATTTTAAGCTAAATGACGAGCAAATCAGCCTCGGGAAAAAACGTCTTCGCCTCGCAGCGGCACTGCAATTCACACTACCCGGTGTACCCTGCGTATATTACGGAGACGAAGCCGGAATGGAAGGCTGCATTGACCCGTTCAACAGGATTTGCTATCCATGGGGACATGAGGATTTAGAGCTCATTTCATGGTATAAGCAGCTATCAAAAATACGAAAAGAAAACAGCGCATTTAAAGACGGACCATACACGCTGATTGAAGCACGCGACGGGCTTTTTGCCTTCACTCGCGGCATAGGAAAAGAGCGTGTCTTAATAGCGGTCAACGCATCAGATTTTGACAAAACCATTAACGCATCAGATTTTTGTTATGATTTACTCCAAGACAACAATGCTGATACCCAAGGAAAAAACATGTTGGAAATTAAAGCAAGCGAGGTTGGTATTTTTAGATGTTAGATTTAAAAGGAAGTAAAAAGAAAAGTAAAAAGGACCATTTCCCGTCAATGAATTACAGCGACAAGGATATTTTTTCTATGCTGTTTCTCGACAAACTCGAGGTGTTGCGTGGAATAACAATCGACGACGCTACGGTTGATGATTGTTATGTGGCACTTGCTTCACTCATTAGAGACCAGATTATGAAGCAATGGACAAGAAGTGGTGCAAGTACATATAAAAACGATGATAAAAAGAAGCAGGTCTATTATTTCTCATTGGAATTCCTTCTCGGACCGATGCTTGAGAGAAACATCATGTCACTCGGTCTTATGGACGTTTGTAACGAAGCACTGAGTGCTCTCGGGCTTGACCCGCAGGAAATATACGCTGTTGAGCTCGACCCGGGGCTTGGTAACGGCGGTCTCGGCAGGCTTGCCGCATGTTTCTTGGACTCTCTCGCATTTTTGGGTATTCCCGGAAACGGCTGCTCAATTCGTTATAAATACGGTTTGTTCGAGCAAAAAATTGTTGACGGGCATCAGGTTGAAATGCCCGATAACTGGCTCAAAAACGAGTCCGTATGGGAGGTTAAAAAACCCCATAAGGCAGTTATGATTAAATATTACGGTAATATCCGTGAGGAAGTCAACGGAAACAGAATATGGTTCCACCATGAAAACTATGACTCTGTCATTGCAATGCCCTATGACGTGCCAATCCCCGGACATGAAAACGGTACAGTCAACACACTGCGGCTTTGGAGTGCAGAAGCAACCCAACAGTTTGACTACAGTTCGTTTTCAAGCGGCGATTATCTCAATGCCGTTTCTCTCAAATACTCGGCAGAAGCGATTTCCGAAGTTCTCTATCCCGACGACTCCAACTATGAAAACCGTATGCTCCGTCTCAAGCAGCAATACTTCTTTGTTTCAGCCGGACTTCAAAGCATAATCACACACTACAAAAAACACTACGGCAATATCAGACATCTTCACAAGCATATTTCAATACATATTAACGACACACATCCGGCTCTTGCCGTGCCTGAACTTATGCGTCTTTTAATGGACGAAGAAGGTCTCGGCTGGAACGAAGCTTGGGATATCACCGTTCAAACAATATCATATACAAACCACACAATACTCCCCGAGGCACTTGAGCGTTGGCCCGAAAGCTCTTTTGCACATCTGCTCCCGCGTGTACACATGATTGTAAGAGAAATTAACGAACGTTGGTGTCAGGTGCTTGCCGAGCATTATCACGGTGATATGGGCAAGGTTTCAAGCATGGCAATCATAAATCACGGCGAGATTTCCATGGCATTTCTTTCGATTGTCGGCTCTCATTCAATCAACGGTGTCGCAAGAGTTCACAGCGAAATCTTAAAAAATGAATTGTTCCGTGATTTTTATGAAATATTCCCCGACCGTTTTAACAATAAAACAAACGGCATAACACACAGAAGATGGGTACTTAAAGCAAATCCGAAGCTTAGCGACCTTATTTCCGAAACAATCGGCGACGGCTGGATAACCGAACCTTTAAAGCTTGAGCTTCTTGATAAAAAAGGAGCTGTCAGAGACAAGGCATTTTGGGGTAAAATGCGCGAGATTAAGCGTTATAACAAAATCCAACTCGCAAAAATCATTCAGGACTGTAACGGTATCACAGTAAATCCGGACTCGGTTTTTGACGTGCAGGTAAAAAGAATTCATGCGTATAAGCGTCAGCTTCTGCTGCTGCTTGAAATTATTGACCTGTATTATGATTTGCTCGATAATCCGAACACTGATTTTACTCCAAGAACCTTTATACTCGCAGGTAAAGCAGCCCCGAGTTATCACTTCGCCAAGGAAATTATCAAGTTCACATCGGTTATTGGTGACAGAATTAATAATGACCCGAGGGTCAGAGACCTGATTAAGGTTGTTTTCCTCGAAAATTACCGTGTTTCTCTCGCCGAAAAGATTTTCCCTGCTACCGATGTCAGCGAACAAATATCCACAGCCAGTATGGAAGCGTCCGGCACGGGTAACATGAAGTTCATGATGAACGGCGCCGTAACAATCGGAACATACGACGGTGCGAACATTGAGATATTCGAAGCAGTCGGCAAAGAAAACTATGTATCTTTCGGACTTACCGTTCCCGAAGTCTTTGACCTTCGCCGGAGCGGCAGCTACAACAGCCGTGACTTCTTGTCAGACCACAAGCGTTTGAAGCGTATAGTGCATGATTTCATCAATTCCGATTGGAAAGACGCCCTAAAGGCCGATTTCCCCTACATCTTTGACTCTTTGATAACTCACAATGATGAATTCTTTGTACTTAAAGACTTCGATGCATATGTTGACGCACAAATAAAGATATCAACCTTGTATAAAGATACAGACAGATGGTCTCATATGGCAGCAATGAATATTGCACATTCGGGAATTTTCTCAAGTGATGAGGTTATAAAGAAGTACGCGACCGATATCTGGCATGTGTAGCAGTTGCAAAAGTTCTAATTTATGAGTGAGGTGTTATTATAATGCTAAGTCGTAAGTTCCCTCGTTCTTCGGGTATTCTAATGCCTATAACATCGCTCCACGGACCCTTCGGAATTGGAGTTTTAGGTGCCGAAGCTTATGAGTTCATCGATTTTCTGTGCGATGCAGGCTTTCATGCATGGCAAATTCTGCCTGTCGAGCACACGGGCATGTGTAATTCACCATATAAGTGCATATCTGCATTTGCAGGCGAGCCTACTCTTATTGACCCGCGGTTACTGCTCGAAATGGGTCTTGTCAATGAAGATGAGCTCTCGGAGCGTAGAGACGGGGTCAGTGATTTATATGTCGAATATGATATAGTTCGCCAAAAACAATGGCAGCTGCTCAAAACTGCATTCTCACGTGTGCAGGACGGGGCATATAAGGAGTTTAACCCATTCTGGTTTGAGGAATATTCCCTGTATATGTCCATTAAGCAGCATTTTGATTATAAGCCTTGGTATGACTGGCCTGACGACGGTTTAAGAAGCCATGACAAAGCGGCGGTTAAGGAGTTTCGCGAGAGAAATTTAAGCGAGATAGAGTTTCATAGGTTTGTTCAATGGATTTTTGACAAACAGTGGACTAAGTTGCGCGAATATGCCGCACAGCGTGGCGTTTCCCTCATCGGCGACATGCCTATCTATGTGTCTGAAAATTCGGCTGAGGTCTGGAGCAGACGCGAGCTTTTTGATGCGGATGCAAACGGTAATTTCGCTGCAATCGGCGGAGTTCCTCCCGATTACTTCACTCCGGACGGTCAGTGCTGGGGCAATCCCATTTATAACTGGAAGCTTCTCGAAAAAGAAAATTATACATGGTGGGTTAACCGCTTGACAGCTATCCTAAAAAGATATGATGTAGTACGCCTTGACCATTTTCGTGCCTTTGACAGCTATTGGCGTATTCCCGGCGGCTCAGATACCGCACGTAACGGCAAATGGATACCGGGACCCGGCATGTCATTGTTCAAAGCATTAAAAAAAGCTCTCGGCGACCTGTCACTCACTGTAATTGCAGAGGATTTAGGCATTATAGACAGTGATGTCGAAGCACTTCTCAAAGAAACAGGACTTCGCGGTATGCGTGTATTGCAATTTGGCTTCTTGGGCGACCCCTTGCATCTGCCGCACAACTTCCCCGAAGAGTCTGTCGCATATACGGGCACACATGACAATACAACACTGCTTGCATGGATATTCTCGCTCGATGCGGAAGACCGCAAAAAAGCGCTGTTTTACAGCGGTTTTGAGGGCGACTGGTATATCGGCGGTCCAAACTGCGAGGTTGTAAAGTCATGGATGCGTACATTATTTATGACAACTTCATCACTTGCAATAGTTCCAATTCAGGATTTGCTCGGTTACGGAGCAGACACACGCATAAATACCCCCGGCACACCCACAGGAAACTGGCGTTTCCGTATCCGCGAGGGCGTTTTGAGGGATATTGATGCAGGTTATTACAGAGAGCTTCATAAGATATATGAAAGACTTGATTTTGTAACGGAATTTGCCGAAGTTCCTGAAGAAGACGAAGTTGAAACCAAGGGTACAGTAATGGAATGGTAAAATTTATGTCCTCAAAAGCCCTCTTTAGCAAAGAGGGTGCCGTCCGCAGACGGCGGGTGATTTGTTATAACTGTATCGCATTTTACAAGTCACTATTGTAGAATTTACAATAACGGGGTGTGGCGCAGTTGGTAGCGCGCCTGGTTTGGGACCAGGAGGCCCTCGGTTCGAGCCCGAGCACTCCGACCAGAAAAATCAAGTGTTCATTATGAACACTTGATTTTTGACTGTTACCCCAACTCATCCCCCGCGAAGGCTTCTTTGGCTTTCACGACAAGTGCGGGGTCGAGATGACCGCGCTCTGCCATGCCGTCTATTATGCCCCAAACTCTCTCAGCCGAAAGACCTGCGCGGTACGGACGGTGCTCTGTGAGTGCCTGATAGACATCACAAATCGCCATTGCGCGCTCAAGCTCGCTCATACGCTCACCCGGAATACGGTACGGATAACCCGTGCCGTCAATTTTTTCATGGTGATTGGCAGCATACTCAACGATTTTTTCAAACCCCTCTATTTGCTCTAAAACCTTTCGGGTGTAGTAGGTGTGCTTATTAATTTCGTAACGCTCATCGGGCGAGAGCTTATCTTCCTTATGCAAAATATCTACCGACACATCGAGCTTGCCAATATCATGCAAAAGCCCTGCAATGTACATTGTGTCCTGAACCGTTTCATCATAACCCAAATAAGCGGCAAAGAGCTTGGCATGTTCTGCAATGCCTAACGAATGGGTGTATGTAAACGGGCTTTTTTTGTCGATAATATCAGCAAAACAACGGGCAAACTTGGTAATATCTTCACAATCGTAGTAAACATCATCATCAATTACTATTTTGCTCGACAGATTAAACTTTGTTTCATGGTTGGAATAATCAAGCAAAAAGGACTCATATTTAAGCAAATCTTCAAATGCCGCAACAATTTCTTCCGAGAAATGGCGTTTGTATTTTTCAAGCCACTCCTCCACCTCTAAAAATAAGTCCCTGTTGAAAGTATCAGACTTTTTTCCGAACTTATCGTCAAAAGCACTGGTAAAGCATATTATCTGCGAACTTACAGGCACCTTTTCAGGTGGTGTATGAAATATTCCCGTACCGTCATTGGTTTCATGGTGATAGTATACAATCTCTGCAATATCACCGGGCAGCGGCAGTTTGCTGAGCATTTCCCGCCCGTCAACACAGTGCTGCTCCATTTCATATTTAGTGCTTAGGGCAATATCATGGAGCAGTGCCGCATAATATAGCTCAATGAGTTTATCTTCGGTAAAGCCGAGCTTTCTGCCAATCATAACAGAAATATAAGCTGTACTTTTTGAATGTGACAGATTGTTTTTACCCGCTATATCCAAGGCATATGACAGCCCGAATATAAGTGAATGTCTGCTTGTTCTCATAAATCCCTCCTACTGCTCGTACATACCGCCGCCGATAAATTCGCGTAAAATCGAGTCTGCCGGAACTATTTCCGGGTTCATTTGTTCAAACTCCATAAGTGCGGGATAAACCGATTTTAGTTCCTCAAACCGTTTTGTCCCTTCGGGAATTGCTTCAATCGCACCCATTGCAAATTGCTTCATAATAGGCACTTCGTATGCCATTGATGAGTCAAAGAGCAGGTCTGCTTTATACTTAAACGGAGATATGTGTTTCTTCTCACCGTCGCGCACATTTTCCCACATTTTCAGTGTCGCTCCGGCATCTGTTCCGCGAAATGAACTGTCACGGACAACTCTGCGAAGCAGCCTCGTCCACGTTCTCTTAAAACAAACCACATTATCACTGACAATATCCGAACGTGCGCTGATATAAAGCTTAAACGCGTCAGGGTGATCATCTGTGAGCATATCATTAAGCGCATGAATGCCCTCAAAAATGACAATTTCATCTTTTTTGAGCTTGAGCGGCACAGCCTTGTCCTCATCGCGCTGCTGCAGCTTAAAATTAAAGTGCGGTACTAATACCTCGTTCCCTTTTTCAAGCTCGTGAAAATGCTCATTTAGAAGTGCCAAGTCAAGGCAAAACGGCGACTCCAAGTCATACTCGCCGTCTACAGTGCGAGGCGCTGTTTCAGGGTCTTGCTCAAAGTAATATTTATCCAAGGACACAGTATGAGCATAAATCCCAAGATTGCGGATAGCATCGCAGATTTTTTGTGCGGTTGTGGTTTTTCCTGAGCCTGACGGTCCCGACAAAAATACCACATGGCTTAAAGCTGTTCTTTCCTGAATACCTGCCGCCGCCTCCATGACCTTTCTGTTATAGATAGCTTCGCACTCTTGCGAGAAACCCTTAGGGTCACTTTTTGCCCGCCTATTAATTTCTTCAATTTTATATGGATATGGCATAAATTCACTCCAATTCGGGCACTTTGATGCCCATATTTATGTTAATTCGCCCGTGGCAATTCTCATGTCAAGATTATGAGCACGCTGTGCGTCTAATGTTGTCGACTCCTCATGTCCGGGATATACCTCATAGTCACCGTCAAGCTCGGCGAGCCGGTTAAGTGATTTTAAGATAGTTTCCCTGTTTCCGCCCTCAAGGTCTGTACGTCCGCAATCCCCGTTAAACAAGGTGTCGCCCGTGAACAGAGCATTTTCGCACATAATTGTTATCGAACCCGGCGAATGTCCCGGTGTATCAAGTATGATAAACTGCAGACTGCCGACGCTTATGATATCGCCGTCCTTGCAATACCTCATGTTTTCATATTCTTCAATCAAATGCCTCTCACGCTGACCGCCGCGGTTAACTTCCGCTTGGTTAATATAAACGGGGACATTAAATGCATCCAATACAGCATCAAGAGCCATTGAATGGTCAAAATGTCCGTGTGTGATAAATATAACCTCGGGCTTTAGCTTATTTGCTTCGATGTAGTCAAGAATGGTGCTTGACTCTGCACCGGGGTCAATAATCGCACATTGAAGCGTTTTTTCATCGGTCACTATGTAGCAGTTATTCGCCATCATTCCGACTGTCAGAGTCTTTATTAACACAGATTATTCCTCTTCTTTCTGATGTCATCGCCATAAAATGTAAGCACCTGATATTCACCCTCAAGTCGTGACATAATTTGCTCCGAGTAGCGGCGACGCATTTCGTCTATTGTCATATTTGAATTTACAAGTGTTTTTTTTGCTGTGACAAGCCTTGTGTTTATGATTTCGTAGAGAGCCGAAATTGTAAAAGTGGTTGTCATTTCAGTGCCGAGGTCATCAATAATAAGCAGGTCGCACTCCAAATAACGCTTTATCTCATCTCTTGTTTCCCCGGGGTTCTCCGCCTTTTGAAACTTCGCATCTTCAAACTTGGAAAACATGGCGCCTGCCATATCATATACAACAGAATAGCCTCTGTCGGCAACAACACGTGCTATACACGCGGATAAAAATGTCTTTCCAAGACCGGGTGCACCGTTAAAAAACAGGTTCATGGATTTAGGTCCAAAATTCTTTGCGTACTGGGTGCATATTTCATAGACAACTTCCATGCTCTTTCTCGGCGAAATACCCGTTTCGGGAGTGGAACTGTCATCATAAAACGACAGCTCAAAGCTTTCAAACGTTTCATCACCAAGCTTTAACAAACTGCTCAGTGAAGATTTTTGCTCTTCCTTATACAGCGCCATAAGACAATCACACATTTTTGAGTCTATGTGACCTGTATCGCTGCATTTTTTGCAAAAATATTCCTCATCAAGATAGTTTGGGGCAAATCCTGCCGCAGTGAGCGCTTCTTTGCGTTCTTTCTGAATTTTAGTATTTTTCTCGCGAATACCGTCTATTTGAGAAGCATCACCCATACCTAAGGAAATGCCGACAAGCTCTGCCATGGTTGCTCTAAGCTCCATGTCAAGCTCACGAATACGCGGCACTTTCGCATAAACCTCCGCGATACGCCTTTCAAGTTTTTCCGCGCTCTCTTTACGTTTGCCCTCGAGTGCATTTCTTGCTTTTGCCAATAGTTTACCGTCTATTGCCATAGCTACTCTTCCTTAGTCTTGTTTAATATCCGGGCCATGCGTTCCATTTCTTCGCTGTTTGGATTGCCGTGTTTTTGCCCGCTCTGCCCTGCAGCCGCTCCGCCATTGCCTGCTTTGTTATCCTTTTCGAGCACTTGCTGTGCCGTATGAATTCCGCCTGAATGCCACCTTTTTAGTATTGTGTCCATATACGGCCATGATAATGAGCCTGTGTTGATAACCGTTTTATCGTATGCAAGCTCAATGGCATCAATCTCAAAACCCATGTCCACCCAACTGTCAACATACTTTTTCTCTGTCGCAGAAAATTCGCGGTCTTTTATTTGCAGTGTCCGTCGGATTTTTCCTCTGACACTTTTTCGCTCCTCAAGGGCTCTTAGATAGTCCTCTGCCTGCTCTATTGTGAAAATACCCTCGCGTTCCCATGTGTACGCGGCTTTTTCTATGTATCGGATTGACGGTGAGCGTCCGTCACCTGTTGTGTGACTTTCGTTAATGCAATGTGTGATAAGTTGTAGGATTACCTCCGGCGGCAGCCTCAGATTGTCGTAAATTCCGAATAATCTGAGCAAATCATCGGGTGAGAGAATTTTTCCGAGTCTTCGCTGAGTTTCATCAACAACGATTGTAAAGTCAGTATTTGATGACATCTCTGCCTTTACTTCATCTTCGGTATATTCACGTGGTTCATGCGGCTCGGGTACTGCGTCCCCGGCGTCTGTTTTGATGTCTAAAAGTCCGATGCGTGATAGTATCGCCATTGCCGACGCTACCCAACCCTTGCTCTTATCGAGTGCTTTGGCAGCTTCGGTTTCAGTGCTTTGTCCATGTGTTTTAATACTGTACAGATACAGCAGTGCAGCATCCCCGTCACCGGCACGTATAAGCTTATCAACCGCTTGCCCTGTGAGCGTTATAATTTCCGAACCTGTCACAGAAAGTTTCATATTTTTTTGATAAACTCCTTGAGTACATCTTCCATATCGGGGTGCCCAATCTCTTGCAGGCTGTACTCTACTCTGGTGTTGGGTTTGTTAATCTTTATAACACGTGACAGGTCAATCGGTGTTGCAATTACAACGCTGTCACAATCTGTTTTTTCGATTGTCGCTGAAAGGTCACGCATTTGCTCCTCGCCGTAACCCATTGCAGGAAGTAGTGTTCCAATATTCGGATAGTTACGATATGTCTCAGCTAATTTACCGACCGCGAACGGTCTCGGGTCAACAATTTCAGCCGCTCCAAAGCGTTTTGCCGCAACTATGCCTGCACCTATTTTCATCTCACCATGTGTTAAGGTTGGTCCGTCTTCAACAACCAACACACGTTTCGAGCGTATAATCTCCGGTTTTTCCACACTGATTGTAGAGGCTGCATCAACTACCACAGCCGTCGGGTTTACTTTTGCTATGCTCTCTCTGACTGTCAGTATATCCTTAAAATCCGCACTGTCTATCTTGTTAATAACGACAACATCTGCAAGGCGCAGTGTCACCTCTCCCGGATAGTACGACAGCTCATGACCGGGGCGGTGCGGGTCGGTGACGGCAATCATTAAATCGGGTTTGTAGAACGGGAAGTCATTGTTACCGCCGTCCCAAAGAATTACATCACAGCCGTTCGGGTCGTTTTCAGCCGCGCGCAAAATCGCCTCGTAGTCCACACCTGCATATATAACATTTCCGCGTTCAATGTGCGGCTCGTATTCTTCCATTTCTTCAATCGTACATTTATGCTTTGCCAAATCTTCGATTGCCGCAAAGCGTTGCACCTTTTGTGCCTCAAGGTCGCCGTAAGGCATCGGGTGGCGAATGGCAATCACCTTTAGACCGTTTGCCATGAGTATCTCGGCAATACGGCGTGATGTTTGGCTCTTTCCGCAACCTGTACGCACAGCTCCGACCGCAATCACAGGCTTTGTGCTCTTTATCATCGTGTTTTTATGACCAAGCATTGTAAATGCCGCACCCGCCGCGTTTACTTTTGCTCCGAGGCTCATCACATACGAATACGGCACATCGCTGTACGAGAACACGCAAGCGTCGGCATCAAGGGTTTTTATAAGATGCTCAAGTTCATCTTGTGCATATATGGGAATTCCGTTACTATATAACTTACCTGCAAGTGATGCCGGATACTTTCGGTCTGCTATATCCGGAATTTGAGCTGCCGTAAATGCAACAACCTCATAAGCAGGATTGTCTCTGTAAAAAACGTTAAAATTGTGAAAATCACGTCCCGCCGCTCCAATAATTATGATTTTTTTTGGCGACATAAGCTTACCTTTCCTTTCTCCGTTTGAAAACAACCTTAAGTATAACAATAAAATTTGAATATTTCAATAAATTATTGTATAATACTGGGATATATAAACCTTTACTGTTGCAAGGGGTATGTACATGGTTGGACTTACTGACGACTATACCGGACATTCAATTTTAATATACGACATGGACGGCAACCACTTGAATAACACGGTGGTTAAAGAGCATAACAAGGCGGATAAGCAAATTCGTGTGGGTAATTTACCTGCCTCTCTCGGTGCCAATGCCGACTGCAAGCTCTTAATATTGACATCGCCCGCACCTTGTGAGTATCAGGGGAAGGTTAAAAAAGTCGGCGGGGCGTTTTATATCGCCATGTTCCAAGGGCAGCTTAAAGAAAACCGCACAGCCTCAAGATTTAATGTCAACACTCCCGCTCTGATTGATATATATGTATCCGAGGGTCAGCAATACAAGCTTCTCAATCCCGTGAAAGTTGTCCTGAAAAATATAAGCACCAGCGGTGTGCGGTTTGTCGCACCGTTTTATTCATTTAACGACAGGGATAAATTCAGAATGCACATGACCATAAGCGGCAGCAATAAGCAGCTTATTGCCGAAGTTATGAACCATCTTGACAATGAACCTGTATCATCCGATTACGGATGCCGTTTTGTATAAAGGACATTAGTTATGAGTGAAGGCAGTGGTAATTTAATTCCCGTATCAATCAGACTCTTGTACGATGGAATGACTGTACAAGATAATGTTTACGATGCCGACGGCGACAGATTGCTCATTACTGCAGGCAACACATTAAATGCCGACCAAATCGAGAGAATTCATCGAATTAACAGCGGCAGGGATACCATTTTTGTTACCGGACGAACTCATAAAACCATGGTATCAAAACGTCCGAACATTGATATAGACAGCCGTGCCGAAGTTGAAGAGAACACAGGATATACGGAGTTTAAGGACAGCACTTCTGATATGCTCGGGGAGATAGCCGGCAAAAAGAAAGTCAGTCAAGAGTCGTTAAACGAAGTTGCAGACGCACTTTCCGACCGCATTATATCTACACCACCCGACGTTGTTATGTCGCTTATCAACTCCATGGCACCGGTCGACGAATATCTGCAACGGCACAGTGTCAATGTAGGTATGCTCAGCGGCCTAATCGGACAATGGTTCAGCTTGGGTAAGGAGCATATTGATAAACTCGCACTGATCGGACTTTTGCACGATTGCGGAAATACATTTATGCCGCCGCACGTACTGACCGCAGAGCGTAAACTCACTGTCGTAGAATACGAGGTTATTAAAACGCACCCTGTCCATACCCACGAACTGCTCGCAGAATTTCCCGAGGATGTACGCCTCGCGGCAAGCTCTCACCACGAAAGGCTTGACGGCAGCGGTTATCCAAAGGGGCTTAAAGGCGACGCCATACCTCTCGAAGCCCGCATAGCAGCCGTTGCCGATATATATGATGCCATGACCTCAAAACGCCCTTACAGAGCACCGAACAGCCCGTTCAAAGTATTGGCACAGCTTGAGAGCCTATGCTCCGACAAGCTCGACAGTAACGTGGTAGGTGTTTTTAAGCAGAACATGCCAAAAGAGCTTATTGATAAGCCTGTTACAATGTCAGACGGTACAATCGGTATTGTCCGCGAGATTGACCCTGACGATATTGAGTTTCCAAAGGTTGAAATAAGCAAGCGTGTGGTGAAAACAAGCACCGCCTTGCACTGCGTGTCAATGTTCAGCGATGATTAGCTTCGCACCTATGGTTCGGGGTCGTTGTCGAGTGTTATAAAGTAGTCATAATACTGCATCAGGAACTTATAACCCTTGATAAGCCGCGAGGCAAGCTCACGCGAAAACACTTCCTCACCGATAGGCTGCATATGCATCAGTGCAAATGTCTTTTTATTGTACCAGTCCGTTAGTTTCGGATTTGGCGCTTCTTTTTTGCATGAATACTCGGGTCCGTCAAGGATAAACTCGTCTTGCTTCGCGAGCGGAGCTATCAGCTTTTCAAAAGCTTTAGGGTTCTTGTCAATACGCGCTCTGTGCTTCGCCATTGTTTTGGCGAACGCCGAATAATACCCTAAGCCGTAGCTCCAGTTTTCAAGCGCAAGCTCAAACCAAAACACAGGCGTAGACGTCCACTCCTCGCTTGGTTTTTCAATGGAAAACCACAGGTTTGTCCTGTACGGCTCCCCGCCTCGCACCCTCCGTGCGTCCTTGTATATGCGAGAGAGTTTATGGATAAAACCATACTTGGCAAAGTCCGAATTTATCTGCTCAAACACTTCCCGACCCAACTCTTTCATCGGGTCGCGAAACTCCCGTATAAATTCATCCTTATGCTCTTCAAACCATTGTTTTTCATTGTTAAAACGCAGGTTCCACATAAAATCTATTGTCTTTTGCGAAAAACCGTTAAACATGGTTTACTTACCTTTCTAACCGTATAGTGGGCCGAACGCTGAGCATGCTTTATAGTCCGCCGCTTCAAGGTTGTCTGTTCCAAACGCACTCCAAACATGCGGACGGAATATTTCTTCCTCCGCTACATTGTGCATCGCCACAGGAATTCGGAGCATACTCGCCAAGGTCAGAAGCTTTGCACCCACATGCCCGTACACTGTAACCCCGTGGTTTGCACCCCATGCCGCCATCACGCCGTATACATCCTTGAACGCACCCTTACCCGTCAGCTCCGGCACAAACCATGTGGTCGGCCATGTCGGGTCGGTACGTTTGTTAAGTATCTCGTGGGTTTTTTCGTCAAGCAGCACTGTTTGCCCCTGTGCAATTTGAAGTACAGGCCCTATACCGTCAATCAGATTTACACGCAGCATGGTGACAGGCATTTCGGCTACATTTTTCCAATGGCTGGAATACCCGCCGCCTCTGAAATAGCTGTAGTCTGCACGGCACCACTCGGTTGCGTCAAGGCATGCTTTTATGTCGCTTTCCGTCATTTCCCAAAATGGTTTCATTTTTCCCTGCGCCGCACCCGTGCCGTCAAGAGCTGCTGCCCCTGAGTTGATAAGATGTATGAACCCTCCGGATGCTTTGCCCGTGGGCTTTTTGCCGCTCACACGCTCTGCAGCCTCACCGCTCCAGTATGTCCGCACATCGTGAAACACAGGAGCAACGTCGGAAACAAGCTTTCCAAAAAGCATGGACACAGCATTTAACGTATCATTTTCCGTAGCAAACGCGACAGGCTCTCTCGCACCGTTCCAGTCAAACGTAGATGCAAGTATAGCCTCTGTGAAATCAGCGTTGGGCAGCCAGTCTGTCCATTGCCGCTGACCTTGAAAACCACCTGCCACGGCATTTTTGCCGAGTGCTTCCTCGTGCCACCCTAACTCTTTTAATTTCGGGTTGCCAAACAATATATCTTTTACGATGACTGTCATTTTCGCGATAAAAGACCAGTCCTCCTCAGGCGGGATAACCTTTGATTTCGTGATAATATCAGGCAGGTCTTTTCCTTCGTTTTTATCATAACCTACCTTGCAATCAGCCTTTATCCATGACAGTGCCTTGTTATATTCACTCTCGTCATAAATGCCGATTTTCATGCGACGCAGTATCTCCGTCATATCCACCCACTCAGCGCGGATACCAAAGTATTTTTGGAAAAACGACTCATTGCAGTAACTGCCGGCGATACCCATCGAAACACTGCCGATGTTTACATATGATTTATTTTTCAGCCAACCGACAGAAACAGCGCATTTTGCAAACGAAAGCAGTTTATCGGTTACGTCAGCAGGAATGGAATTATCGTCCAAATCCTGAACATCATGTCCGTAAATGCTAAAGGCAGGAAGTCCCTTTTGTGCGTATGCCGACATTACCGCCGCAAGATAAACCGCACCGGGGCGCTCCGTTCCGTTAAACCCCCAGACGGCTTTAATCGTATTTGCACTCATATCAAAGGTTTCACTGCCGTAGCACCAGCATGGCGTGACAGTCAGTGTCGCTATAACATTTTGAGTTGCAAAAAAATCATCACAAACAGCCGCTTCCGCTCCGCCGCCAATGGTTGTGGGCGAGATAACGCACTGCACGGGCGTACCGTCGGGATATCGAAGCTTAGATTGTATCAATTCCATGGCCGAGCGCGCCATACTCATTGTCTTATTTTCGAGGCTTTCTCTCACACCACCCCAACGTCCGTCTATAGTAGGGCGTATGCCGATTTTCGGGTAATTAACTGCTTTCATGATGCACTCCTAACTTTTATACGATTTAATCTCAAATGAATTACTTATAATCCTGCGGGCTTGGCTGATGTCGTCTATAACTCCCGAAGCGATAAGCTGCACGGTCAAATTGCCAATCGCAGTTGCTTCAATCGGCCCTGCGTATACCTTTTTTCCCGTGGCGCAAGCGGTCAGCTTGTTTAGATAATCCGCATTTGCTCCGCCGCCTATAATATTTATACTATCATATTCTATCCCTATTATGTTTTCAAGCTCATTGACAGCAGCCGAGTAACAGCTCGCAAGCGACTTATATATGACAGCCGCAAGCTCCCGCGCTGTTTCAGGCACTTTTTGCTTTGTTTCGCGGCAATAGTTTTGGATTTCCTCAGTCATAGACTTCGGGTTAAAAAAGCGTGTATCGTTACACTCTACGACAGATTTTATCTTTGTTTTATCTGCCATATCACACAGATCGGCAAATGTGTATTTATCGCCCTGTTCTTTTTTAACCTCCTGTATCATCCAAAGCCCCATGATATTTTTCAAAAATCTGTAGTTTCCGCCAAACCCGCCTTCATTTGAAAAACCGCTTTTTTGGGCTGCATCACTACAATTTGGCTTTATGGTTTCTGTTCCAAGCAGGCTCCATGTTCCGCTTGATATATAAATGCTCTCTTTTTCGTTTGGAGCAGCAATCACAGCCGAGGCTGTATCGTGCGAGGCAGGCACTACAACCTTGCAGCCATACCCTACTTTTGCTGCAATATCAGGCAATAACCCGCCAAGCTTTGTGCCCGGCTTTGCAATCTCGCAGAACATCTCCCGCGAATAACCGATGCGGTCAATGATGTGTGTGTCCCAGTTTTTTCCCTTTGCGTTGATTAATCCCGTTGTTGTGGTAATTGTATATTCGTTTTTTGCCACTCCACAGAGCTTATAATGAAAATAATCAGGCATCATCAAGAGTGTTTTTGCTCTTTCCAAATGCTTCGGATTTGTCATTTTTACTGCCATGAGCTGATATATGGTGTTATACTGCTGTTTTTGCAACCCTGTACGGCTGTATAACTCACTTTCGCCGATATGCTTAAACACTTCTTTTTCAATACCGTCAGTTCGTTTGTCGCGATAGCACACGGTATCGCCAATTATTTCACCGTTTATGTCCAATAAAACAAAATCAACACCCCACGTGTCAATTCCCACAGAGCACGGGATTTTAGAGATGTCGGCACATACCCGCATACCTTTTATGATATGCGAAAACAGCAACTCCAAGTCCCAACAGTCGCTCCCGTTTACTTGTATAATCTCGTTTGGAAAGCGATAGACTTCTTCGATTTGCATCTGTCCGTCGGCATCAAGCCATCCGAGAATGTGCCGCCCGCTTGACGCTCCGATATCAATCGCAAGGTGGTATTTCGGCATATGATTACTTCCTCCGCCTGCCACGTTTACGCTTTGATGTGTTTTTCGATTTTATCGTTCAGTTTTTCCGCATCAATCGGTTTCATTATATAGTCACATGCACCAAGACGGGTTGCAACTGTAAAAAAGTCCGCTGAACACACGCCTGTCAGGTATATGACGGGTGTGCTCTTATGCTTTGGAAATGAGCGGATAATCGGCATTAAATCGAAGCCCGTGAGCTCCGGCATATTGTAGTCTAACAGGAACAAGTCCGGCGTCAATTCCGCTAACATTTCCTTTAATTTAGCAGGCTGCGAAAGCGTGCGGATTTCGTACTTTTCTTCCAAAAGTAATTGAAGCATCAGTAAGATATCGTCGGAGTCATCAATCGCGAGAACAATCGGCTTTTTCTGTGTACTTTCCATATTCTGTTATACCTCATTTCACGTGATATTTTTTTTACAAAAGTGTTGTCATTTCGTAACTAATATGCTATATTGTTTTTAACAGGTACATATGCGGTTGGGTGGCTCTGGCACTTGCTAACTACACCGTTTCCCATATGTGCTTTGTTATTGTCGTTAAAAACTAATCATATTACCGTCAGGAGTTAATATCTTGTGGGTCTTATAACGGTTTTTTCCGGCAATTTTTATTACAACTGCCATATTTCCTCGCACTCCGTTAATTTCTACCGGAGCACCAAATGTAATAGTATCAACATTCCTATTTTTATGATTAATGTGTTGACCAATTTCAACACCTTGTTTAATGACCTTATGTGCGACAAAATATGCCGCAGCTTCACTTTCGGTTTTTACATAACCTAAAGACTTGTTTATATCATTTACAGAAAATGATACATCACCAAAATTCTGCCTGTTTACACTATTGCCAAGCGTTTGAAAATGTTTGTATAGCTGTGGTTTTAGTAATTCTTTCCAGTTCTCTACTGTCACATTTATATTGATGACAACCGCAGTACCAACAATATCCATGTTATTGAGATTATCTTGATTGTCTCTAATCTGGTCTTTAATATATTGAGCTTCGGATATAGACATTTGCTACTCTCCATATACAACATGATATAGCAATATATTCTGATAAAATACTTGATTTTATAATGTCTGCAATATATACTGAATTTGGAAACGAAAGTGCCTCGCCGACTATAAAGTCTTGCAAGCAAGACTTCGGCGGCAGACGAGAAGGGGTGCAACCCTCCTCGCCCTGCATACGTATCATAGCTACGTACACAATTTCTTTCGAAATACCACAAGGACTATTTTACAATGCTTTGCATTATATCGCAAGCGTAACAATGTAAGTAGTCGGTTGTGACGCACAAAATGTGCTGTGTATGTGATAGCTGTTCTGTAGAACAGCTGGTACACGGCACTTTTCGTTTCCCATGAGAAATATTTATTTCAATAAAAATGGAGGGAACAATATATCAATGAACACTCAAGTAATAACAGAAAACGACAAAGAAGCAATGTTGACACACGCAATATCAGAAGTTCGCAAATTGAAATCCGGTACTGTGTTTATTATTCAAGACTTATTTGTAAAAGATGAATGGTTTGAAATGGCAGGTCATCTACGTGCAGGTATTGGACGTAGATTCTACTATAGGTATGCAAAAAAAGATGGAGCGTATCATATGAAAATTCTTGATAAAACAAAACTCGGACAGCGAAAATATTTGAAGATATAGTCTTAATGGAGGTTACATAAATGGCTCTTATAGAATGTAAAGAATGCAAAAATGAACTAAGCGAAAAGGCTGATAAGTGCGTTAAGTGTGGTTGTCCATCACCAAAAGCAGAAGATAGAAGAATGGGCAAAATAGCTGGTCTTGTATGTTTTCTTGTCGGTGTGCTACTACTTTTTGTAGCATGTTTGTCACGATTGTAATGCTCTGTTAAGCAATAATGTTTAAGTATTATCAATGACTGTTCTATCAACGGGCACTGTGCGTTTTTGGCGGATAACTTTAAATCAAAATGCACGTACGAAAAAAACACATGTTTTTATAGGAGTGTTAAAAATGATACATAGAAGCAAACTATTTTTTCTTATATTTACTATAACTATTATTCTTGCTGCATGTACTAGTACAAGCATAACTGATGACTATGATGCGACTCCATCACCTCTGCTAACGTCACCACCAGCAATAGAAGATACACTTGAATCTTTTACTCCTTTAGTTGATGAAATTTCACCTTATTATCCAAAGTTTCCTTATGTTCCACGTTTTGGTTTATTAAATAATATTGTCGAAACTCGTATTTTTTTAGATGGCGATTACATAGTTTATGAGTATGATGTTTCCAGTATCGATTCCAATTATGACTCTGGTTACGAATATGGGTTGTTGATGGCGCGCTTTGGGTTCGTTGTAATCGATATAGATGAAGGTGCGGTTACATCAACAAACGGAGACACTGAAATGGTGTTTATAGGAGTCGATAACACGGTTCAAATATCATTAAGAAAAATCAGCCCCCCAGTATGGGAAAGACTTTACATTGATGATGATTACGATAAATATACAACTCCTGCATCTGAAAACGGACTTGGTGGAACATTGTTACGCGTGGAAGGCATAGTAGATACAGAAGAAATATTAGAATCCATTTATTTATATACAGTCAATGATGGTGGAAATGAATGGTTAATTACTTCAATTAATACAGAAAAAATGCCTATAAACATAGGCGATTCAATAACTATTTTTGGTGCATATCAAGGAGTTTCCGGTGTTTTTAATGATACACCAATTATATTTGTTTTACGTTTGAAATATGCTGACGAAGTTTATTTCCCTCTTTTTGAAGATGATGATCTCGGAGTTATGATTGCCGCAACACAATACGAAGAAGATCAAAAAGGAAACATAATACCTACCCAGACGCCCAGCGTAACAACACCTTCCCCAACGCCTGGTACTCCAATACCTACCCCCACACCTAGCGCAACAACACCTACCCCAGCGCCTGGTACTCCGACACCTACCCCAACACCTGGTACAACAACACCTACCCCAGCGCCTCCGCCATCTTCTTCTGTCACAACAAGCCAAAGTAATGCTTTAAGAAAAGCAAATGAATACTTACGTATAATGGCGTTTTCTCGTGATGGCTTAGTTGCACAGTTAGAATTTGATAGGTTTACTCGCGAAGATGCTATTTATGGCGTAGATAATTGCGGTGCAGACTGGAATGAACAAGCTTTGAAGAGGGCAAGAGATTACATGAAAATTATGCCTTTTTCTCACAGAGGCTTAGTTGGTCAACTTGAACATGACAAGTTCACCAGTACACAAGCTAAGCATGGTGCAGATAACTGCGGTGCAGACTGGAATGAACAAGCAGCAAAAAAAGCAAAAACTTATCTAGATATGATGGCGTTTTCTCGTGATAGTTTAATAAATCAATTAGTTTTTGATGGTTTTACTAACTCCCAAGCTATTTATGGTGCAGAAGCAAACGGTTATTAATTAAAAATAGAAAAATGTTTTTCCATATGTCTCAGTAAGATTAACTCTGTCATTCAAGTCGAGACGTTGCAACTCCCCATGAAGCGGTGATATCCCCTCGGCAGGAACTTCCCTTACAGTTTAACCTTTATATTGTAAATATTTTCTATATCGCCTTGCTAAACCTAACCGTTTCAGCTAAGATGTCACATATATCACAGCTTGATAGTTAGCGTACAGAAAGGCGATTATGAAAAAACCTGAACTTTTATCTCCTGCAGGGGATATTGAAAGATTAAAAGTTGCTTTTGCCTACGGAGCAGACAGTGTGTACTTGGGCGGCAAAGCCTTTGGTATGCGGTCAAAAGCCGACAATTTCACTATTGACGAGATAGAAGAGGGAATTAAGCACGCCCACTTACTTGGAAAAAAGGTTTATATAACCGCGAATATCTGCGCTCATAATGAAGATTTGGTTGAAATGGAGAAATATTTCAGGGAACTTGAACGCTTAAATGCAGATGCACTCATAATATCCGACCTTGGTGTTTTTGATTTGGCAAAGAGGGCTGCACCAAAAACTGACATTCATATTTCTACGCAAGCTAACGTAACAAATCATGCGAGCGCCGCATTTTGGGAGCGGCTTGGAGCGCAGCGAATAATTCTCGCAAGAGAACTCTGTCTTGAAGAAATAAAAGAAATAAAAATGAAAGTGCCAAACATAGAGCTGGAAACATTTGTGCACGGCTCTATGTGCATGGCTTACTCCGGTCGATGCTTGATAAGCAATTTCATGAATGACAGAGATGCAAACAGAGGACATTGCAGCCAGCCTTGCAGATGGAGTTATATGGTGGTTGAAGAAAAATCGGGCGATGCAATCCCTGTGTATGAAGATGAGCATGGTGCATATATTTTCAGTTCCAAAGATTTGAACATGATTGCCCACATTCCCGGCCTTGTTAATGCGGGCATTGATAGTTATAAGATTGAGGGGCGGATGAAATCTTCTTATTACGTTGGCATTGTAACGAAAATATATCGCGAGGCTATTGATGATTATTTCGACGACCCCGAACTTTACACAAGCAAAATACCATATTATCAAAGCGAGCTGTCCAAAATGAGCCATAGGGAATATACCACAGGTTTTTTCTATGGCAAAGTGACAGGTGAAGACCACGCTTATTACGACTGTGAGCAAGTCAGAATTCAGGATTATTTGGCAATAATTGACAGTTATGATGAAAGCACGGGGTTTTGCGTTGCAGAGCAGCGAAATAAATTTGAAGTTGGCGAAAAAATTGACATAATAAGGGCTTCCGGCGAAACTTTTACGCAGGAAGTTGAAACCATGTTAGGTGAAAACGGAGTGCGTATTAAGTCCGCTTCGCACCCGAAGCAAAAAATACAGCTGAAAGTCGATGTACCTGTACAGAAATTTGATATGCTCAGAAGAAGTGTTGCCCGCAAAGCCTGAGGCGAGGAGAGCAACTGGTACGCCCGTTGTCGCGAAAGGCGAATAATTATGTGGGTGGCAACGGTATAACGATAATTATACTATTGTGAAATAATTTGCACAAATTCAAAGAAAAGTATTGAAATCTGTAGATTTGTATGGTAGAATGCAAGTAATAAACACATATGAGGTAGACAGGCTCTGACTTCGGTTATCTTTGTCGGTTCCCGTATGTGTTTGTTATGTATTAATTTAATAAGAAAAGTTTACCTTCAGGTGTCAGTATGCTGTGTGTTTTATATATATTTCTTCCGGCAATTTTAATTACTACAGCCATATTGCCTCGTTTGTCGTTAAGTTCTACCGGCGCAGCAAATGTTATTGTGTCTAATCTTCTATCTTTATGGTTTGTATGATAACCAATAATAATGCCCTGTTTTATGATTTTATGTGCGACGTAGAATGCTATTGCGGTACCCTCTGTATGAATATATTCTAAAGCATTATTAATTATGCGTTTAGTTATAATTACATCACCAAAACCACGCCTATTGATTTTTGTGCCTATTTTCTTATAATATTCTACTAGTTCAGTTTTTAAACGCCCTTTCCAACCGTACTTACTCGTATCAATATTATCACAAGAATATGTTGCTACAATAGGTAACGCGTTGAGATTTGTTTGATTATCTCTTATTTGGTCTTTAACATGTTGGGCTTCTGATACAGGCATTATCTTTCCTTTTTTGTTATTAATTCATCATAGCAACTCATTGACATTGTTATCTTAACTAATACTATATTATAACTCTCTTGTGATGTCAATAGCTATCATAGTATCATCTATTATTTCAACTGGATGACGTGTTGACTTATTATCTTTTGTTTTTCCATAAAACTCTGCAATTAAGGCTTTTGATCGAACTTCAAGTCCTCCGACAAGCTTATTTTTATATTTTCTTCGTGAATAACATAAACTATTAGGTGTTTTTGTTTTACTAAAACGTAACCCTATTTTTTCTGTTATATCATTAACCTTACCAGCGTGGGCTTCAATATAGTTATACTCATAGATATCTTCAATCATATTGCATGCTGATGCACTTAACGATACACGTCCTTGCCCAACTGTTGCAAATGCCTCGCTCCCTCTCCCTGGAACTTGTTTCACACTAACTTGTTTCCACTTGATTTCTGACATATTCGTTACCCTTTCTCATTTTATATTATTTTATCACTTCATGTTTATTTTGTCAATATGTTATTTCTCGCAACTGCCATGTTTGCCATTTGATATATTATACATGCAATTATTTATTTTATTTCATATTAATATACTTTTGCTTTTATTGACTATGTCAACGTCTTAGTATCTAAAAATTTATTATTTTATATCGATGAAAATGACAACTTTTACTTCTGTTCACTAAAAGTAAGAGTTGTCATTTGTTCAACTTTGGCACCCTCGGCAGGAATCGAACCTGCAACTAACCCTTAGGAGGGGCTTGTAATATCCGTTTTACTACGAGGGCATATTAATCCCGCAGGGTAATGACGACCCTGCGGGATAATTATACATACGATTACACTAAAATGTAAAGTCAAATATCGAGCCGGAACGCATTGTGTTAAGCGAATTTGCGTTACCGAAGCCCGAGTATGAGAAGTTTTCGCCGAGAGAGTTGCCGAACAATGTGTTTGACACGAAGTTTGATGTGTTGTTTGAAACATTTTCTGCAAGTCTGCCAAGCGATGCCGAGAAGCCGAAGTTTCTGCCTGTGTTCTCCGTAAAGAACTGCTGCAGTTTGCCGCTTTCCATGGCAGCGTCGAGCTTTTTCTCATCAACTGTCATTTTGCCTGTGTTGTCGAAACCAATGCCAATATCGGACAGCGACCTTGAGTAGGCACTTGCAATGTTCATTGTACGCGAGGCAAGGCTTTGCGCTTTCGGGTCGCCTGTGTTTTCTGCCGCAGCGGTAAACAAGTTGTTGTAGTTTTTAACCATGTCATTAACTGCGCTTTTTACACGATTTGTATCAACACCCCGTGTTACC
The DNA here is from genome assembly GCA_009781515.1 of Oscillospiraceae bacterium. Classification (GTDB taxonomy): domain Bacteria; phylum Bacillota; class Clostridia; order Oscillospirales; family Oscillospiraceae; genus WRMH01. Next base: position 80,699 of record WQXY01000005.1, read on the forward strand.
GTTTCGTTCCCGTCTTCGTCCTTCGTTTTAATATCACGAATGTTAAAAGCTGAACCGGACAGGTCTTTGAGAGCATTTGCAAGCCCGCTTGCCGCTGACTTAATGTCATTGACATACCCTACCGCATCAGAATTAAATGACCCTTTCCCCGGTGCGATGTTTTCGGGAAATAGGGCACGACTGTTCGAGAGCCTGTTTGCGTGCATTAAGACTTTGCCTTGATGCAACGTATTAAACAGGTTATTTATTCCACTAAAATTGCCGAGTCCTCCAGAAACTCTCATATCTACCTCCTTGCAGACATAAATGTGGATATCCTTCCACCGTGAATTATATCACGAATTCAGCTCAAATGTCAAGTATTATACCATTTTTCTACATAATTATGTTATTTACACCGAAATTTTAGCAGCTAAATCAATCATTCTGCGTATTCTGTGGTTCATGCAAGACTTTGTTACAGGCGGTGTTGCAATGTCTGCAAGCTCTTTTATACTAAGCTCGGGGTTGTCAAGCCGAAGCATTGCCGCTTTTCTAAGTTTATCCGGCAGTTTGCTCAGTGCACCCGTGCTTTTGAGCTTGGTTATTGCTTCAATCTGTGCCGCGGCGGCATCAACTGTCTTTGAAACGTTTGCAGTGTCGCAGTTCACTTTGCGGTTCACTGTATTACGCATATCTTTTTCAATTTTTGTGGACATAAGCTTCATTGCGTGTATCGGAGCACCAATAAGTGTCAAAAATTCTTCAATCGCGGTGCTGTGCTTGAAGTAAATTATGTAGTTGCCCGTGCGTGAGGTTTCTTTTGGCGTAAACTCCATTTCCAAAAGGAGCGAATACGTCTGGCGGCTCACATTGTAATGGGCTGTCACAATCTCTAAATGGTAGCTTTTTGCCGGGTCAGTGACTGCGCCGCCCGTTAAAAAAGCACCACGTACAAAGCTTATACGGCAACATTCTTCTTCCAATATGCCAAGGTTTACATGATGTGCCAAAAGATTTTCCTTAGAAAACCCGTATGTTTCAAAAATGCGGCTTATTTTACCGTTTTCATTTATGATATATGCCTGTTTGCCCTCCTGCTCCTCGTCGGGCATTATGTCAAATGATGTATTAAACGCATTTATGAATAAAGCCACAATCCGTTCACCAAGGATTTTATTGCCTGTGATTATCCTGATTTCGCGCATGTTAAAGGTGTTCCCGAAAAGCAACATTCCGTAACACTCTGCCACAGAGCAACAGTTGCTCTCGGGTGCAAGTCTGCATAATTCAGCTTTTGTGTCAAACGAATAAGACATATCAGCTCTCTATTCTTTATCAATATCCCTGTGAATACAGTCGACAGGATAACCCTTTTCGCTTAAATACTCCGTGAGTGCTTCTGCCATTGCAGGTGACCTGTGCTTTCCGCCCGTGCAACCGAAACATACAACAAAATACCGCCGCCCTTCTTCGATGTAGTACGGAAGCAAAAGGTCAATCATATCGCAGAACCTTTTGAAAAATTCATTGCTCTGCTCAAACCCGAAAACATAGTCTTTGACAATGTCATCAAGACCTGTTTTTGGCTTTAACTCGGGTATATAAAATGGATTTGGCACAAAACGCACATCGTACAATATATCCGCTTCGACAGGCAAACCATGCTTAAAACCAAAGGATTTGACCGTTACGTTAAGTGCTTTAATCTCGCTGTCTTCCAAGAGCAGTTGATTTAGGCGGCGCTGCAGCTTGCTGAGTGTCAATCCTGTAGTATCAATAACTTCGTCCGCTTTATCCCTGATTAAAGCGAGCATTTCAATTTCCTTTAATACTGCTTCTTCAAGGTTTGAGCCCGATGAGTCAAGCGGGTGCCGCCTGCGTGTTTCCTTATACCGCCTGACAATGGTTTCCGTTTCAGCTTCGATAAAAAGAAGCTTCAAGACACAGCCTAACTCCCTCATTTCGTCAAATGTCTTAAAAAGCTCGTCCATATTTTTTAACGCTCTGATATCTGTTACAAGGGCAACTCGCTCATATCTGCCCTGCGTGGCAAGACAAAGCTCGGCAAACTTCGGCATCATTGCAAGCGGCATATTATCTACGCAATAAAAATCCATATCCTCCAAAACCGCTGCCACACGGCTTTTTCCCGCTCCGGATATGCCCGATATAATTACAATGTCCATTTCTTGCCCTCTTTAAGTCAATATTTTTATCTCAGGTTCGAGCATAACTCCGAATTGCTTCATTACAGTTTCCTGCACATGCTCTATAACCGATATAACATCGTTAAATGTTGCATTTCCCGTGTTTACAACAAACCCTGCGTGTTTTTCTGAAACCTCGGCTCCGCCGATTGAAAACCCTTTAAGCCCTGCTTGTTCGATGAGGGCTGCGGCATAGCCGTCCTTTGGGCGCTTGAAAGTGCTGCCTGCACTCGGTTTATCAAGCGGTTGACTTTCACGGCGGCGGGTCGCAAGCTCATCCATTTTTTGCCGAGTGGTATCCTTGTCCCCTTTTTGCAACCTGATAACAGATGACAATATTACATCGCTTCTGCTTGAAAACGCACTATTTCGATATGAAAAGTTATGTTCATCGCCTTTTAATTCGTATTCACCGTTTTCAAAGCTGTACACTTTAGTTGAAATCACCACATTTTTCATTTCGCCGTTATACGCACCTGCGTTCATTACAACTGCTCCGCCGAGCGTACCGGGGATACCGTGCGCAAACTCCAATCCCGTAAGTTCATGCTTGTATGCAAAGACCGCAAGCTCCGACAAAAGCACTCCGCTGTCTGCCGTTATTTCGTTATTGTCCGCATCGGTCAACACAATGTTTCGCAGTTTTGATGTGTTTATTATAACGATATCCGGCCCCGCGTCGCTGACAAGCAGGTTTGAACCATTTCCGATAATATACGGTGTTATTCCCTGTTCATATAGACTCTTACACAGCTCTACCATATCCGATGCGGTTTCGGGGAAATACATTGCCCTCACCGCTCCGCCGATTTTAAATGTCGTATGTTTACTCATCGGTTCATCGAACAAAACCTTAATATCCACTTTATTCCTCTACTGCTGAGCTTCGGTATTTTCAGCGTTCATTTCCATTAATTTCTCGTCCAAATGCTTATCAATCTGCTTTGAAAACTCAACAGCAGCGTTATATCCCATGAATTTTTGACGCTGGTTCATTGCTGCAACCTCTAAGATAACTGCAAGGTTACGCCCCGGTTTTACAGGGATTGTAATTGTCGGCACTTTAATACCGAGTATATCTACAGTGTTTTCTGTTATACCGAGTCTGTCGTATTTTGCATCATTTTTCCAAAGTTCGATATTGCAAACCAAGTGTATGTTCTGATAATCCTTGACCGCACCTGAACCGAAAATTTGGCGTACATCAATGACGCCAAGTCCGCGAAGCTCTACATAATAACGAATGAGGTCGGGAGCTGTCCCTTGAATGACATTAACGTCAATCGCTTTAATTTCAACAGCGTCGTCAGATATAAGGCGATGCCCGCGCTTGAGAAGCTCTATAGCTGTTTCACTTTTTCCGACACCACTCTCTCCAACAAGCAAAAGCCCCACACCATATACTTCAACGAGCACACCGTGGCGGGTGACACGAGGTGCGATTTCTCTTTTAACAAGTCTTATAACCTTTGACATTGTTTCGGTTGTGTGGGTAGCCGTGCTGAGAACTGTAATATCGTGCTTTTCTGCAGACTCCTGCAACGCTCCCGTTATGCCTGCACCATGGCACATAATAATCGCAGGAACTTTGTGCCGCATCAGTGCTTCCCACTTGCGAAGCCGCTCCTCACGAGGCAAGCCCTCCATATATGACGACTCCATCTGTCCGATAAGCTGAATACGGGTCGGTTCGAAATGCTCATAATAATCAGCAAGCTGCAATCCCGGGCGATGCACGTCACCTGTATAAATCAAGACATTATCAAAATCACTGGACTTATGTACGATATCGGCACGAAGCTCCTCTGTCAATTTGGAAAGTTTATAGCTGTACATATTTTCCACTGTTATCTCGTCCCCTTCACTTTTTCTTTAATTTTACAGAAAAACACCAAGATTTGCAATGTTTTTCACTGTTTTTGTTGCTGTTAGTAGTTTTTCGTGATTTTCTGCTTGCATTTCCTGTTTATTTCTGTTACTATCATCGTTGCTGTCTATATGTTGCTTGCGGCATATCGGACAATCTTAGGAGGTAATCGTATCATGGCTAAGTGTTCATATTGCGGTAAGGGTGTTTCTTTCGGAATAAAGGTCAGTCACTCCCACAGACGCAGTAACCGTACTTGGAAACCGAATATTAAGCGTGTCGCGGCTGTCGTTGACGGCTCACCAAAACGCGTCCATGTTTGCACACGTTGCTTACGTGACGGGAAAGTGACCCGTGCAGGCTGATATCTATGAAATTCGGTTTAATTGGTTTTGGAAATCTCGGCAAAGCGTTTTCCTCGGCACTTCTATGCACAGGCGACGTTGTTGCTGATGATATATACGTTTGCGATAAATCTGAACAAGCTCTTTCTTTAGCAAAGAAAGGGCGTTTTCACGTTTATTCTATGGAAGACATAAATAAAGTGATAGCCGAAACAGATATCATTTGCATAATCGTCAAAGGCTATGTTTTCGAGGAAATTTCCAAGTTAATAGACAAAAAAGCCCTCACCGATAAGCTTGTTATCAGCTTAATGGCGGGCGAAACCTTTGATGATATATATACACAAATCGGAAACGTGAAGTTAGCCCGCGCAATGCCCTCACTTGCAATAGCAACGAACGAGGGGGTTATCGCATATACTAAAATCCCGGGCGAGGTCGCGGATATTTTCAATAAATTTGGTTTTGCATTTGAAACCGAGCCCGATGTTATCGAAAAGGTCATGGCTTTTGCAGCGTGCGGTCTCGGCTACGCGGCTTATCTGATAGACGCATTTACAGCAGCAGGCGAGGCTATGGGCTTCTCTCTCGACACCGCTTCGCATATCGCCGCTTTGTCGTTTAAAAATGCAGGCGACATCGGCAATTTCCGCGAAACCGTAAAAGCTGTCGCCACCCCGGGCGGAGCCACCGAGCAGGGTGTTAACTACATGGATGAATGTGATGTTTACGGCATCGTCGCCGGAGCAATCCAAAAAGCGTACGAGCGAATGACTTAAAGAGTTTCATTCCTAAGCCCTCTTTAGTAAAGAGGGTGCCGTCCTGCGGACGTCAACCCGCCCTAAAGGGCGGCGGGTGATTTGTCAAAAATACAGCATTTGCAAGTGTTTGAGGTTGAGTCTCAAAATGAGACTCAACCTCTTTTTGTGGATAGAAAGTCAGCGGGTTACGGCATGGAAAAGTAGTGTTCCCATTGTTGAACTTTTAATTGACCTATCAGAAGTTCTTTATCAAATCTTAGAGGCATAGTATCTTCTCCAGCGGCCAGGAATTCGGCGACGAAACCAGGTATTGGATAAACGGCATTATCAGTTTGAATAAACTGTCCTTTTTCCCCTTTGTTCACACGTTGTTCAGCCTCTCCTACACTGCTGTAAACATCCTTCCAATAATAACTTACAGCCATCCCATCAGCACCAAAGCTCATTATCCAGTATCTCTCAAAGCCAACCTGGTTAGTATGGTCAATCCAAAAAGCATAATCGTCGGTGGTCACATAGAAATAGCCTTTGTCGCCGGGATGTGATTGAAACTGTGAGGGTAAGTCGGGCGGAGTGCCATTGTCGGGTATGACGATTTCGCCATTATCACCGCCGCTATCGCCGCCGTTGCCGGAGTCACCACCGCCATTGCCGCCGTCGCCACTACTGCCGATGTTGTCCGTTGGGGTCGGGGTTGGCGTGGGAGTGTCATCCCTAATTGGTTTTGGGTCACTTGTGGGCTGAGCGCCGCCG
>WQXY01000006.1 GCA_009781515.1 Oscillospiraceae bacterium
CGCCTTAGGAATGAAAGGACCATTAACGTGGGGAGCAGGCACAGGTAATGCAGCTCCGATAATCCGCTCACTCAGCTTTATAGTCAACAATGCAGGGAGTGGTAAATTCCAATTAGCTAATTTATACATGTTTGAACATGATGTACACGATTGTGGTTCATGTCCGACTTGTAATCCTCCGCCCTCCGACCCTGCAGATATTGTTGCAAATGCAATTGGTCTTATCGAAAATGCTTTCCCGAAAACAGTGCTCCAAGAAGATATAAACACTGCAACTGATGCGTGGGCACATATTGAAAGCGAGCTTCCTAAGATTGCAGGCTTAACAGCTTTAGATGTAGTCGTTGAAGTATTGCAAGTAGATTTCAAAGCCGCTGAAGAGGGCGATGCTGCCAATCCGCTTGGTGAAGCAGGTCACTTTGGCTTCAAAGTAAAAGTGACTAAAGACGGTGTCACTGACGAAACAGTAGCACTTACCCTCAACATTACCGCAACAATATTTAGTGTTACTGCTGTTGAGAATGTAATCTACGACCTGTTCAAAGACAATGCCACACTTTTAGCTGTCAACGGTGCGGGTTCAAGTTCACTTAACTCACTTGCAGGTGGCTTGTTACAACGCGGTGGCTTATCAACAGGAGGAGTGACAACAGTTGTGAACAACACTGTTATCATGGAAGGTAGAGGCGGTTCATCACAGGGCTTCCGCCTTAACGTACAAAACTTCATTAACGACTTTACAAAGCCCAACCACTCTTACAGACTTGAATACAGTGGAATAATTGACCCTGTTAATGGTCAGGGACGTTTTCGTATTGAAAGTGGTGTAAACGCTCCGGCGGGTGCATTTGGTCTTACGGCTTCAAACCAAGTTATAGGGCTTAGTACAAACCGTGATGCGAACGGTGCATTCAGCTTTTCAATAACAGGAACAATAGCTGATTTTGCAAGCGTACTTCATGCAAGTACTCCGGCAAACACAAGCATTAGTATCGGTGATAACAATTCACTCAGTGATACTGTCAGAAATACCCTTACATACACAGGTTTCAAAATTGTCGAAATCTGCACAACAGGTTGTTGTGAGCCCCCTCCGCCTGTCGAGAACGCAATGTTCGACATGCAGAAAGACTCTGTAACACATCTGATTGGTACAGGAGGCAGCCCCAGTGAGGAAACCCACATGCTCCGCAGAAACATGACAATGGAGGGCAACCTTACAGCAACTCCGAAAACCCTCACAATGACGGCGGCAACAAGAACGGGCTCCTCGCAGGGTATCAGACTCCACCTTACTACATTTAATAATATGACAAAAGCAGGTCACTCATACAGAATTGAGTACGGTGGTACACTGAGTACATTTGCAAGTACAACAGCAAACCAAGCAAGATTTAGATTGGAAAGTGGAGCAGCTCCCACCGCAACAAATCCTGTTGGCAGCGGGTCGGTGGCTGACGGCACATTTGCTGCTGCAACGACTAACGTTTTAGCGCTCAGTCGTCCTATTTCGGGAACAGCAACAGATAGAGACTTCTTGATTTCCTTTACAGCCACAGCAGAAGAATTTGCTGCTCTGCGAAATGCGGATGCTTCTGTAATAAGCTTTGGCGACGTAAGAACAGATAACACGGCAGACAGAGATACAGGCATCACATACAGCCACATCAAGATTTTCGAAATCTGCACAAGCGGTTGCTGTGAGGCTCCCGACGACTCCGGCACACTCGAGTGGATTGTATTCCCCGCAGACGACAATGTCACATTCATCGGAACAGCAGGTAACTCAGGTACGGGACATGTTATGAAGCTTGACGACCTCGGATTTAATCCCGAAAACCTGCCGACAAGCGGCGGCGTGCTGATGTTTGATTACCGCTTTGCACACAACAGCGGCAGAAGACTTTTAGCATGGACAGACCTTTCGGGAACACCGGCAGAGGTTGGCAATATTTCATTCCTCACATCTGCCAATATTGATGCGGAAAAAGTAATAGTATCAGACGCTCTTGCCTCAAATGCAAGTTCAGCGGCGATTGAACTTCCGCAGCACCTGCTCTATGACATAGCAACAGATACATATGCATCTGTTATATATGTTGCATTAGGTATTAACGCCGGACCAAATGGCGACGGCACTAACAGATACACTGCAGCAAGCGACCAAAGAGGCGGCGACGCGCGTTCTAACGTGGGCGGAGTTGACCTCGCAAAAGAATTTGACATAATCAGCACAGTTAAATTAGATGTTAAGCCCGAAGTTACATTTGCCACATTTATCACACTCTCACCGGGCAAAAATGCCTCGGAAATAAACTTCGGTTGGTTTACATCAATTGATGAGCATGTCGGCAATGAGTCTGTACTTCAACTCATTCCTGCAAGCGAACTTGTAAACGACAAATTCTGGCCGGAAACAAATCCCGCAGGCTTTAGAGAGTTCAGAGCTCCGGCAGGTAGCGGACCTCTCAATGAAGCCTACGGCTTTAGGTCAAACAAACTCATAGTAGACGCTCTTACGGGTGGCGAGTATGCCTACCGTGTGGGTGACGGAACAGAAGAACACTGGACAGGACCCTACAAGTTCTCTGTAAAAAATCCGAGTAACTATAATCTTATAGTTATATCCGACCCGCAGCTCAGCCAAAGCGCTTCAATGGCAGCAACATGGCAAGGCTCTTTAACAAGAGCGGTTTCCAGAGTTGATAAAATTGGCGGAGCAGCGTTTATACTCAGCGCAGGTGACAACACAGGTTATGCAAATGACTTGGTTGAGTATGTCAACTGGTTGACACCTAAGGAACTTCGCAGTCTTCCGTACTTTACAGCTGTCGGTAACCACGACACAGTCGACCAACGCCGCGGCAATATTCCGGGCGGATTGCTCGGCACATATAAAGACGGTATTACTGCATATGATGAAGACATGTCGCTCATGCCGATGATATTTAATTGGCCGAACCACACATGGCTCGATAACGGAACTACTGTCGGCAGTCCCAGAAGCGCAGGACCGACAGGTAACCCGATCCGTGGCGGCGGCGGTTACTACATGAGTTACGGTGACACACTGTATATCTCAGTTAACTCAAACGTAGACATCAACAATGCTGAAAACCTCGCAGCACAAAAAGCATTCATGGACAAAGCGATTGCTTCACACCCCGGTGCAACATGGACAATTCTCACAATGCACCATGACCTCTTTGGTAACGGCTCAGGTCACTCAAACAGTATGCCTCCGAGACAAACAAGATGGGCGCTGTTCCTTGAGCAATACAACATTGACCTTATCATCACAGGTCACGACCATGCATACTCACGCTCCAAGTTTATTGAGGGTGTTGAAACGAGCGTAAACCCCTTAGGTTATGTATTCCATAACGACCAAATGCCCACAGTTCTTGATGTAAACGAAAATGTACTCTTCTCTAAGAACCCGGGAACATTCATTGCTCCGAAGGGTACACAATACCTGACAATGGGCTCACCCGCAGACTTTGGCAAATACTTCACAATTGAGCCATGGCAGCGCTGGGCAGCATTTGCAGGTTCGAGAACATTCGATAACCGTGCTCAATACTCAATAATTTCAATTAACGGTGATACACTGAGCTTTGAGTCATACGTTGTACTTCCCACAGGTGAAGAACTGATTGACAGCATCACATTCAGAAAGACAGCCACAAAAGCTGACCTTGACTCAATAACCAAGGGAATGGACACTGTTGAGAAAAACGGTATCACAGATGCAACATGGGCACCTTTCCAAACTGCGATAACTCAAGCGAAAGACGTAATTGCAGCCACGGGAGCACTTCCCAATGCTGTTCATGCAGCGTATGTAGCACTCTATGAGGCATACTACGCACTTGACCCGAACACAAATAAAACGCAATTAACACGCATCATTGACCAAGTCGCCGCAGAGCTTGCGGTTGCTACAGAGGGTCGCTGGGAGGGTCAATACCCGACAGGTTCAATAGCAGCACTGCGCAAGATATTTGACGAAGCAGTACGCATCAACAATCTGAGACTTTCAACACAACCTCAGATAGATGCGGAAAGACTAAAGCTAATGCTTGCATTCGACGATTTCCTTGCAAGCGTAAGCACAGAACCTTGCCCGTGGAGAGAGCTTCACCCGATTGCTTCAACAGGCGTCAGCTTGGTTGACCTCATCGGTTGGATGACCCCGACAAATGACCCCGACGACCCGCTCTTTAACTGGGGTGACGGAAATGAGAGATACAACACTCTCTATACCCGTAAGACCACAGTTGCCGATGCGGACGGACCGGACTCTGCAGGAGCAGGCGGCGGTAATCGTACCGACCCGATGCACGGACCTGCCAACAGATTTGGCGGCAGAGCACCGAATACACTCAATCCAAACTATGTTGGTTCACATATCGTAAAAACCTACATCGGTAACTGGATACGCTACGAGCTTAATGTCGCTCAAGCAGGTATGTATGAAGTCAGACTTGGCGCGGTCAATCCCACAGCAACAACACAAAGAGTTGTTATAAGGGATGCTGTTGACGAAGCAAACCAACAGATACTTGCAATGTTTACGGTAGAGCCGAGCTATGGTGCGGCGGCAGCTGATTTCAGCGACTTGAGTGCACTTCCTGCACCGGTTAAAGCAGACAAAGAAATCTATCTACCTCAAGGCAGATATGTCATTGAACTTTACTTCCTCAACGACGGTGTTAACGGAGCGAGCAACGCAGCTCTGAACCAAGGACTAAACATTGACATACTTGAGTTTGAGCGCAAAGGTGCCGGAACATCAGCGAGAATTCCGGATGAAGAAGGTAGAGTATATCTCAGAATTCCGACAATGCATCACGGTGATGCAAGACACAGACAACGCGGCTGGAGAGTCAGCACCGGCGACTTTACAATCGAAGAATTCAATTCAGCTAAATATCTTGTCTTAGAAGTTGGCGGAAACAATGACCCGAGACAGCTCAGCGGAACCTCAATGCAAATTCAAATAGGTTCTGACGCGAACGGCTGGTTCCAAACCGAAGGTCCGGGGCGTGACGCAGCCTCCACATGGAACCCGCTGACACGAACGCTTACAGTTGACCTGCTAAAATGCTTGGGCGGCGAAACTATGGCAACCTCAATTGCAACAGGTATGATTGGTGTCAGTTACTACGGCCTTGGCTGGAGTGAGCTCAACCTGATGAGAGCATACTTAATAACAGGTGAGCTTGAAGAAGTCGGCAAGATTGAAACCATGGAATTCTCATGGGGCGCAACAGGCGGCGAGCCGCTGCACCTTGAAACAACCACAGCAAACAGAGGTGACAAGGTCAGCTACATCCTCGGAGGAGCAGACCACAGCAATACAGTAGGCTCGGTACTCCAGTTTGACGAAATCGGTCTTACCACAAGCGGTTTCATCTCAGTAGAAAGTGCAACACTGACCTTTACACTCACAAATGCCGTTGACAGACGCGTATGGGTGTGGACAGACCTTGTAGGTCCGGGTAACGGTGCAACAGCTACACTCGGCGTACAAAGTGGTGCGGTAGCAACTACAACAACAATGTCTATACCGTCGCACATGCTCTTTGATGAGAATACCGGTAAGTTTGCAACTAAGATATTTGTAGCGGGCTACACCAACAGCAGCACTGTTGAAGCCTACGGAACAAACAACCGCTTCCGTGCGGATGTAACCGACGCAATCAACAGCATGAAGCTGACGGTTATCGGCAGAGTTGACGACACAACCAAAAAAGGCGGTTGGGTTGAGTTCTACAACATGGCTGAGGATTGCTTAAAAGACCTCGACATCGGACTTGTTCCCGGTGCAGTCGAAGCAACAAGTAGCGGCGAAACAAACTTCCTCATCAACTCCGGATCAATACTATCAGTCACAAACGATAATCCGGCAGGCGGCAAGTCACTGCGTGTAGTGCCTGTAAGTCAAGACCAGTGGGATAACTGGCAGGGTATCGACTTTAAGCAAGATGCATTTAAGTTCGTACCCGGTGTAGAGTACAGAATTGAAATCACCGGACGTATTGCAACAGGAGCACTCACGCTCTCAACCCGGAAGAACGTTGTTGAGAACTGGGAAACAATTTACCACCCGCTTACAGGCGGTGTTGAAGGTGGAGTGTTCACCTACACGGCAGTTATCAGATTTACATCTGCGCACTTTGAAAACATTGACCCGAACGGAGCAATACTGCGACTTGCATCTTCGGTAAGCCTAACACCATTTAACATCGACAAGTTGACAGTCTCAATCTGGGAGGGTGACGGCGACAGCGGCGAAACACCGCCAACACCACCGCCACCACCCCCACCGAGACCACCCTCAGGCGGCGGCGGCGGTAATCAGCCCGAGGAAGACCCCGAGCCTGTCGTACAAACAATCCCCTCAAACGGCGGCAATGTTGCAATTCCGTACACAATCGAAGCAGGAAAAGTAACACTTGTAATGGACGAAGAGGTAATTGCAGAGTTAATCGAAAGTGCACAAGACGGCGTAGTACACTTCGACGTATCAAATGTACGCGGAGCAACAGCAGTAACAGTGCCCACAGCAGCACTCAAAGCAATGGCAGATGAAGGACTTGCAGTAGAGATAGACATGCCGCAAGGCAGCATACAGCTTGACCCGGATGCCGTAGCATCACTGCTCGCACAGCTCGGCGGCGATGACTTCACAATCTCGCTCTATGAAGCACCGCAATCAGAGATGTCAGCAGATCAAGTAGATGCACTCGAGCCCGGCGACAAGGTCTTCAAGATTACAATAGAGTCCGCCGGACAGTTCATCAGAAACTTTGACGGCACTCTGACAATCACACTCCCATGGGGCGGACCGTTCCCGGCAACAGTCTGGTACTTAGATGAAGACGGCAACATGACTGCAATGGACACAACGTTTGACGAAGCCGCAGGCACAGTGACATTCACAACAGACCACCTGTCATTCTATGTAATCAGACCTGAGCCGGTAGAAGCAGCCCCGGGCGACGGCACGGAAGAAGCACCTCCGCACCTTCCGACAGGACCGGGACCTGCAATTCCTGACGCACCGGGCGGACGCGGCGGCAACACAATGTGGTGGATAATCGCGATAATCGCGGGAGTCAGCCTGTGCGCCGCAGGAGTAATAGTCATCGTACTCCGCAAGAAAAAAGCCCACGCATAAAATCCCACAGCAAATAACTAACCACAAAGGAGCAGAGACATCAGTCCCTGCTCCTTTTGCCTGCGTGGGAAGTATGGTGCTTATGGTATATTGACCAATAGAGCCAATAAATGGTATAATGCCTACAAGCTCAGCTTCAATAGAAAGCAGGTGGGTTCATTGTTAAATAATATATCACCGGTATTGAGATTTATGGTTTTCTACATAAATGAGTTTTCAAAAGTAATTGGCAGAAGTAATGATGTAGGCTATAAAGTGCTGTTAGAAAATGGCATTTTGGATTACCTTGAAGATTGCTACGAACCCTTGCATACACAAGGCAGACTCTATGTTTTGACAGATATCATAGAAATGCTTATAAGTAAAGGGTACTTCCCCGAAAGCAGCACCCCATTCGATATTATACCTGAATATGCATATTTGCAACCTACGGAGGGATAAATGTGTCTATGATTGTTTATCACGGCTCAACAGTTATTGTTGACATACCTGAAATCCAACCTGTAAGCCGGCCTCTTGACTTTGGCATCGGTTTTTACACTACCACATTTAAGGATAGAGCTGAAGAATGGGCTGCAAAAAAAGCAAAGAAAGAAAATGGAATACCTATTATTAATGTTTATGATTTTGATATATCGGATTTGCATCATCTGCTAACAGTGAAAAATTTCGACAGTACGAGTGATGAGTGGTTGGATTTTGTGTTGTTACATAGAAATTTGACATCATACACCATTAGTATTGAGTCAAGAACAAAGAAACGGTTATTATCTGCAAAACCCGGCTTGCATCATGCATTTGATGTAGTAATGGGTGAAGTTGCAAACGATGATGTATTTGACTCTATAGAGTTCTACGAGGCAGGCGTTATAAGCAAAGACGAGCTAATTCGCAGATTGAAAACAAAAAAAATAAATGACCAAATATGCTTTTGTTCTTCTGATGCCTTAAAGTATTTGAAGTTTAACAGTCATTACATGAAAGCAGGGTTATAATGTCAAGTTCTGTAGAAACAGCAAAGAGATTAATGGAAACCCGGGTTATTGCTATGATAGCAGAAAACAAAGAGGTTGGGGAAAAAGAAGCTATGCGTATGTTTTACGAAAGCGTGACATATAAATGGTTTGCTGATGACTCGACCGGTGTAGCTCGTGAGGGTGCTGATGCTGTTTTCTGTCGTGTAATTAGCGAACTTGATGGTAATATAATTTGTTAGGCTAATCATAGCACAGCAAATAACTAACCACAAAGGAGCAGAGACATCAGTCCCTGCTCCTTTTGCCTGCGCAGCGGGGAATGTTTGTCACATTGCAATTTTTCGCAAAATGTGGTAAAATCGCCTCGGTGAGAAACTCACTGAAGTGAGGGAAACATGCCATCTATAAGCAAGCTTAATAAACAATTAGATAAGCTATTTGACGGTCAGGTTGAGGCATACGAAGAAAACGATTGCCTTGTGCTCTCGGGCGAGCTTTCGCGCTGGAGTGACATAGTTACGGCAGGCATGTTAGCTGTTGCGGAAAACCCTTACGAAACCGTAGTAAACGAAATACTGTGCACGGGCGAAAAACCCCTGCCGATACGAAAACCACGTATGGAAGACAGCCACTTGGAATGGGAAGAACCCGACGTGCTCATTATCGGCGGCGGGGTTATCGGGTGCGCCATTGCCCGTGAGCTCTCACGCTATAAGCTTGATATACTTCTTATCGAAAAAGAAAACGACCTCGCCATGCAAGCCTCAGGGCGCTGCAACGGGCTTGTACATTCGGGTGTCGGTCTTAAGAAAACTCCCTTAAAGCAATGGTACACTAAAACAGGCAACCAAATGTATGCTAAGCTGTGCAGTGAGCTTGGAGTGCCGTTTCGACGCTGCGGGGAGTATCTGTGCTACACAAACCGCCTGTGGAGCCCGCTTATGTTCCTCTCGCAGATGTACTGGCGGTGGCAGGGAATGAAAAATGCCAAGGTGGTAAAAGGCGATGCCCTGCACACTGCAGAGCCCGGTCTTGGCAGTGATATAAGTGCGGCGCTATTTTTCCCCGATGCAGGCGTTGTATGTCCGCACACTCTGACGATTGCCCTCGCAGAAAATGCCGTACAAAACGGTGCTTTTATTACATTTAACACAATGGTTCAAGGCATGACGGTCGAAGACGGCTTAATTACAGGTGTTTTAACAAACCGCGGCACTATCAAGCCAAAGGTGGTTGTAAACGCATCAGGAGCATTCTGTGAGGATATAGCGGCAATGGCAGGCGACCGTTTCTTCTCGGTTCACCCCGTAAAAGGCACAAATGTGGTAATTGACAGGAAATATGCGGGCGATTTGGCGAGAGCTGCGGTTTCCTCGTACGGAAAGCCGCCCGGCAGGCGTAAAAAACGCTCCAAAACCGTCTTTGGTACGGTTTTGCGTACAATGTACGGCACGGTAGTGGCAGGAACAGATAACTTGGAGACTATTAATAAAGAGGATTTCTCTACACATTCATACTCGGTGAGCAAAGTAATTACGGGTTGCAAGCGGATAGTGCCCGAGCTTGACGAAAAGCAGGCAATTACATATTACTCGGGAATTAACGCTCCTACCTACGAGGGTGATTATATAGTTTCCAAAGGAAAAATGACGACAAATATAGTACATGCCGCAGGAATTTCAACACCGGGACTTACGGCTGCCCCCGCCATTGCGGTTGACATTGTTGATATGGTGGCGGATTTGTTCGGCGGAAAGAATTCCTTAAAGTCAAACACAGAATTTGACCCTGTTCGAAAAGCACCAATACGCCTTGCAGACCTCGATTTTGACACAAGAGCGGAGCTGATTGCCTCAAATCCCGACTATGGAATTATTGTTTGCCGATGTGAGAACATCAGCAAAGCAGAGGTCATAGAGGTTCTTGGCAGAAATGTCCGCTGCGACTCGCTCGACGGTATCAAGCGGCGTATACGTCCCGGCAGGGGACGCTGTCAGGGTTCGTTTTGCAGCCCTATAATACACGACCTGATAGCTTCCGAAAAGAGATTAACGCCGCAGCATATCCGCAAAAGCGGCAGCGGCAGCGAGATAACCTACGGAAGCTCTAAGGCAATAGCTCATAAAAAGAGCTCGGCAATCCATTTTTCAAAAGAAAGCGGCACGGACAAGGATATAAAAGAAAAAGCGAGAAAGGTATTGCTCGCACAATCAGATAAAAGCAAAAGAAGCGACGAAGACGACGATTAAACGTTAAAAAGAGTAGTGTGGTTTGAGTATGACAATAAGTAGATTTGGTGTTACTGTCATTGGCGGAGGTCCGGCAGGTATAGCTGCAGCTATTGCAGCGTCTGTTGACGGAGCTTCTGTCCTGCTTATAGAGCGCGGAGCACGCCTTGGAGGCATGTTAAAGCAATGTATCCATGACGGCTTTGGAAGCGAAAGATATGGCGAGCAGCTCACGGGACCCGAGTACGCGTTCAAAGACATTTCGACTCTCCAAGAGACAAATGTAGTTGTCATGCTGCAGACGACAATTCTCGATATATTCAGCAATGACAACATAATTCAGATGAACCTATGTAATAGACACGGGACTGTTATAGCGGAAACGAAGTCTGTGATACTCGCAACAGGCTCACGAGAGAAAACCGCAATTCAGACGAATATTCATGGCACAAAACCGACCGGAGTTATGACAGCAGGCACAGCGCAGTATTATTTGAACGTTATGGGTCAGCTCCCTGTGCAGCGCTGCATAATTCTCGGAAGTGATGATGCAGCTTTAATTACAGCCAGAAGACTTACAATTGAGGGAGCAAAGGTTGCGGGAGTGTACGAACCGTCAGATAAGCCTGCAGGGCAGCTCAAAAACGTCTCGCAGTGCCTGTTTGAGTACGAAATCCCCTTAGAACTCGGACATACGGTAACAAGAACATTTGGCTCACAGCGATTGCGTGCTGTGGAGCTTTGCAGGGTTGATAAAGCGGGAGTTCCAATCAGAGGCAGCGAAAAAATCGAAAAATGCGACGGTCTTATATTATCCACAGGTCTTATTCCCGAAAATGAGATTGCAGAGAAGCTCGGCGTCCCGATAAGTAAGGACACAAACGGTCCGATATGTGACCAAAATAATATGACACTTATAGGCGGAGTTTTTACATGCGGAAATGCAATGAACGTTTTTGATAAAGTAGAATACGTGTCGCAGAGCGGCGAAAATGCCGGAAGAAGTGCTTCAAGATATATGCCGCAGGAGCGTAGAGTAATTGAAATTACAGCAGGTAAGGAAATCCTTACGCTTGTTCCGCAGTATATTGACTATGATATTCTTTTTGGCGATACGGTGATGTATTTCCGCTGTGCAAGTGAAAGACGTGATGCAACTGTTCGGGTTTTGGTGGACGGCAGAGAGGTGTTTGCACAAAAGTATGAAATTCTGCGACCTGCCGTTACCGAAAAAATCGTTGTGAACCTCGCAGCAGGACTCACAGCCGAAAGTAATATAACACTACGGATTGAATAACATCAAAATAGGGAGTGCTAAGATATGAAAAAGTTATATTGTCTGTCTTGTACAAACAACTGTTTACTTACAATAATGGCGGGATCGGGCTTGTCTCCGGTTGTGACAGGAAACGATTGCCTAAAGGGTCAGGACTTTGCAGAGGACTGGGTGGACAACTCGGAGAGAACCCTTACAACCACTGTGAGGACTAAGTTTCCCGACATTCCGGTTATATCAGTCCGTACGGAGCAGCCGATAGCAAGAAATGCAATACCTGATGCTATGCACGAGATAAATGCAAAGATTGTTGAAACGGAGCTTGGCTGCGGAGACACTCTGATTGAAGACGTTGCAGGCACCGGCGTCCGTGTGATTGTCACATCATTTGCACTCATGCAGCTTGGAGCAGAGCTTGAAAATAAAAATGAGCAGCTTAACAGAGCTGCTTCGGGAGGAGCGTCGGCTGCGACGGGCGGGGGTATCGGTACGGTAAGGAAAGAGTCCACTATTAAGGTTTTGGACGACATTGGCGAGGATGCTGTCGGTGGTTTTGTGGGTGCTGCGGGCGAAGCTGTCGGTGTCGAAGACGCAGAAGTCGACGAACAGGACAAAAATGATGACGGAAAGAAAAGCAAAGAAATATATGTAAGGAAAGGCCGTGCCCAACTAAACCGCAGGTAAGGAACATCGGGGAATACCGCTTAACCCATCTTACGGTTATATCTTTGGTCTTCGCGTTCGCTCAGACCTTTGATGTCGGCACCGACGTCCGAAAGCTTTGAAATCATTTTTTCATAACCACGCTCGATGTAGTTGACACCGTCAATTACAGTTCTGCCGCGTGCCGACAGCCCTGCGATGACAAGAGCAGCACCTGCACGAAGGTCACTTGCTTTAATCGGAGCGCCCGAAAGATACGGAACCCCCTCAATGATAGCGCTCCTGCCGTTTACGCGGATTTGAGCGCCCATTTTAACAAGCTCGTCGACATACTTAAATCTGTTGTCCCAAACACCCTCTGTGATAGTGCTTGTACCCTCTGCGAGACAAAGAACGGTGGATATTTGGGGCTGCATATCTGTCGGGAAGCCGGGGTATGGCATTGTTTTTACATGTGTTTTAAGAAGCGGAGCGTCTCTTTGAACGATAACAGAGTCTTCAAGCTCCACAACGGTAACTCCCATTTCACGAAGCTTGACGGAAATCGACTCAAGATGCTTGGGAATAACGTCTTTGATGACCACACGGCCACCCGCACCCGCAACTGCCATCATGTATGTGCCTGCTTCGATTTGGTCGGGGATAATAGAATAAAATCCGCCGGACATACGCTTAACGCCACGAACACGGATTTCGTTTGTACCTGCACCGCGGATATCTGCACCCATTGAGTTGAGGAAGTTTGCGAGGTCAACTATATGCGGCTCTCTTGCTGCGTTTTCGATGACTGTGCGACCTTGGGCAAGAGCAGCTCCGAGCATGAGGTTGATTGTAGCACCGACGGAAACAACGTCAAGATAAATTGTAACACCGCGCAGTGTATCACCCGTAACCGCTGTGACAATGCCGTTTCTGACGCTGACATTGGCACCCATTGCGGTAAAGCCTTTGATGTGTTGGTCAATCGGACGCACGCCGCCAAAATTACAGCCGCCCGGCATAGCAACATCTGCTCTGCCAAAACGGCCAAGAAGTGAACCTATAAGATAGTACGACGCTCTGATGCGGCGCATCATATCAAATGTAGCATGTGTGGTGCCGACGCGTGTGCAGTCGATATCGAGAGTACGTTTGTCAACAACACGTATCTTTGCACCCATTTCCTTGAGAATAGAAAGAAGCGTCTTAACGTCGGAAATCTCGGGGAGATTTTCGATCCTGCAGACGCCGTCTACCATGAGGGCTGCGGGGATTATAGCGACAGCGGCATTTTTTGCACCGCTGATTTCGATTTCACCGTGAAGGGGATTGCCACCGTTTATGACATATTTTGTCACAAGCACACCTCTTACCAAACGTTTTGGCTACATTTTGTAACATATTTCGTGTATTGTACAACATTTTGTGATTTATTGCAAGAGTTTTGTTACTATTTTTTCATAAAAATTTCATAAAAATCTCACAAACACTCCAACAACTGGGGTACCTTGTCTTCGAGACCGAGCGGCATTATGTGCAGACCCTGACAGTAGGGTCTGCATTCTTTTATGACCCTTGCTGCAATTTCGACACCTGTCTCTCCGGACTTCGCCCTTTCGGGGTCTGCGGCAAGCTCGTCTATGATAAACTGAGGAATACTCACTCCTGCGATATTTTTGTTCATAAACTCTGCCATACGTGCCGACTTTAGTATTACTATCCCAAGCATGACAGGTACACCAAAGCTTTTTGCCCTACTGATAAAGCTGATGAACCTCTCAGGATCATAAACAGTCTGAGTCTGGAAAAATTCTGCTCCCGCCCGAACCTTGGCATCCATTTTATGAAGCTGAGCGTTTACGCTGTCGCTGCAGGGCGAAACAACTGCGCCTTTTGCGAACTTGGGAGCACTGCCCGTCAGCTTATTGCCGTCTAAATCGCTGCCGCTCTCTAACATTGAAGCAGCTTTGAGCAGGGAAACAGAGTCAAGGTCGTAAACAGGCTTTGAATTTGGAGCGTCGCCGAGTGTCGTATGGTCGCCTGTAAGCAAAAGAACGTTATTTATACCAAAGTATGCGGCACTGAGCAGGTCGGACTGCAGGGCTATTCTGTTTCTGTCACGGCAAGTCAGCTGCAGTACCGGAGTATGCCCGTTATCAAGCAGTGCTTTGCAGGTGGCAAGGCTGCCGAGCTTCATTACCGAAGCCTGACAGTCGGTTACATTAATTGCATGGACACACCGAAGATATTTATCGGCTCTGTCAAGCAAAGTCTCAAGCGAGCACCCCTTGGGAGGACCAACCTCCGAGGTTATCACAAATTCCCCTTGCTTAAATAAATCTGTCAGTAACATAAAATCACCTCTATACATTTATGGTGTGGGTGGGTTATACAAGGCAAGACGCTTATAAATACGTTCCCAACCACACTCCACTGCACTGTCTGTCTCGCACATGCCGTTTTTTGCTCCTCCACACCCTCCGCCCAAAAGACTCTTGGCGCAGGAGGTAATCGGGCAGATTGCAGCTGTTTCATTTAAGTGGCACTCGCCGCAAAGAGCGCAGTCGAACTTAAAGGGCGTTAAGCCTTGAAAACCGGGCACTTTTAAGGTGTCGCAGACGGAAATTACCGTTGCGCTGCTTACATTCCTTACTTTTCCGCAAAGAGCCTGAACACCAACTCCGCAGGAAGCTACCAAAATCGTATCAAATTCATTTAATAAATCTGCGTTATTTTGCAGGTATAAATCGAGATGCTCTTGAGAGCACATATATACAAGCTCGAAGATAGCGTTATCCGTTCCGCTGACCATAATCTTGTTAAGCACTGCAACTACGTCCTTTTCGGGATAGTGAACCTCGCTGCAACCCTCACAGCAAAGTGCAATAACTCTCCCGCTGACAAGCGGCAGAATTTCATCTACAGGTTTTACCTTTGTAATCAGCATAAGTTTTTCTTTCCTTTTCGTACAGCTCCCGTTATATCTATTCCCGACGGACAAATGTAGTCACAGCAAGCACATTCAATGCAATGATTAACGTTCATCTGTGCCATTGCGCTGAAATTATCCGTTGCTTCATAGTGCGGATAGTATAGAGGAAGCAGTTCCATGGGGCAAACATTAACACAACGTCCACACTTGATACAGTCGCTCGACCATGTAATGCTCCGAGAGGTTGCGATTACAGCGTTTGTGCCTTTTATGACAGGAACGTCGAAGTTATCAAGTAAACTACCCATCATCACGCCGCCAAGCCTTATCTCGGCATCATCTTCCACACCGCAATAATCCAGTAATTTGAGTGCCGAAGTGCCAATTCGCACCATATAATTGCCCTTATTCCTTACTTTTTCGCCGGAGACGGTTACAGCACGTTCTATAAGGGGCATTCCTCGTGTGAAAGCATCGCCAATGGCTCTTGCGGTGCTGACATTGAGAACAATGGTTCCGACATCGTATGGACGCTGCCCCGGTTCGAGCTTTCGACCCAAAGCACGGGCAATTAACATTCTTTCTGCCCCCTGAGGATACTTCGACCATAAAGCCATAACAAAAATATCATCTATTTCATCGGTTTTTGCCTCTAAATGACGTATAGCGTCACTTTTGTTGTCGGATATGACTATTATACCCTGCTTTGCTCCTGTGCACTTTAAGATGATTTTGAGCCCGTTTATTATATCATCGGCATATTCAAGCATAATTCTGTGGTCTGCGGTGATATACGGCTCAGACTCACAGCCGTTGAGAAGTATTGTATCTATGGGTTTTTGAGCTTTTAGCTTAATGGGAGTTGGAAAACCTGCTCCACCCATGCCTACAATACCCTTTTCCGCTATTATTGCGTCTATATCATAGATGTCCAAGTCCTCCCAATAGGGTATCGGTATGACGGATTTATGCAATTTATCCTTTCCGTCCGAAATGATTGTTACACATACCGTTTCGTGCTGAGCAGTCAGGTGACGATATGAAGCAATCTCGCTTACAACCCCACTAACACTGGCATGTACGCTGCTGCTGAGAGTTCCGACAGCCTCGCCAATCTTCTGTCCAACCATTACATAATCCCCAACACGCACGATAGGTTCGGCTGACATGCCTGCATGTTGTGACATCGGTAAAACGACTTTTTCGGGGAGTGGAAACTTTTGTAAAGTAAGGAAAGCGGAGAAAACCTTACGATGCTTCAAATACAGTCCGCCATAGAAGCTTTCGTCGCGTTTCTTCTGTATTTGCAATGCCAAATCGGCTGTATCATGCTTGCTGATTTTGTTGTAATTATAGACACAAATGTCATCAAGCTGTGTAAAATCGTTCATTATAGCAGGCATAATATCGTTTGAATTAGCATTGTGGTCAAGTGATTTTTGACTGATTATCTGCTCCCAAGCGCAATCTTTTTCTGCATCTGTCTCACATTTTCCGTTTTTCGACCCGCCGCACTGGCCTGTAAGTAAGCCCTTAGAGCACTGCGTAACAGGGCAAATGCCGTTTGTAGTGCTTAAAAAGCACTGCCCGCAGGCATCACACTGCTTATCTGTAAGGGATATACCGTGATTACCGCTGTCTTTAATGCTGTCGCAGGCAGTATAAACCGGAATTTTTGCAAGCTCTGCAACACTTTGGACCCCAATGCCGCAGGAAATCACAACAATTGCAGAGGCTTGGTAAGGCAAGTTACTCAGCAGTTTTGATAATCTATGTGAGTTACAAAGAAAGTCAACCCGCTGTGCAGCAGTGACATTAACACCTAAGTCTCTTGCAATTGCAAGAAAATCATCAAGCTCAGGCTCATTAGCACAGCTGCCGTCAAAAGGTTTGAAACACTTGTTGCATGAGAGAACAAGCAAATTATCCTTGCCCTCAAGCAACAAGGACAACTCATTATTACTTTTTAACTTAAACTTCGTATAATCTTGCATATTGCGAGTATATACTATATAATGTATCATTACAAGATGATACAAACAAAATGTAGAAAGCAAAAGAGAGCAGATGAGCAAGACAAAAATTGAAACAAACACTGCGGGCTACGGTGATGACAGCATTAGTTCCTTAAAAGGAGCTGACAGAGTTAGAAAACGTCCGGGTGTTATCTTTGGCTCCGACGGAATTGAAGGTTGCCAGCACGCAGTCTTTGAGATACTTTCAAATGCCATTGACGAAGCCCGCGAGGGTTATGGAAAGCTTGTAATTGTAACGCGTTTTGAGGATAACACCTTTGAGGTTGAAGACTTCGGCAGAGGCTGTCCGGTTGACTGGAACAATGTTGAGGAGCGTTACAACTGGGAGCTTGTTTTCTGTGAGCTGTATGCCGGAGCAAAGTATCATAACAATACAGACAAAAACTACGAGTTTTCATTGGGGCTCAACGGTCTTGGCTCTTGTGCCACTCAATATTCGTCCGAATTTATGGATGTAACAATCTATCGAAACGGCAAAAAATACACCTTAAACTTCAAAAAAGGCGAGGTTGTGGGCGAGCCGGGCAAAGAACTCGGACAAGAGGAATACACAGGCAAGCGGACAGGCAGTATTATCAGGTGGAAGCCGGATATTGACGTATTTACAGACATAAATGTGCCTGTAGAGTATTTTCTTGATGTAATGAAGCGTCAGGCTGTGGTCAACGCAGGTGTCACATTCAGATTAAAGAACCAAGTTCAAGGCAGATTTGAAACAACCGAGTTTTTATATGAAAATGGCATCATCGACTACATAACAGAGATGGTCGGAGAGGACACACTGACAGAGCCGGTCTTTATTGAAGCTAATAGAACAGGTCGTGACAGGGAGGATATGCCCGACTATAAGGTCAAGCTGTCCGCCGCATTTTGCTTCTCAAACAGAATAAGCGTTCAGGAGTACTACCACAACTCGTCATGGCTTGAGCATGGAGGTTCGCCTGAAAAGGCTACTCGCAGTGCGTTTGTCGCAGAGATAGATGCATACCTGCGAAAGACAAACAAATACAAAGGCGGCGAGAGCAAGATAACCTTCTCAGATGTTCAGGACTCACTTGTGCTTGTGACAAACTGTTTTTCAACTGTGACTTCATTTGAGAACCAAACTAAAAAAGCAATCACAAATAAATTTGTTCAGGAGGCTACCACGGAATTTTTAAGGAGCCAGCTTGAGGTTTATTTCATCGAAAACAAAATGAGCGCCGAAAAAATTGCAGAGCAGGTGCTCATAAATAAACGCAGCCGTGAAACAGCAGAAAAAACACGGCTCAATATGAAGAAGAAATTATCGGGCGGTATCGACATCACAAGCAGAGTTCAAAAATTTGTTGACTGCCGTACAAAAGATGTGGAAAAGCGTGAAATTTACATCGTTGAGGGCGACAGTGCACTCGGTGCTTGTAAACTCAGCCGTGATGCGGAGTTTCAAGGCATTATTCCCGTCCGGGGCAAAATACTCAATTGTCTGAAAAATGACTATGACAGGATTTTTGCAAACGAAATTATAACGGACATTATTAAGGTGCTCGGATGCGGTGTTGAAATCCAAAACAAACACTCAAGGGATTTAAGCGCCTTTGACCTCAGCGCTCTGCGTTGGAACCGTGTCATAATATGTACTGACGCAGATGTTGACGGCTTCCATATCCGCACGCAAATACTCGCAATGCTCTATCGCCTTGTCCCGACGCTCATCGAAATGGGGCTTGTGTACATTGCAGAGTCGCCGCTTTTTGAAATCACATGCAAGGGCAAGACATACTTTGCATATAACGAGCGTGAAAAAAGCGAGATAATCAAAGGCTTTGACGGAGCCAAGCATACAATCAGCCGTTCAAAAGGCTTGGGCGAGAACGACCCCGAGATGATGTGGCTTACAACAATGAACCCCGACACAAGACGCCTTATCAAGATAAAACCCGCACAGGCACAAGCTACAGCAGATATGTTTGACCTTTTACTCGGCGATAACCTCGCAGGCAGAAAAGACTATATCGCCGAAAACGGTCATAAATATATCGACTTCGCAGATGTATCATAAAAAGTGTTAGCATCGTCATTGCGAGGAGCCGTTCACGGCGACGCGGCAATCCAGTAATTAAAAAATCTTCATTATATGTCATCTGTTTGAGTGCATCATCTGGATCGCCACGCCTCTGCGAGGCTCGCGATGACACAGGATTTACAGTATCTGCACGTGATTTTAGATAATATATATGTAACAGGAGTAACAATGGCAAAAAAGAAGCAAGAAGAAAATAAAAAACCCGTTGACCCGAATATCAAAGGCCTAAAAGCCGAAGTGGTTGAGCAACGCATTGATGATACGCTCGTGCAAAACTACATGCCGTACGCAATGAGCGCAATTATGTCACGTGCGATACCCGAAATTGACGGCTTTAAGCCCTCGCACAGAAAGCTGCTCTTTACAATGTACAAAATGGGGCTGCTCACAGGTGCGAGGACAAAATGTGCCAACATCGTCGGTCAGACCATGCGGCTCAACCCGCACGGTGACCTTGCGATTTACGACACACTTGTGCGGCTCTCAAAGGGATATCAGGCACTGCTTGCCCCGTTTATAGACTCAAAAGGCAACTTCGGCAAGACCTATTCCCGCGACATGGCATATGCCGCCTCAAGATATACCGAAGCCAAGCTGTCTGCCGTATGTGCTGAGATTTTTTCCGACATCGACAAGGACACCGTAGATTTTGTCGACAATTACGACAGCACAATGCAAGAGCCGACGCTCCTGCCGACGACCTTCCCGAATGTGCTCGTCAGTGCAAATATGGGAATTGCAGTCGGAATGGCGAGTAATATCTGTGGATTTAATCTCGACGAAGTGTGCCGCACGGCGATAGAATACATTAATGACAACAACTGTGATTTGACCGAAACACTCAAAGCGCCCGATTTTCCGACGGGTGGCGAGCTTTTGTACAACGCTGCCGACCTTGAAACAATCTACAATACCGGACGCGGGAGCATCAAAGTCAGGGCAAAGTGGCGATATGTCAAGGACGGCAACCTCATTGAAATCACGGAAATCCCGTATTCAACAACTGCAGAGGCGATAATCGACAAGGTCGCCGAGCTCATTAAATCCAACCGTATCAAAGAAATTAACGACATGCGTGACGAAACTGACCTGTCGGGACTAAAACTCACCATTGAGCTCAAGCGCGGAGTTGAGCCTGAAAAGCTCATGGCAAAGCTGATGAAGCACACTCCGATGATGGACAGTTTTTCCTGCAATTTCAACATTCTCATTGCAGGTGTGCCGAGAGTTATGGGAGTGCGCGAGATACTTGAAGAATGGACAGCATGGAGGGTTGAATGTGTAAAACGCCGTGTTTTCAACCAAATGCAAAAGAAAAAAGAAAAGCTCCACCTGCTGCGGGGTCTGCAAAAAATCCTTCTCGACATTGACAAGGCGATTGCGATAATCCGCGCAACGGAAGAAGAAACAGAGGTCATTCCAAACCTGATGATTGGTTTTGGCATTGACGAGCTTCAAGCTGAGTATGTTGCCGAGATTAAACTGCGAAATATCAACAAAGAATATATCTTAAAACGTACTGAAGAAACCACCGACCTCGAAAAAGATATCGAAGACCTCGACGCTACGCTCAAATCAAGCCGCCGCATCAACTCCATAATCATCAAAGAACTCAAAGAAGTCAGCAGCAAGTACGCACAGGAGCGAAAGACGCAAATTGTCTATGAAGACGAGGTTGTGCACTACGATACTCAAGAGCATATTGAAGATTATGCTGTCAATATTTTTATGTCGCGTGAGGGATATTTCAAGAAAATCACTCCGCTTTCACTGCGAATGGGTGGGGAACAGAAGTACAAGGAAAATGACGGTGCGTTCTTGGCATTCGACTCTATGAACAAAAACGACCTGCTTGTTTTTTCCGATAGGCAGCAGGTATACAAAGCGCGGGTTAGTGATTTCGAAGACACAAAAGCCTCAAACCTCGGCACCTATCTGCCCACAGTCCTTGAAATGGACGAGGGCGAAAATGCCATTTATGTGCTCGACCCCGGCGACTACAAAAACCATATACTGTTCTTTTTTGAAAACGGCAAAACCGCACGTGTTGAGCTGTCGGGCTACGAAACGAAGCTCAACCGCAAGAAACTGACAGGTGCCTACAGCGATAAGAGCAAAGTTCACACGATTATGCCGCTCTATGAAGACCTTGAAATTGTTGTATTTTCGAGCGACCAGCGTGCACTTATCTTTAATACCGCACTTCTTGCACCGAAAACAACACGCAACACACAGGGCGTGCAGGTTATTTCGCTCAAAAAAGGGCGGACAATGACAAGCGCCCTGTCGCTTGATAAAACCCACATCACAGAACCGTCGCGCTACAGAGTGCGGGCAATCCCCGCCGCGGGAGCCATGCTGAAGCCCGAGGACAAGGGCGAGGAGCAGCTGACAATGCTGATTGAGGAATGATAAATGAGCCGAAGTCGTTTCCGTACCGCAGCTTTAATAATTGTGCTCGCTGCCTGTGTTTTTACCGCAGCATGTACAAATCTGCTTGAGGACAGCATCGAGGTTATCACACCGCACGTGTCCGCACCCTTTGAAAGACCGCCGATTGAGCAGATTTCGATTTCAAATCTTGAAGAATTTACGGAGCTTTTGCTCGAGCTGATAGAAACCCACGAAGCAGACACGACACTGCGTTACCAAAATTTTGACAATGATGACGTTCAAGAGGAAATTAACCGTATTTCAAGCGAAATCATGGAAAACCACCCGATTGCCGTTTATGCGGTGGCAAATATTTCACTGACGGCAACACGGCTTGTCGCATATTTTGAGATTGAAATCGAAATCGAATTTAAGCGCAGCGAAGAGCAGGTGCAGTCGATAATAACCGCGTCAACGCAGCGATATATGATGACGCAGCTTCTTGAAATTATGAGCAGACACGAGGAAGAAGCCGTTATCCTCACAAGCTTGCAGCTTACGAGAGAAGAAATAATCGAACGTATTATTGAAATTTACTACCAAAACCCGCGCAGGATTGTCATGCTGCCGTTTGTTACGGTGGAAATGTTCCCGGAAGAGGGGGACGACAGGATTTTGGAAATCAGGTTTGGGTATACGGAAAGCTCTGAAATGCTGCGGTTATATGCCGGTAATCTCGATATGTATGTCCGCCAAAATGCAGGGCGCGCAGTGGGTGATACAGATGCCGAGGTACTGCTTTCTCTCGTTGAAATCCTTATGGCGTCTACGGTTTTTAACGAAGCAATGGCAGGAACAATAAACATGCACGGGCCGCCGAACTTTGCGGCAACAGCGTTTGGGGCATTAGTGCGGGGCAGTGCGGTTGGTGAAGGCTTTGCAATGGCATTTAAGGCTCTATGCGACGAGCTAAGATTTGAAAGCCGTGTTGTGCTCGGATACATGGGCGATACGGTTCACGCATGGAACATAGTTGCGCTCGACGGATACTACTACCACATTGATGTCGCAATGTGTGTGGTAGAGGGACTTGAAGTTGCATTTCTAAAAACAGACGCGGATTTTGAAGAATTTTACGAATGGGACAGAGAAAATACGCAAATATGTAACGGTCCGCTTACACTTTATGATATAATAAAAGAAGAAGACCCGCTAAATCCGGAAGACCCGGGCGGGAGCGCAGGTGAACCCACTACAGGCGACGGGCAAACAGGCGACGATACGGCAGGCGCAGACATGACCGGAGACGGCGGCGGAAATACAGGCGAGGAGGATTAGAAAATTGATGACAGGTGAAATTGTTAGTTTCCGAAAAAGATTTATGGGTGGGTTTAACCGTGATGATGTGACGCAGTACATCACAAAAATCACAAAGGAACGAAACGAGAGTATAAAAGCAAGGGAAAAAGCCGAAAAAGAACTGCAGGCACTTCAAAACGAAAAAGGCTCGGTAGATACTAAAGCCGAGGAAGATGCAATGGCACTTCTTCACGAGTATAAAACCGGGAAAGAAAAAGCAGAAGCACAGATTGAAGCATTAGGGGCGCAGCATTATGAAATGCAGTCGAAAATCGACTCTTTGCAGGCTGAACTAAGCGAGCAGCAAGAGCGCCAGCAACAACTGCGGCAGCAACAACAAGAGCAGCAGGAAAGACCTGATGAGAGCGAACATCTTGAGAAAATCAACAGTTTGAATGCAAAAATAGATGAACTTCAAGCAAAAATAGACGAACTTCAGGCAAAAAACGACGAGTTGACTGCAAGACCAAATGAGGAGCACTCAAAAGTCGGCGAACTGCAAGAACAGGTTGAAGCATATGAAAAAATCATAGACGAGCTTAGAAACCGTCCGGTCACAAATCGGATAGTTGTTAAAATGAATAAAAAAGACTAATTAGATAGGAGCAAGTACAATGAAATTCAAATTTACAGACAAAAAAATTAAAGGTACAGACGAACTGCATGAGTACGCAGAGAAGAAAATAGGCAAGCTCGACCGCTTTTTTAAGAATGAGTCGCAGGCGTCAGTCACATTTTCGACCGAACGCGGGCGTTATATCGCAGAGGTCACAATAAATAACGACGGCACGTATTTTCGCGTCACAGGTGCAACGCACGATATTTTTGCATCCGTAGACTCCGCCGTTGCAGCCATTGAGCGGCAAATTCGCAAAAACAAAACCCGCCTCGGTAAGAAAATCCGTACAGGTTCGCTCGACAAAGCCAAAACTCCGGTGATTGCGCAAGATATGGCGGAAGATGAAGACGAAAGCGCAGAGTTCAAAATTGTACGCACAAAAATGTTCCCCGTTAAGCCGATGACCCCCGAGGAGGCTGTTTTGCAGATGAACCTGCTTGACCATGAGTTCTTTGTGTTCAAAAATCAAAACAGCAAGGACAATTTCTCGATAGTTTACAAACGTAAGCAAGGCGACTACGGACTTATAGAAACGAAATAATGTATAAACGTTTAATATCAATACTTATAATACTGTCATTATGCCTGACGCTGCTTAGCGGATGTCAGCTTATTGACAGTATTCGCGACTTCTTTGGGGGCAGGTCAGGCGGTTTTGGCGGAAACGGCAATGCGGACGGTGATGTAAACGACGAAGAAAATTTCGATATAATGATAGACGAAATTTTCGCCGACTGGGTGACTTCGGACTCTATTACGCTCAATTATTTTCTTGCAGACCCCGAAGCGATGGGTATAGAAAGACCAACCCCGACATACGGCAAAATAATGACGCTGCAGATGCTTGAAGATGAGCGGGAAAAAACAAAGGAAACTTTTGCGCAGCTGAGGGCGATTAATAAAAATAATTTGAGCGAAGACCGGAAAATTATTTATGATATTTTATACCGCCTGCTTGAAATTGCTGAAATTACTGAGAGTGAAGACGATTTTATGTATTACACGGGATATGTAAGACCTCTCAACGGTATTCAAGTGCAGCTTCCTGTTTTGCTTGCGGAGTTTAATTTTTACACCGTGAAGGACATTGAGCAATATCTAAAACTCCTTGAAGATACAGTCCGCTATTTTGACGATATCATAGCTTTTGAACGCGAACGCGCGGCACGTGGCTTTTTTATGAGTGATGCCAATGTTGACAGTGTGATAGAGCAGCTTGAAAGTTATCTTGAAAACCGCGAGAACAATCTTGTCATAGCTGTATTTGATGATAAAATCGACAAATATGCAGGGCTGAGCGAGCAGCAGCGTGATGAGTTTAAGGAGAGAAACCGTGAGCTTGTGCTCTCAAACTTACTTGTTGCATATGATAATCTGCTTGCGGCAATGCGTGAACTGCGTGGTGTCGGAGCGGCTCCCGGCGGCATTGCAAGCCTGCCGCGTGGTGACAAGTTAGCCCATGCGACACTTCGTACCCGCGTGGGAACGGACAGGTCTGTAAGGGAGCTTGAAAGGCTCCTTGAGGAGTGGCGTATCGGCACACTCGAGAGTATCAGAGAGATTTTAATGAGCGACAGTGAGCTCAACAGAAAATACATGACTTCGACAACAGGGCAAATCAAAGGCGGCAGTGCGGAAGATTACATGCAGATATTAAAAGACACCATGATGTATAACTTCCCTGTAATTGATGCTATTAACTATGTCATTGAGGAAGTGCATGAGAGCCTTCAAGCCCACATATCCCCTGCGTTTTATCTCGTGCCGGCGGTTGATAATTACGACAACAATGTAATATATGTAAACCCTGCATCGGCGAGCGATAATTTGACTTTATTTACAATTTTGGCGCATGAGGGTTATCCCGGGCATATGTATCAAATGGTGCATCAGCGGCAAAACTCCTCACATCCTATCCGTACAATGCTCTCAAACATGGGTTATACAGAGGGTTGGGCGGTGCATGTGGAGCTGCTCAGTTATTATTATGCGGGACTGAGCGATTTGGAAGCTGAGCTACTCAGTGATCTGCGTTCATATTTTATGCTGCTGCAGGCTCATGTTGACCTCGGCGTGAACATCTTAAACTGGGATAAGGACAAGGTTGCCGAACTGCTTTATATGGATTTGGGCATTGAAGATGCCGCATATGTAGATAATTTCTACAACGCGGTAACAGGTGTGCCGATTAATTCTGTTGTATATTCGCTCGGATATATTGAGCTTTGCCTGCTGCTGTATGATTATGATGATAAAATGCAGGGCAATGCTGATATTTTGGACTTCCATACATTTTTCTTGAACACCGGCCCCGCCCCATACCCGATTATAAAAAGCAGGATAGGTTAGAACAGGTACGAATACTCCCGTACGGGAATGTTTTGCAAAATAATGCTTGACATTCCCGTACGGGAATGTTATTATGTTTTCAATAAAATAATACCGTACGGGAGTATTTATTAATTATGGAAAAAATATTTGATGCCGTTGATATAGGCTCACTCATTAAGAAAAAACGCAAAGAGCTTGGAATGACCCAAGCTCAGTTGGCAGATATGAGCGGCAATGGAGTACGTTTCATTTCAGAGCTTGAAAACGGGAAATCAACAATGGAAGTTGGAAAAGTATTAGATACACTACATGTTCTCGGGTTTGATTTATTTGCATCTGCACGGGGTGATAGCTTATGAGGCTGAGTGTATTTCGTAAAAACCAAAAAGTGGGATTGCTTGATATTCAAGCAAATGAGCCTTTTTATGGCTTTGCATACGACAGCGAGTATCTTAGCTCACAGGCGGCGATGCCTCTTTCGGTGTCGCTCCCTCTTGCAGAAGCCCGTTATCCATGTGAACGGGTGCAGCCGTATTTTGAAGGATTATTGCCGGAGGGTGAAGCGAGGGATACTATTTCCCGCAGATTGGGACTGCCGCGTACAAGCTCTGTGAAGCTGCTGCAAGCATTAGGACGAGATTGCGCAGGTGATGTCACAATTATAGATGAAAGCGAAATCGAGCACTCTGACTATAGTGGATATTTACCGCTTGGTGGAGGTATTGCGGGCATTGCAAAAAACCCGCGTGAGCAAATACCGCAACTGCAAGAAAATATGCGGCTTTCACTTGCAGGCGGACAAGAAAAAATCGCCCTTTATCACAAATATGGCGAAACCATTAAAAAAGGTTGGTATATCCCACAGTTCGGAGCTCCTTCAACTCACATAATAAAACCCGGGCTACTCGAAAATTATTATCCACACATAACATTAAACGAGTTTTTGTGCCTGAGAGCCGCTACGGCGTGTGACATTCAAACAGCAAATGTCGATATACTCTTTCCCGAAACGCCTATTCTTATTATAGGCAGGTATGACCGCGTAATGAGCGAAAAAGAAGTTAACGGCTTTAGAGAAGTGACCCGTATTCATCAGGAGGATTTTTGTCAGGCATGTTGTGTCAAGTCGGATTTTAAGTATGAGCATGACGGCGGTTTAGGCTATAAAAAAATTCGGGAAATGTTGGCAAGATATTCAAAAAATCCTATTGAGGACATTTTAATGCTTGTAAAATGGGGGATTTTTAATTATTTGATTGGAAATTGCGACGCTCATGCAAAAAATCTTTCGCTTTTGCATAATGCCGACGGTACTATTTCTCTTGCACCCGCGTATGACTTAATCAGTACAGCTGTTTATGACGGAAGCTTTGGCTCAAAACTTACCCGGAGCATGGGGATGAAAATTGGTATGCATATAAACATTGACAAGATTAGTGCCGAGGGCTTTAAGATATTTGCAAGGGATGTCAGTATACGTTTCGGGCAGGTAACAGCAATCGGGAGCGAGATAATAAGCAAGCTGCCGGACGCTTTTGAAAGCGCCTCAGCAGCTGCTGAAAAATCAGGGTTTATTAATGCAGGGGAAATATCTGAGCGTATTTTGCGTAATGCACAACACAGAGTAGCTATACTAACTTAACCCATGACGATTATCCATACTGCGACGGCAACAAATATTGCGGCAAGGGTCAGGAGGCATATTGGTAAAATGTGCTTTCTTTTTAGTGTTTTTCTTTGTTGAACAATCATGAAAATTACCTCCCTTAAATATACAAATAATAGCACAAAAACGTTGAAATATCAAGGAAAAATAAACATGCTGTAATGTGTAAACATGCACTAATTTTCATCATTTAATGCATAAAATATGAAAAGGAGCTGTTGCACTATTTTGCAACAGCTCCTTATTTCAAATGCTAATTTTGTGTTATATCTTTGAGCCTATGGAGCGGATGTCGTCGAGCAGTGTGCTAAGGTCAAGGTTGCTTACTGATGCTGCCGCAGGACGCTGGGGCTCCTCATCCATGGGTGGGATATATCGGCGCTCGGGAGCGGGGGCGGGCGCTGCCGGTGCTGCCAAAGGCGGGGGTTCTGCTGCGGCGGCGGGTGCAGGGGCTGCCTGTGCTGCTGCGCTTGCCGCGGCTTTTTTCGGTGCTTCCGGTGCGGGTGCTGCTTCGGCTGCTGCAGCGTACTCTGCGACGTCGCCTTGGAACGTGTCGGGGTTGACCATCATTACGCCTTCCGGTCTATTGATAAACAGCAGCTTGTCGCCCTCGTTTATTCCAAGCCTGCGTCTTATTGATATCGGAATTGTGATTTGCCCTTTACTTGTTACTTTAGCCATTTCCATCATGGTAGTTAAATGCCTCCCTTGCATTATTTACTTTCCTTACTTATTGTTATATAATATTATACGATTATTATTATATTGTCAAGGAGGAAATTATGTCTGTTATTAAAGCATATACGCTGCCGCACCCGCCACTTGCTGTTCCGGAGGTAGGAAAAGGTAAGGAAACGGATATACCTGCAACTATTGCCGCTTTTAATGAGGTAGGTAAGGAGATTGCAGAAATAAAGCCCGATACAATTATATATATAACACCACACTGCACTGTATACGCTGATTATTTCCATATTTCACCGGGAAAGACGGCAAACGGCGACTTTGGCCGCTTCGGAGCAGCCGATGTGAAGCTGAGCACCGAGTATGATGAGGAGCTTGCTCTTGAAATAGAGTATGTTGCACAGCAAAGTGATATTCCTGCGGGTATGTTAGGTGAAAGAGATAAAAACCTTGACCATGGCACGACGGTACCCATGTGGTATATAAATAAGTTTTATACAGACTATAAATCGGTAAGGATATCGCAGTCCGGCATGTCTCCCTCTGAGCATTACCTACTCGGACAAATCCTTACCAAAGCCGCAGATAACTTAAAAAGGAAAGTTGTGGTCATAGCATCATCAGATTTGTCACACAGGCTAAAAGACGGCGGAGCTTATGACTTCGCACCCGAAGGAGCTGTGTTTGATGAAGCGGTGACATCGGCTCTTTCAAAGGGTGATTTTCTTGCTCTTTTCAAAATTCCGGAGCAAGTCAGAGAGGCGGCAGGGGAGTGTGGATATAGCTCACTGATGATATTAGCAGGACTATTCGACTGCCAAAATGTGGACGCAAAACAACTATCTTATGAGTGTCCTTTTGGTGTCGGATACGCAGTTGCGGCATTTTGTCCCAAAAATACGGAAAAAAGCCGAAATATCTTAGAACAATATTTAGAGTTCACGCTGGAGCAGTCAAACAAAAGCCGTAACCTTGAAGATGATTATCAGTTACTTGCCAGACAGTCATTAGAACACGTAATAACGACAGGGGAAAAACTGCCTATTCCCAATGACTTGCCGCGCGACATGCTTGATAAGAGGGCAGGTGTGTTTGTATCGCTGCATAAAAACGGCAGACTTCGCGGGTGCATAGGTACTATAGCTCCAACGACGAAAAATGTCGCTGCAGAGATAATTCAAAACGCAATTTCGGCAGGTTTAACAGATAATCGCTTCAATTGTGTACAAAATGACGAACTTCCATACATATCATATAAGGTAGATGTGCTCTCACCGCCTGAGAAGATTAGTGGTCAGCATGAGCTCGATGTGAAGCGCTATGGTGTCATAGTGACATGCGCAAACAAGCGTGGATTGCTCCTTCCGAACTTAGATGGTGTTGATACTATAGAGGAGCAAATAGACATAGCCAAAAACAAGGCAGGGATATCAAAAAATGAAGAAATCTCCCTTGAACGCTTCGAGGTAATCAGACATGGTTGACAAAATTCCGGCAAAATACTGGTCAAAAAGCAAAAACAGTAAGGAAAGTAAGGAAATAGTATGTGAACTATGTCCTCACTACTGTAAAATTGAAAATGGGAGCACAGGGAAGTGCGGGGCACGGTCAAACACAGATGGTGAGCTTTTTGCATCAAGTTATGGTTTTGTCACATCCATTGCTTTAGACCCTATAGAGAAGAAACCGCTTTATGAGTTTCATAGTGGAGGTAAGATTGTATCAATCGGTAGCTTCGGTTGTAATCTGCACTGTCCGTTTTGTCAAAACCACTCCATATCCATGGAGTATGAAAATGTCGGATATGACTATCTGACACCTGCGTTGATTTGTGACATAGCCGTCAGGTCGATACCCGATGGCAACATAGGAGTGGCGTATACCTACAATGAACCTCTAATAGGTTATGAGCATGTTTTTGACACTTCTGTACTGGTTAGGCGAACCGATCTGAAGAACGTACTTGTTACAAACGGATATATCAATGAAGCACCATTTTTGGAACTACTTCCATAC
Organism: Oscillospiraceae bacterium; assembly: GCA_009781515.1. Lineage (GTDB taxonomy): Bacteria > Bacillota > Clostridia > Oscillospirales > Oscillospiraceae > WRMH01. The sequence goes on from WQXY01000006.1 coordinate 30,391, forward strand.
ATTGATGCCATGAACATTGATATTAAAGGTGGAACTGACAGAACATATAACATGGTCGGCGGAACATTACGGCATGTCAAAAACATAGTTGAGCTTGCATACAGCTCATGTCATGTTGAAGTGACCACACTCGTTGTTCCGGGCGAAAATGAAGACGAGATTGAAGACATAGCAAAATGGCTCGCTTCGATCGACCCGAAAATCCCATATCACCTCTCACGCTTCTTCCCGCGATTTATGTATAAGGACAAAAAAACGACGCCAATCGAGACGATGTACAAAGCTCGAGACGTCGCTTCACGGTATTTGGATAAAATCTATCTTGGGAATGTATAAGAAGGTCATCGCGAGCGTAGCGTGGCGATCCAGTTGATGTTTGTTATATTGCGAGATTGCCACGTCGCCACAAGTGGCTCCTCGCAATGACGCAAAGTAATCATTCCTTACTTCCAAACAGTCTTTTGAGCTTCGAGAATATCGAAGTGCCCGATTTTATCTTTGCGGCATTCTCAGCTGCCCTTTGAGTAAAAATCTCCTGTGAGTTAATCGGGGCATTTTTGTCAACTGTTTCACGTAAGGAATATTTTCCGTCGCAGCCAAGCTCCCATGCATTAGTATCATCCTTAAACATAATATCGAGCATCCACCTGATCGTATTCCTTACTTCGGGGTCGAGGATAGGACAGGCGACTTCGACACGTCTTTGAGTATTTCTTGTCATAAGGTCGGCAGAAGAAATGTACATAGTTTCATCTGCTCCTTCGCCAAAACAGAAAATTCGGGTATGCTCAAGAAACTTTCCGACGATGCTTATAATCTGAATGTTGTCCGTGACGCCGGGAAGTCCGGGGACAAGACAGCAAATTCCGCGTATGTTCATAGAGATTTCGACACCCGTGTCACCCGCTTCAACGAGCTTTTCAATAATCTCCTTATCGGTAAGGGAATTGCATTTAATGATAATCCTGCCTCGACCGCCGCGAAGAACCTTTTGCCGTTCTTTTTCTATGGCTTTGAGTACATTGGACTTAAAGCTGTTTGGTGCAACCCAAAGATGTGTGTAATCGCCCTCAAGGTTGTCGGTGAGCATATTGTTGAAAAACGCTGCGGCATCACGCCCAATGTCTTGATTTGCAGTTATTAGAGACAGGTCGGTATATAGCTTTGCGGTTCTTTCATTATAGTTGCCTGTTGCTATTTGCGTGATATAGTGAAGCTTTCCTGCTTCCTTGCGTGTGATGAGGCAAACCTTGGAATGGCACTTATAACCGACAAGCCCGTATATGACGCGGCAGCCCGCTTCTTCCAAGCGGTTTGCCCATTCTATATTGTTGCTTTCATCAAAACGGGCACGCAGCTCCATCAAAACAATGATTTCCTTACCTTTCTCTGCTGCATATATAAGAGACTCTGCAAGCTTTGACTGTGCGTCTATACGGTAGAGGGTAATCTTTATTGATAAGACAGAGCTGTCTTCGGCAGCCTGCCGTATAAGCGATAGAAATGGTGTTATGCTCTCAAACGGGTATGATAATAATATATCCTTTACAGATGCTCGTTTAATCATATTTGACATAGCAGATGAAGCAACCGAATGTGCAGGCACATGGGTCTGCCATACAAGAGGAGTTAATTTGTCCTTATCAAAATAACGTGACATGGAAAAACCGAAACGAAGGTCGGGCGGAGCAGAGCAGGCAAACACCTGTGCAGACTTTAACGAGAGCTTACTGCACAAAAACTCCAGCATCTCGGAACTGACCGGCCCTACAATCTCAAGGCGGACAGCTGCCATGCGCTGACGCTTTTTGAGCAGTGCCTTCATATGCTGCCGAAAATCAATGTCCTCGTCAAGCAGCTCCTCTGCCGTGTCGAAATCGGCATTTCGGGTGACGGCAATGATGCATTTTTCAAGAACGGGATAGTTAGAAAACGCAAGGTCTGCAAAGTGGAGTATCATATCCTCGAGCAGCACAAAGCGGTTCTCGTCAAGGAAAATGAGCCGCTCGGTATTTTCGGGAACAGCTATCAGAGCAAAGGCGGGTCCTTTTTTCTTTTGCAGTATAGCCGCGACGTGAAGCTGCTTATTGGGTATGTGCGGAAACGGGTGCTTTGCGTCAATGATAGACGGAGAGAGGATTGGTACTATGCTGTGCGTAAAGTGATTTCGCAGGGTTTTCAGCTCATGTGACGATAAATCCGTCATCTTCAACAGCTCAACACCGTGATTTTTCAGCTCATCAATTACAGACTTGTAAGCACTGTCAACAAGAGCATAAAGGGGAGTTATGGTACGGTAGATTTCGGAAAGCTGCTCTTTGGCGGTCATTCCGGTTTTGTTGTCAACGATTTTATTGCCAAGGAGCACAGAGTCGGAAAGTGAGCCGACTCTTATCATAAAAAATTCATCAAGGTTACTTGTGAAGATAGATATAAACTTGAGCCTTTCGAGCAGGGGCATTTCGGGACGGTTAGCCTCAAGCAAAACACGTTCGTTAAATTTGAGCCACGAGAGCTCTCTGTTTTGCATATATGCTGCAGTCTCATAAATTCCTTCTAACATCTTATTAAATAGCCCTCCCGTCACAGTTTCTTATATATTATGTATACATTTTATATAATATATATAGTGTAAGCAAGGGAATTTGCAAAATATCTGTAAAAAATTAACAATAAGCTTGAATATTTCTGTCAAATGACATACTATAGGAAACTAAGATGTGTAAGGACAATGTAATGGATAATCGACCTATCGGGATTTTTGATACAGGGCTTGGTGGGCTTACAATGGTAAAAGCCCTCTGCGGGCTGCTCCCGGGTGAGGATATTATATATCTCGGTGACACAGGCAGGGTGCCGTACGGCTCTCGTTCAAAGGAAACAATTATTAAATATGCGGGTCAAAATGCCGCATTTTTGCACGGTTTAGATATTAAAGCTTTGGTGGTTGCCTGTAATACAGTTTGCTCTGTTGCGTTTGACGAGGTAAAAAAGCCGTACTCAATTCCGTTTTATGAGGTCGTGAAAACCCCGGCTAAGGTTGCGGCTCAAAGCACAAAAAACAATAAAATCGGTGTTATCGGAACAAAAGCGACAATCAACAGCAGAGCCTACGAGCTTGCAATTCACAGCTGCTCACCCGAAATATCAGTCTTTTCCGTGCCGTGCCCGCTCTTTGTGCCACTCGTTGAGGAAGGCTGGACCGACCCGGATGATGAAGCGGCGAAGCTCATAGTAAAGCGCTATCTTGAAGGACTCGCCAAGGAAAATATCGACACATTAATTCTCGGCTGCACACATTATCCGCTTTTGACCGAAACAATTAAAAAAGTAATGGGCGAGAGTGTTAGGCTTGTGGACTCCGCTGCCGAAACAGCAGGATTTATCGCAAGCGACTTAAAAGAAAAAGCCTTGCTAAAAGGGGACGCAGACAGTCAGCCCAAGGGGTCTGTGCAGTATTATGTTACAGACTGCACAAAGAGTTTTGCGGCTCACGCGTCAAATTTCCTCAAGTCCGATATATCAAATTTGGTTAAGAAAATAACTGTGGAGTAAGAAAATGGAAGAAATGAAAAAAGTCTTAATCTCAATAAAGGGTCTGCCTGTTTTTGCAGAAAGCGACGACGAGGCTTTTGAGCTTATGACCGAGGGTGAATACAAGCAAACAGACGATATTTCAACGTTTAGTTATATTGAAAATCCCTTTACCGGACAAGACGGGCTGCTCACGACATTTGCCGTAGAGCCCGACCGCATCGTGCTCAGCCGCGGCGATGAAATGAGCTCGGATATGATTTTTTCCGAAAAGCAAAAGCATCATTTCCTCTACAACACCCCGTTCGGCTCAGTGATGATGGGCATTGATACGCACAGCATCAAAAAGAACATGGAAAATGACAGCGGGAACATCGAAATCCGTTATGACATTGAAGTCGATAATGTTGCCGTCAGCCGTAATCTTTTTAAGATTAACATCAAAAGTTTGCCACAGTAAGCGTGAAAACAGGAGCCTTATGAACCTTATCGAAAGTGCAAAAAATCAAATAATTGAACTTCTGAGCGCCGCATGTGAACAGGCGCGCGTTGCGGGCGTACTTCCTGAGGGTGGCGAGCTGCGTGGCAGTATTGAAGTGCCGCGTGACCCGACTCATGGCGACTACGCCGCGACCCATGCAATGTCAATGGCAAAAGAAATGAGGCTTCCGCCCCGCAAAATCGCAGAAGCTCTCACGGCAAACATTGACCTCAACGGAACATATTTTAAGGCAATTTCGATTGCAGGAGCGGGCTTTATCAATTTTGCCGTATCAAGCAACTGGTATAGTGATGTTCTAAAAGCCGTTGAAAAAATGGGTACGGACTATGGCTGTGTTGATGTCGGAAACGGCAAAAAGGTTATGGTCGAGTTTGTTTCGGCAAACCCTACAGGTCCGATGACAATCGGTAATGCGCGCGGGGGAGTGCTTGGCGATACTCTTGCTTCGGTGTTTGAAAAAGCAGGGTACTCCGTTTGGCGTGAGTTTTTAATTAATGATGCAGGAAATCAAATAGACGTTTTCGGTAAATCAATCAATGCAAGATATATGCAGCTTTGCCTCGGTGAGGACAAGGTAGAATTTCCCGAGGACGGATATCACGGCGATGATATAAAAGAGCTTGCCAAAATAATGTTTGACAAGCACGGAAATAAACTCCAAGAACTCTCTGAAGAAGAGCGTATCAAAATTTTTGTCGAGTTTGGTGTGCCGCATAATGTAGCTCTTATGAAGGAGCATTTGGAACGCTACCGCATTAAATATGACGAGTGGTTTTCCGAGAGCAGTATTCATAAAAGTAAATACATCGACGAAACTGTTGCACTGCTTGACAACGCAGGGCTTTTGTACGAAAAAGACGGAGCGCTTTGGCTGAGAAACACAGACCTCGGCGGTGAAAAAGACGAAGTTATGCGTAAGTCGAACGGATTTTTCACATATTATGCAATGGACATATCATATCACAGAAACAAGCTTGACCGCGGCTTTGACCAAGCGATAGCAATCTGGGGTGCAGACCATCACGGTCATGCAATCCGCCTTATGACAACAATGACATCGCCGAAGCTTTGCGAGGCCTTAAATATCGACGGCTCGCGGCTCCATTGCCTGCTTATGCAGATGATGCGCATTGTCAGAGACGGTGAAACTGTCAAGGTGTCGAAAAGAACAGGGAAAGCGTTAACCTTGAGCGACCTGCTCGACGAAATCTCTGTCGATGCATGCAGGTTCTTCTTTAACGCACGTCCTGACAGTCATTTGGATTTTGACATAGAACTTGCCGTCAGGCAGGATAGCGAAAATCCCGTTTATTATGTGCAATACGCACATGCACGTATTTGCAGCCTGATTGAAAACCTCGCAAGCGAGGGCTATGATGTGCCGACTGTTAAAGAGATAACCACCGAGCTGCTTGTCATGGAACCGGAGCAGGAGCTTATGAAGCAGATATCGGCTCTGCCCGAGGAGATCATTCTTGCCGTCCGTGATATGGACCCGTCACGCATTAACAGATATGTTACTGAGCTTGCCTCACGTTTTCACAAGTTTTACAATTTTTGCAAAATCAAAGGTGCAAAACGCGGGCTGCTTATGGCTCGCCTCAAGCTTGCCGATACAACCCGCATGACTATAAAAACCTGTCTTGAACTACTCGGTGTGGATGCACCCGAAAAGATGTAAATTGTGCCACACCGTCATCGCGAGCCGTAGGCGTGGCGATCCAGATAATATACTTATTATAAGACTATTGTCTGGATTGCCACGTCGCCAAATTAATTGGCTCCTCGCAATGACATTGAGTTACAAATACACCGCTTTTCCGGTTTTGCCGGACTCGTAAATGGCATCTAAGATTTGTGTAACAACGAGTGCTTGCTCGGGTTTTACACGAAGCTCGGTGCCATATATTATTGCATCGTAAAAGTTGCGGGCTTCGAGCTCCTCGGGCTTCCAAATCTTGCCGCCCGCGTATTCGATAGCCCCGTCCGAGAAGTCGGGACGCATTTCGGTAAATCTGCCGTTTTTGTCGGATACAATACACAGCCCGTTTTTCATGTCGGCGCCTGCTTTTGTGCCGCAAAGAGTGCAGATACCCTCGTGGACGTCAATTGTATTGAGTGCCCAGCTTGCCTCAAGTGTGACCGTTGCTCCGTTTTCCATTGTGATAAACGCAAATGCGGAGTCTTCAACCTCGTATTTATCGGGGTTCCATGCTCCGAATATGTTGCCGCAATCGGGGTGGTCGCTGAGTTTTTTGTACACAGAGCCGACAACAACCTTGGGTTTGTAGTTATCCATCATCCAAAGGGTCATATCGAGTGCGTGCGTACCGATGTCAATGAGCGGTCCGCCGCCTTGTATTTCTTTGTCCAAAAACACGCCCCATGTCGGAACGCCTCTGCGGCGTATACCATGGGCTTTTGCGAAATATATCTCGCCAAGCTCGCCATTTTCGCACATTTGCTTCAAAAAGAGGGGAGCGGGGTTGCAGCGGTACTGATAGCCGATAGTGAGAAGTCGCCCCGCTTCGGCTGCGGTGTCGCACATGAGCTTGGCGTCTTTGTAGTTTGTCGCCATGGGCTTTTCGCACATGACATGCTTGCCTGCTTTAAGAGCGGCAACGGTGATTGGAGCGTGGGAGTTATTTGGCGTGCAGATATGCACGGCGTCAATAGAAGCGTCACGCAGCAGCTCGTTATAGTCGGTATAAGTGACACTGCTTTTGCATGTTATCTCGGGCGCCGATGCTTCAAACACCTTTTGCACCTTTTTGGCACTGTCGGGCAGCACGTCACAAAACGCGACAACTTCGGCTTCTTCAATAGCCCTCAGCGCACGCAGGTATTTATCGGCTGCGATTGCGCCGCAGCCGATAATTCCGATTTTCACTTTGTTCTTATTTTTGCTCATTTTTCTTTTTTATACTCCTGCGGTATAACTCCGCTCCGCCAATACAAATCACACCAAAGCTTATTGCAAGAACCGGGAACAACAAACTACTGTCATCACCTGTTTGCGCTGGGGGTGTTGTCGGTGGAGTTGTTGGAGGCGGTACTGTTTCGGGGGGTACTGTTTCAGGTGGCACTGTCTCAGGTGGTATTGTTTCGGGAGGTATTGTCTCTGGTGGAGTTGTCTCGGGAGGTATTGTCACAGGCGGAGGCTCCGGTTCATACTCATTAGTAAACCTGACAGTTATGCTCGTGTTAGCGCCGTCAGAAATGGGAAACTCTGCGGGGTTTGCTGCAGGTGTTCCGTCTATAGAAACGCTGACTTTAGGTCCGTCAAAGTCGCCGACCGAGCCGCCAAGTTCGGTGAGTCTGTATTTACCGGGTAATAAACCTGTAAGAGTAATCCTGCCGCTCGGCAGCATATCTTCATATGGAATGGTTTGCAAAAACTCAGTTACTTCATCTCCTTCGTTGTCAAGACCAAGTCTTTCAAGCTTAAATACCAATCCGGACGGAACGTTGGGGTTTCCTGCCACGTCAGAGCCTGTCAAACCGCTGACTTGTTTTTCTATGGTAATCTCATGGGTATAGATTATTATATCATAGAAATTATCGATGATAATCATTATAGTTCCGTCTTCGTCGGTTAAATCATACTCAAAAGGTTGATCATCAGCGGTCTGTTCGATACCGTCGATTTTGATAGTCGTAGTATATCCCGGTATTTCATAAGAATTCTCTTCTATAAAATATAGTCCGGGTGTAAGATCCTTAATACTTATAAGTTTTGGTCTGCCGGCTCCATCTGCAACATCTGAAAGAGAGAAGGAATTTTCATAATATTCATCATCGCCTTCAACATAACCTTCGGGTCCGTAAATTTTTAGACTAAAGCCGGTAAGCTCGAGAACTTCATCGGGAAGCAGACCATGAAACAGCTTATATAAGTCGAGGTTCAATGCCGGTGGATCTGTGGGTTCCGGAAGCTCTATGTATGTGTTCGCTAAAGAAAATGTAAACGGGTCACCTGATGCCAGCGGAAGATTAAGTCCCATATCCATAGACGGTGGTATGTAACCATGATTGAGTGCAAATCCCCCTGTTTCAATAACCCTATACCATGCCGGTATCGGTGGCAGTTTTATACTTGGTGAAGTATATGTAATACGTCTAACCGGCGAAGTGGTTGATTCCCAGCTTGGGTCGAAATTAATTACCTGACGAAAAACCTCTGTGTCCGGATTGATCCAGTTAGTTCGTCCGATTACTAAAAATGTAATAGGAACTAAATCATCAACAGTCAGTTCAGGTGAAGCAGCATCAAAGTTAAATGTCTTTTCAATATACATTTCCATATATGCTTCCATGGTTATACGGCCGTTGTTTCCAAGCCTTTGGACCTGAACACGGGATGCTCCGTTATAGAAATGTGACGCTTGTATAGAAAAGGGAGCAGTACCTGTCGGCCCTGTAACATTTGGTTGCTTTGGAACTCCTAAGCCGTCTATTGCTCCATTATAGTATGTGTTATCACCGCTCGGCACAAAGTATGAAAGGGTCATATTGCCCAAGTCGCCTGCAGTAACAGCACCGTTTTGACCGCGCCAGCGGTTTGTGTAGAAGAAATATGAGTTTTCGCCCGGTGCTTTGTTGGCATCGATATATTCGGGTGCAAGGTTAGTATTAATTTCGTCTTCATCAGGTGTCACAGAATAAATAGCTCTGATTGGTACGGCTTCTTTTATGGCTGTAATTGTTGTCGGGTCTGCAGGGTCGGTTTCAACACTGCGAAGAGGAATGAGCGCGGCGGGTATATACCAACGAACAATTTGATCGCCTGCTCGAAGAGTTGGTGTAATTGTTGTAATCGCTGTAGTTTCAAAATCGCCGTCCTTTAAGGCAGTGATGACATAGAAAACAATGTCCATTAGTGGAATTGGAGCACCGGTCAGAGAATCGGCGCCTGTACCCTCGAGTATATATAGCTCAACCTTGGCTACGGCTTCTGCCGGAGTGCCTACATCATCAGGAAGTGTTGTCGGAGCGGGCAAAACACCCTTGCCTGCTCCGGGAGTGCTGTCGTTGTATGCACCCATGAAGTCTCTGCTTTTGTTAGCGTAATATACTATCTTTCCGCTTGCGATATTACCGTTTGCCAAATCATTGTCAATCATATCGTTAACTGCCGCAATGAACTCCGGGGGAGCAGGGTCATCGCCACCGGGACCGATACCTGAATAGCCTTGGAATTTTGCAAAATTTTCAACAAAAGCAGTTCTTTGAGGTGCTGTTAAACTATTTAGTGTTCTATATTGGTTATTTTCGTACCAAAGCCCCTTAAAACTCTCGAACTTCATGTATTCACCGATAACATCGGAAAACGCAAGATAACCGCTAAACTCTGATTTGCCGCCGACTACATCTGTTGTATAGTTACCTTGAGTGACAATCTGCTGGGTTATTTGGTTAAATGCATCATCAAGTCCTTCTTTGTCCATAGCCGTAAAGGACATTGTGTCGTAGTTGCATGTCTGAATAAATCCGTCGGCATTTGTTCTTGTTGTGAGAGTGCGGGCTGAGCTTGAACCTCTGTTTAGGTAGGGGAATGACCCGCTGCCAAATGCGGGAGGATTAACAAAATTATTAAGTACGGTCAGCATATTGTAGGTTGTGCCGCCGGCGGGGTGAACCTGAGTTACCAAAGCCGCATTTGTCTGTCCGCTTGCCGACTTGCCATAGGGGTCAAGCATTGCGTTTGCTATGGTGCTGTTGACACCAAGCCCGAGAGTATAAAACCCGACAGACTTGGAAGCATTTTCGGGATTTGATGCAAGGGTACCGTAGTAGTGGTCGCGTACTTCCTGCTTGACATATGCTGCTGTCATAACGGTAAGCGCCGTCAGACCCATATCGCCGTTAGAGCCGTTACCGACATCATACCAGTTTGATGTGTTAGTTACTCCCTGCCAGTTTTTGAAGTTACCCATTGTGTGGTCGAGCCATGCATATGTCGGCTCGCCGTCTGTCATAAGAATGATGTTCGGCTTGCGTGTAACAATGACGTTGCCCTCTGCGGCGCCGGGGTCGGGCACGCCTGTGTCAAACAGTGTTCCGTTGCCGCCGTCCAAACCTTTATTTACTCCCAATAAAACATCGGCACCTCTGCGAATACCAAGCTGTGTTGGTGTTCCGCCTTCAACGGTGAATGTTCTTTGAAGCGGACTTGCTATGGCACTGTTGACAGTGACTGTCGTGCCGCTGACGCTGAAAATGGGGGGTGTTATAACATATCGTCCGAGAGGAAGAATAGGATATACCTTTGCCTGGTTTTGTCCGCTCACCGACTGCCCGCCGTATATAACAACAGATATCCTGTTGTTTTCATCTGCTGCCATGAGCATATTTATAGCGTCATTGAGAGCGTCAATTACAACGGCAACTCTGGAGCGTCCGTCGCCCGGAACTGTATTTGTTGCCATACTGCCCGATACGTCGATGACAAATACTGTATCAGACGGCTCTACAATAATGTTTTGACTGTTTATTGTCTGGCTGAGTGCCGACAGTGTAACAAGAAACTCATCGTCTGTGGCATTAACGACATCAATAACACCGCCTGTGCTGTCGTATATGAATGCCTGATCGGAGTTGACGGACTTATCTGTCCACATACGCCCGTCATTACTCGGTGAGTTTACATAAGGATATGCGGGATTGATATTAAAACTCGCGTCCAAAAATAAAAAGTTCGAGGTGTCTATATCAGAGACTTTACCAAGAACTCCTGTAGTAAATATTGGTGCGGCGTTTGCCACCGGGGCATTTTGCGGGGTATTGAAGTTGAATACCAAAAGTGAAAATACCATTAGGGTTGCAAGTAGTAAGCATAATGCTTTAGTAAGGGTTTTACGGGAAATTATGCTCTTTAGCATAAAATATACCTCCCTGATATATATATCTTTTCATTATTATTTTTAACACGAACGCCACAAATTATACCATAAATGAGCATAAATGTCAATTTTATGCTCATTTTTCTACATTATATAGAACAAATCACCCGCCGTCCGTAGGACGGCACCCTCTTTACTAAAGAGGGCTAAGGAATATGGTTTACTCGAACATTACCAAGTTGGCGCCGTATTTTGCGGCGAGGTCTGCACATTCCTGTGTAAATCCCGAACGTGAAAACAGATACAAATGTCTGTTTGGGTAGCGGAACAGGCGGCTTCGCTCTTCAAGTGAGCGTAGCGCTTCTTCGCCTGTGGGTTCATCAGACCAGACGGCATCGCCGAATACAGCATGTTCGTCATCGCTTGAATAAGCGACAATCGGGATGTTTGTGTCGGTTTTTGCTACATAGTCATAACCCCACCAGCGTCCGACCTCGGCATATTTGACGGGCAGATTGCCTGTCTCGTTTCGCCACTCGACCCACTGGCGGCAGATGTCCTTAAATACCTTGTCCATAAAGAGCGGGACATCCTGTGCTATGCTTCGCCAAATCCTGTCAATGGCTCCGATATGAATGAGGGCAATATTGTCATAAACAAAGCGGTACCAGAAGCAAAACATGCTGTCTTCAATTTCGTAAACAGTCTTTTTTCCGGCTCTTTCGGTTACGGGCGTGTGCTTGCCGACAATTCCGAATGATATGAGGTTTTTTAGATATGCCGTACATGCGCTGGTTTCAAGTCCAACGGTTGTTGCGATTTCCGAGTTTTTGCCCGATCCTACGGCAATTGCTTTTAAGACTGCGTTATAAAATGCAGGGTCACGAACCTCGCGGCGTAAAAATACGGACGGCTCTTCAAAGAGCTGCGAGGAAGGCTCAAAAAATGTATTCTTGATATTTTCTTCAACAGACAGCTCGGGTCGCATCATATTTAAGTAGTATGGTATGCCGCCTGTTATGCCGTATATGACGGCAATATCAAACGGTGAAAAGCTGCTGTAAAATTTCTTTGTTTCAAAAAATGTAAAAGGCTTCAAGTGGATTTGCTCAGTTCTTTTGCCGTAAAAAGCCGAATAACCCAAGGTTTCGCTTTCCATTACAGCTTCGCTTGAGCCGCAGATAATTATCATCAGCTGAGATGTAGCGAGCTTTTGCTCGATGAACCTGCTGATGAAAGCGGATATGCCCTTGTTTGCGGAAACAAGAGATTGGTACTCATCTATAATAAATACGACGCGCTCTGTCCGTGAGAGTTTGTTGAGGCGCTCGAACACTTCTTCGTAATAATTTTTGAGTGGGGTTTCACCTGCGGGAATACGCGGAAAGAGCTTTACGGCACGGACTAATGCGTCTAAATTTTCGCTATCGCTTGTGTCTTGCGCGGCAAAATAAATGCAGTTATTTTCTTTGCCTTTCATAAACTCGCGGAGCAGTGAGGTTTTACCCATACGCAAGCGCCCATGCAAAATCACACACTCAAACTTTCCGTTTGTGTACAGGCTGTTTAGTTTTCGCAGTTCATCTTGTCTACCAAAAAACATGAATTACCTCCCTGACGCATTATTTTTTCCAGCGTTTCTTTTGTTTCTTAAACTGAGCCTTATCGGGCTTTTGCTTAAAGTTCCGTTTTAACATCGGTTCGGGTAATTCATCATCATCTTGCTGTGGGGTTGCAGGCTGCGGATTGCGGTCGGTCTGCGGGTTACGGGGAGCCTGCGGGTTGCGGTCAGGCGGCGTTTTACGGTCGTTTAGAGATGATATGTCATATGGCTCGGCAGCCTTAGACAGCTGTGGAGACGCCGCGATTATTTGAGAGGGGGAGAAGCCCGCTTCCTCAAGTCTGCCTTCGGCTTTTGCGGCGACGTATTCGGCTCTGCGCCCTTTGCCTCCAAGTACGTCAAGTTCTTCAAATGAAAAGGTTTTGAGCGTTGTGTCGTTGCCGTCCTCCAAGCGGACCTTGGCTTGCCCACGCAGGATATTTACGTTGGTGACAGAGCCCTTGCCCGAGGGGGTCTCAACAAATGCGCCAATCTTCGGAGCTTTTTTGACCAAATCCTCATAAGCGGCTTCTTCGTATTTAAGGCAGCACATAAGCCTGCCGCAGGTTCCTGATATTTTTGTCGGATTAAGTGATAAGCCTTGCGTTTTTGCCATTTTAATTGAAACGGGGTGAAACTCGGTGAGAAACTGCGAGCAGCAAAACTGCTTTCCGCAAACACCAAGTCCGCCAAGCAGCTTAGCCTCGTCACGTACGCCGATTTGCCTAAGCTCAATACGTGCCTTGAACATTCCTGCAAGGTCCTTGACAAGCTCTCTGAAATCAACACGCCCGTCTGAGGTGAAAAAGAACAAAATCTTGCTGCCCTCAAAGCCGTATTCGACTCTGACAAGCTTCATCTCAAGCCCGAAGTCGACAATCTTTTGCAGGCAATAATTAAACGCCTCTTTTTCCTTTTCCTTGCCAAGCTCCAAGCTCTTGTTGTCCTCATCGGTGGCAATGCGGATAACAGGGCGAAGCGGTGCTACAATCGCATCGTCCTCGACCTCATGGTTGCCTCGGACGCAATGAGCGTACTCAAGCCCCTTTGCGGTTTCGACGATGACATTGTCACCGTTTTTTATTGTGAGCCCCTTGGGGTCAAAGAAATATGCCTTTCCAAATTCGTTAAAACGAACACTAACAATCTGTGTCAAAATTCTGCCTCACTTTTTATTTATTCTATAAAACTTGCGCATATAAAACCTGAAACATGCCCTGCGCTGACATTTAAGTTTAACATTTCGTTTGCTTTTGCGAGCACATCATCTGCGGTAACAAGCTTTTTGTTGTACGGGTCTTTTCGAAGTGATGAAACAACTTGCTCTTTGGTTTGGGTGATAAAACTCGAAAACTCCAACCTGTTTAGTTTTTCAAGCCGGAACATCATTTTTGTAAGGAGTAAATTATCGTCCATTGCCTTGATGTAATCGGCGGCAAGTGCTTTCAGCTCGGATAAATCTTCTGCACCCTGCTGCTCCTGCGTTTTTGTCTTTAAATCAACGCAGCGTGAGCGGACTGTCGGGAGAAGTGCTGCGGGGTTTTGTGTTTTCAGAATAAAAACAGCGTGAGCGGGCGGCTCTTCGAGCATTTGCAAAAAGGCATTTTGTGCGTTTTGGTTCATTGTGTCTGCATCGCTGATGATATAAACCTTTTTCTCTGCTTCATTTGGTTTAATATAAACGTCTTTTTTTATCTCACGGATTTGGTCGATGAGAATTTCACGTTTTTCATCATATCGGCTGATTGTGATTATGTCGGGGTGTATGCCGCGGGCTGCTTTATCGCAGTTTTGGCAAGTGCGGCAGGGTTTATTTTCTCCTTGACCGCTGCAAAGGGCAGCAATTGCAAGCTCCTGTGCAGTTTCGCCGTCCGTAATATATGCATGTGAAATTCTGTTTGAATTAAAATCCACGGTTATACTCCCGCTAAATTTTCTTGACGATGTTGCCTTGTGTTTTGTAAATGCAGCCCGCAGGAACAAAGCCGCGAACCATTGACAGTGGATATACATCGGAGTTTGGACCTATGATAGTCCCGGGGTTGAGCACTGCGTTGCAGCCGACTTCGACATGGTCGCCGAGAATTGCCCCGAATTTCTTAAAGCCCGTTTCAACCTTTTTCTCGCCAAGGCTGACGGTTACAAGTGAGTGGTCATTTTTGCAGTTTGAGGTTATCGCACCCGCACCGAGGTGTGATTTGTAGCCCAATATCGAGTCGCCGACATAGTTATAGTGCGGCACTTGAACCTTGTCGAAAAGTATGACATTTTTAAGCTCGGTGGAGTTGCCGACAACGGCGTTTTTGCCGATAAGTGCGTCTTTTCTGATAAAAGCACAGTGACGCACCTCGGTATCGGCGCCGATAATTACTGACGAGCCGATATAAGCACTCGGAGCGACCGTTGCTGTTTTATGTATCCACACATTATTCGGATGTTTTTCATATTCATCGGTATCAAGCTCGGAGCCTATCTGCTCAATGTAGCTTCCGATTTGTGCAAGAGCCTCCCACGGCCACTCAAGTGCAGCGAGATATGACCATGCGAGAGTATGATTTTCTTCAAAAAGCTTGCTGACTTTCATGCGGTATCCTTATCTAATATGTAAATGAGTTAATACATAATACCACACCCAAACAGCGTTGACAATTAGATAATTAATAATACGATAGCCGCAAACCCGCACCAACATCCAAACTCGACTATTCGCTTACCCCAACCGTCCCGGACAGGCACACCCTCGCGTCCAAACAGGCTTGGGACTTCGGCAAGCGCATAGGGGAGTGCCACTACAATCATCGCCGCGCTTGCACCTCTGTAGTCGGTGTTTGATGCCACCAACGCCGCAAGTCCTATACTAATCAGCATCAAAACAAAACTAAGCTGCGGTGATGATGTACTTGGATAATATTTATATAGGAACTGTGAATTCGGGAAGCGCTCTTTTATGAAAGAGAGCATCCATGGACCAATGTCAAAGGCTAATAACAACACAACAACCGTACCAAATCCGAAGAACGGTGAAGTGACAACCATAAACATCCCCGCATAAAGCAGCATCGCTCCCCACTGGCATATCGCAAGTTGCTCAACGGAATGCTCAGGACGGACGGTTTTGTTGCGGACAGGGAAAGCGTAATCTGCCAAATCCTCGAGCAGCATACGAACCCAATAAGCCGCAATCGCGACAAATCTGACACTATTGATATGCTCATCTTGGAAAAATTCCAAGCCGGACAAACCGTTTATTGATTTGAGAACCGTGGATGTCGTCAGGATAATATAAATCGTCGGCATAATATAGTCGGCAAACCTGTCGAACATAAAACGTTTTGTGTTGTCTTTTGCGGGGTCATATTTGCGTCGCAGAGGCCTCGTTCCGCCGAGAATTAGTATGGTTGCAAAAAGAGTGAACATACCGATTAACGTGCGTATCTCATCTACCTCCGCCGCATTGCCGCTGACAATGGCAAGAACTGTGATTGTCAGCCATGCAAGAAAGCCCGCACCGGAGTCGAGGATGCCGAGTGCTACAATGGCAAGCACGAGCGTGAAGTCCGGCGGCATTGCGTTATAGCCCATTTGCATCGAACTATAAGCTCCTAAGGCAATACCAAACAGCCAAAGAATAAATCCGCCCGAGCCAAACATAGCTCTCGCCCATGAGCCGTCACTCGTGAAACGGTTAAGAATGAATGAAGTTCTTTCGGTTTTTTCCTGTAATCTCGCACTGATTTTATCGCTCGTTTTCCTAAATAATGATATTTTCCATAAACCATATTTATCGCCCCATTTTTCTTCCGAAGCTTCTTCTAAAATATCATCTTCGCCGTCCCTTTTTACAATGACTGTGCGGCTGCGCTTCTTTGAAATTCCCGCGATTGCGGCAATACCGCCAAGCAGTCCAAACGTCACTGCAACCTGTGTCACTGTCTCGGGGTCGTTTTTGGCATCGTAGAGTGGTACTCCGGCAATCAATGAACGTGCAATTCTTGAGTCGCCGGGGTCAATTGGTTCAAATAATTGTGCCGGATCTGTAAAGGCTGTTAGAATTCCGTTGCCGTCAATTTGGAATGGTGCGACAACCTGTACGATAAGTCCCTCGGGACATATGCCCTCCGCGATTACAACATGAACTCCGCTTTCTAAATTGTCAGGGAAAGAAGTCGATATATCGGCACTACCGGCCGCGGAAGTCGTGCCTGTTCCGACAAGCTGAGGGGTGGAATGGATTGTAACTGTGATTTCTGAAAGTGGCATCAAACCTGTCGCTTCCACTGAAATTGACCGTCCTGCAACCGGAGCGCCGATTTCAATGTCAAGATACATGTTTAAGACGGGTCCCTGTGCAAAATTCATCACGCGCGACCTTAAAAACTCAATCCCTGCTTGCAAAATATTCTCCGGCGGATCATCTGTGGGTCCAATCTCGTCGCCCGGATCGGGTGTTGTATCCGGCGGAATTGTGGGGTCCGGTGTCGATATAATTGAGGGAGGAGGAGTAGATGGCGGGTTCGGACTTGGACTGGGGCTTGGACTTGGCGAGGGCGACGGGCTTGGGCTTGGTGAGGGCGTAGGTGTTGATTGCGGCGGGCTTGGGCTTGGACTTGCTGTAGGAGTAGGCGTCGGATCCGGCGAGGGTGACGGCATCACGGATGGAGTTGGGGTAGGCGACGGACTTGGTGTTGGAGTTGCAGTTTCGGGCGTGTAGGCTATTGCATAGTTCGAGAACTTGCCGACCATTAGCTCAAGCCGTGTGTCGGTAAATCTTGCATATTCACCGTCTGCGTTCGTATTTGGATATGCAGGCAGTGTATCAATTTCGTCATTATGTACGCGTAAAACGGTCAAATCATTTCTGCCTTTTACACTGTCGGGCAGCTCAATAGTTATCTTTATCAAGTTGCCGAACAAATCCGACAAAGCAAAGGGACTGCACGGTAACAAATCACCATTACTGTCTATGCGGGATTTGAGAACCTGCAAATCAAGAAATAGCCCGATATTTTTGCCGCCTGCGGCATCTCTTATTTCGCCCTCAATAACAGGGTCGGGAGTAAGAAGTGTTTCAATTCTCAGTACAATTTCAACCGTACCGCCTGCTTCAATAACAGGCATATCATCTGCATCGTTAAATATTTCGGGATTTTCAAAAAGACCGGCAAGACCGTCAACAACAGTATCGGGAGCATCACCTATGATTTCTGTGCCGCTTTTTTTGCTGCCCGTCGGGTCGGAATACACAGTTCCGCTGAAAATTCCTGTTGCAGTTACACTAACCATAATAGGAAGACCCTTATCAGTCGGAAGCATGGTGTATGTATTTCTGTTTGCACCGGGTACTAAAACATCGTCAACATACCACTGATATGTAAATGTCGTACCGGCATCGCCAAAAGCGTTTAAGTCGGATATATTTGCCGTAAGAACAGCTCCGCCGATCAGCAGACCGCCGCCAACCGTGATTGCGGGTTTACCTGTCAGCGGAATAGAACCAACAAGAATACTGATATCGGTCGTAGCAGGAGCGTCGTTGTTTAAGTTATTTGGGTCAAATGCTCTACCCATGGGGTTGTACGAAACAGTCAAGGTGTAGGGGGTCAGTGACGGTGCGAGGCTGTCGAGCAATAACTGCGTAAATGTTATTGTGCCGCCTAAGGTAGTGTAGTGCGTATCATAAATCAGCGCAGTACCGCCCAAACTCACGCCGGCGATGGTGTTGCCGTTTAACACTACATTTGCAATCTTACTGCCTGTGCCGGATATATGAGTCAGGCTTACTGTATCTTGTGCACTGTCTGTATAGATAACAATGCCGTCGGAGTTAATTACCGTAAAATTACCCGCATGGTCGGTTATTCTTGCATATACCCAGCCATTCCAATTTGCGGTCAGGGTAATTGTTGTTTCTGAAATATAAGGTGTCCAATTCTGTGCGCTCCAGTTTGTTGCATCATCAAAATGAGTAGTTGTAAGTAAGTATTCAACGGAAGCAACCCCCGAACCGCCAATGTCAGCCGCCGATATCGTTACAGTTTCGGTATTTTTGAAAAATAAGCCAAATGTTATTGTATTGAGGAAACTTGTAAAATAGTTTGTGCGGATTGTAATTTCACCCGTCGGCGGAGTTTCATCAATCCACTTTGCAAAAAGTGTGATGTTGTCTGTTACGGTGTCGGTTGTGAAGTCCCAAGGAACTGTGCGGGCTGTATCCTTATACCAACCGTCAAATGCCCAACCGTTTCTTGTCGGAGCGGGGGAGGGTGCGCTTATTGTGCTGCCGTTTTCAACATCCGTGAGCGGAGCAACCGCACTGCCGCCACCGGTCTCGAAGGTTACGGTATAGGTTTGAGCAGGTGAGCTGACTGTCAGTGAAATTGTAGTTGTGGCGGGAGCTTCGTTGCCTGAGTATGGAGCTGTAACAACAGGGTCAACCGTTATACCCCTTGGGTTATAAGAAATCGTCATGGTATATGCCGTTGCCGATGCAGTCAAACTGTTTAAGTATGCTGCTAAAAATGTAATTTCATTTCCTGAAATTGTATAGTCGGTATTAAGTGTCAGTTCGGTCGTGTAGTTCATTATTTTAGCAATAGTATTGTCATTTAAGTTTACTGTTGCGGTTTTATCTCCTCCGCCTAACGTATGACTGATACTCGGCGTATCAGCGGTACTGTCTTTGTATATAACAATGCCGTCTGAGTTTATAACTGTCACATTTCCGGCGCCGTCCGTAAATCTTGCATAAACCCACCCGTTCCAATCGGCGGGGAGACTAAAGCTCGTATATGCTGTCCAAGACTGCGCGCTCCAGTTTGTTGTATTATCAAGATGAGTTACTGTAGTCAGATATTCGGTTGATGCCAGCCCGGAACCGCCGATGTCCGCCCCTGTGATTGTAACCGTTTCTGTATTTTTGAAAAACAGTCCGAAAGATATGGTGTTGATGAATGCCGCAAATTGGTTTGTTTTTATCGTGATAGTACCTGTCGGCGGAATTGTATCGACATTACTCAGTGTAATGTTTGCTGCTGCGCTGACAAATGAGCTGCTTGTTGCTTTATAACGAACCTGATATGTGCCGGGTGCACGTCCTGTGACTGTCGTTGCGGTTATATCGGTCCATGAGTCGCTCGAACCCAATCTATATTCCATAGCATCGGTTATATTTGTTATTATGCCGTTGCTTTGCTCATTTGTCGGGTCGGTTTTCCCGGGGGTTGGAGCACTCGGGCGTGCAGGGACAGATAGCGACTGCGGGTCGCTGTCAAGATTTATACCGGTGGCTTTTTTAACTATGGTAAGGCTATTGCCAAACCAACCGGCTTCAATGGCAATTACGCCGCTGCTGTTTGCTGTACGCTCAAATGCACTGCCGCCATTAATTCTAAATATATACACTGCATCTGCTGTTAAACCGGTAAGTGTTTCATTCGGATAGTTTATAACGGCTACGGGAGTAAGTTCCTTTACTTTTGCAAACGGCACTGTTGCCCCCGTTGTCATTAGCTCGGTTCCGGTTCTGGTAACTTCGGGATAACCGCTCAGTGAGAAAATTATATTATCGGTAGGAAATGTCGTTATCACCGACATATTACGGGCCCCGGCATCTATACCCAAGGTGCCGGTAAGTATCGGTATAGATGTGCTAAATGGGGCGGGCAACTGCGCATAAATAGTGCTGCTTGAGGCATTCGGGACTGCCGAAAACTGTACCGCATTGCCTATGTTAGTATATGGAGTGTATCCCGTTGCGAGCGCCCCTGTTGTTCTTATCGCAAATACATTGCCTGCATCATCGCTTCCTTCGCCTTTTCCAATAAATTCCGCATCATCGCTGCCTCGTATAGCTGAGACTGTTCCCGTACCGTAAATCAAAATGTTGCCGCCGCCTCCACCGCTGTTACCGCCGCCGCCGATACCCGCGCCCTTACCGTGTCCTACGCCTATAATTGCGTTAGAGCCTGCTGACCTTATTGTTATATTACCGCCATTACCGCCGTTGCCGCCGCCGATACCCGCGCCGTCGCCGCTTTTTGGAACGGTTGCCGGCCAGGGGAAAGTTACGCCGCTTTCTGCTCTTATGAGATTGGCGTTATTTATCGTAATCGTACCGCCATTGCCGCCACGTCCGCCGCCAATACCTGCGGCATCGACGCCACCGTTGGAATATATCCTGCCGCCGTTTATCGTTATATTTCCTCCGGCCTGACCGTCACCGCCGCCGATACCTGCACCACCGTTTCCGCCATGAAGTAATAATTGAACAGGAGTAGTATCGGGACCGGCTATTGTAAGTGTTGATCCGGCAGAAGCTTCAAGTGCAGCTCTGCCCGAGCCGCTGACTAAATGGGTTTGGCCGCTTATTATATTTACATTTACTGTAGCATTATTATTTATATAAAATGCAGCAATGCCTGCATTTGCTGAAGAGTTTATATTCAATGTATCTAACGATATATTCACATCTGTTAAGCCGGGGGCTACCACGATTGTGTTGGTATATGTCGCCTCGCCGGGTGTTTGCATTGAAATGGTATATGTGCCGTTTTGTGTAATGGTAAGCACATTTGTTGGGTAATCCCATGCGCCTGTACCTTCAATTTTAAGTTCATTTTCAAGCGGATAAAACATGATATACAAGAGGTCCTTGACGAGTCTGCCGTTTATTTCGGTTATTTCGCCCGTGCCCGTGTAAATACCGTTGTCCATTTGATGAATTGCTCCGGAAGGTTGGGTATGCGTTCTGTAACCCATGCCGGATGCTGCATTTACTGAAATCATCCCTTGATCCGATGCGGTTATTGAACCTGCACCGATTGCCGGGGAGGAATGACTGCCCGCAACAGCAGTTACCGTTCCGCCGTTTATGGTAACATTGCCGCCGATAACCAGATGCCCCGCGCTGCCGATACCCGCAGCGGAATTAAAGCCCGAAGCAGTTACCGTACCGCTGTTTATGGTTATGTCACCGGCGACGCCGTGTGTCCCTCCATTGCCGCTCCATCCGCCGATACCCGCTGCCGAATTTCCTGATGCTTCGACTGTACCCGGTGATGCAACAAGGCTACCGCTGCCACCAATGGTAAGCGTCGAACCTGCCGGTGCGTGTATCCCCGGTCGAAGCCCTCCGCTTCGGAGCGTATTTTCACCGGTCAGAGTAAGATTTACCGTTGCGTCAATCATGCTAAAGGCTGTGTTAGCCGTTGTGTTTTGGATATTGACGCCGTCAAGTGTGATGTTAGCATTGACGCCCGGCGATACGACAATATGGCTGGTGATAGCAGTTGTATCGGGCGTTAACATAGAGATGGTATATGTGCCGCTTTCTGTGATGGTCAGTACATTTGCAGGGTAAGTCCATGTACCTGTACCTTCAATTTTAAGTTCGTTTGCCGGAGGTGAAAGTTCGATGTAGTAGAGATCGGTCAGGAGTCTGCCGTTTATTGCGGTTATGCTTGGTGGACCTGTAAATCTCGAAGCTCCCGTCCGCCTGTTTGAGTCATCGGGGTTATTAAAGTCTGTGCTTGTAATCCATGCGAACGTGCCATCGATTGTGACTGTGCCGTCGATTGCCATTGCAGATGCATTGTCATTACCCGCAACTGCTGTAACCGTGCCGCCATTTATGATGATAGTGCTGCTAAAGCCGAGTTGACCATTACCAATACCGGCGCTGTTTGACCCGCCTGTGGCTGTTATGGAACCGTTGTTTATGGTTATATTTCCGCCAAGACCATGCCTTCCACCACCGATTCCAGCGCTGTTTTCGCCGCCGTTTGCATTAACTGTGCCACCGGTGATGGTTATATTACCACCACTGCTTTCATTTCCGCCACCGATCCCCGCGCCATTTTCACCGCCATTTGCATTAACTGTGCCGCTTTGGATAATTAATGTTGCACCGGTTGTGTTTATAGCTGCACCATTACCGGTACTGTTGATCCCCGTACCTCTTGTGACATTAAGCACACCTGTACCGGTTGAACATTTTATCGTCAATGTTGTACCGGTTGAAATGTTTATTCCGTTGGTGTTTGTAGTTGTGTCCGGTACACGAATTGTCAGTGTATGACCGTTGAGGTCGAGGATAAAATCCGTGTTTACATTGAGCTCTTCTATGAGTCTGCGTTGGTCGAGGTCAGTAATTTCCGGAGCAGGTGACGTGAGAGTAAAATTGTTTTGGAGTCTATATATCCCGTCGCCCTCGGCTAATGCAGGGTCGTTGGAGAAAGGGTCGCCGTCTGCCGCTGCACGGAGCATTTCTTCGGGGGTGGGTATAACTTCAAATGGTACCGTTGCACCCGTCGTCGCAAGCTGTGTTCCTGTCCGTATAACATCGGGATAACCGCTTAAAGAAAAAGTTATCTCATCGTCTGTTAATGTCGTAATCACCGACATATCTCTGGCAATAGCGCCGGTACCCAAACTACTTGTGAAAGGGAGTACCGGTATTGTTGTGTTAAAAGGCGTATCGGTTAGGTCTGCATAAACCGTACCGCTTGCAATGTTCGGAGAGGCAGAAATCTGCACAGTGTTGCCAATGGGGAAAAGGTCAGTATGATGTATCATGTCTTCTTGGGTGTCAATACGATCGCGCATGACAAATATGTTGCCTTCGTTAGCGGAGCCACCGCCTCTGCCTATGTGCTGCGCCATTTTGTTGCCGCCCCTTGTCGCTCTAACCGTTCCCATGCCATATATGAGGATATTGCCGCCGCCGCCGTTACCACCGCCGCCTATTGCGGCGCCGTTACCTCTGCCCCACGCTTCAACGGTGCCTGTCGCCGAAATATTAATGTTTCCGGCATCTCCACCGTTGCCGCCGCCTATGCCCGCGCCGGAGCCGGTACCTGTCACGCCTCCGGTATCCGCAGTAAAGAGATGAAAACCGTTTATAGTGATATTTCCGCCATGACCGCCATTGCCGCCGCCAAGTCCTGCGCCATCAACGCCGCCGATTGTAGTAATAAAACCACCGTTTATTGTGATATCACCGCCGTTTTGACCGTTGCCGCCGCCAATACCCGCACCGTTTGTGCCGCCTCGGAGCATCAGTCTGTTTTGGTTATTATTAGCGCCGTTTATTACAAGGGTTGAGCCTTCCGGGGCTTGTATTCCGGCTCTGCCCGAACCGCTGAAAAGCATGTTTTCCCGAGGTGCTATCGTGAGGGTTACCGTTGCTCCGGTCATATCCATTGCGGCGTCGGTGCTTGTGGTGTCGAATAAATTTATTTTTACATCGTTTAAGATAACATTTACATCGTTCAAGCCGTTTTGTACAACAATACGGTCGCTGAAGGTTGTTGCTCCGGCTTCTGTCATTGAAATAGTATATGTGCCGGGTTGTGTGATGGTCAGCACGTCTGCGGGATAGTCCCAGCCGCCGGCGGGGCTGACTCTAAAAGCCGCCATGCGTGTTTTGGAAAGTTTGATATAGCTGAGGTCTGATATATCTCTATTGTCTATTTGAGTGGTTAAACCGTTTAATGAAACCATACCTGTATGCAGCGAATAGTAACCGGGCAGCCCTGCGGTGTATTGAGCTTCGTTTGTCGTATTTGTCAGATAATAATAAGTGTTATCAGTAACCGTGAGCGGAATATTTATAGCAGGTACGTCACTATTCCCCGCCACCGCTTCAACGGTTGTTACTGTTGTTAGTGAGGATACCGGTGTGCTGTCTATCGTAATACTGCCTCCGGCAGCACCTGCGGCGTTACCAATGCCCGGGCTTGTGCCGGCGCCTATGGCAACAACTTTTGCGTTTTCTTTAACTATTATCTCGCCACCCGTACCGCCGGCACCGTGGCTACTGCCGATGCCTGCACTAAAACCGCTACCTGTGGCTGTGACGTTTGTCGAACCTAAACCGCTAAACGTGATTTTTTCCCATGAGCCCCACTGTCCGCCACCGATACCGGCGCCGCCATTGCCGCCGGTGCCGCCGGTTGCATTGATTGTGCCGCTCTCTATTGTGATGTCGCCGCCACTTTGACCGCTGTTGGCACTTTGATTGAAGCCGCCGCCTATGCCCGCGCCGCGAGAACCACCTGTAGCATCCAATCTGCCGCTGCCGAGCAAGGTAAGCGTTGAGCCTGCCGGTGCATGCAGCCCCGCACGGTTGCTTCCGCTTTTAAATGCGTTGTTAAGGGTTAGTTGTAGTTCAACCGTTGCACCGGTTATGTCAAAAGCCGGTGTATTTGCCATGCCGCTTACATCAATACTAACTCCGTACATCCAAATTCTTACATTGTCCAAACCGTCTTTTACAACGATTCGGTCGGTGTATGTGGTTTCCCCCGCTGTTTGCATCATAATTCGGTAATGACCGTTTTCCGTGATGGTCAAAACATTTGCACTATAGGTCCAGTCACCGTCGCCGGTTGGAGTACCGGGCCAGAAATCTATATGAAACGCATGGTCAAGAGGCTCTGCAAGATTGATGTATCTGAGAGTATTTATTGGCTCTCCGCCTATTTCGGTAGTAATTTCATCGGGAAAATCGAAAGTACCTGTCTGTGCTCCGGTTTCTGTATTAGTAGTGTTTATCGCATAATAAAATGTACCGGTGATAGTGAGCGTGACGGCTGTTCGATCATATCCTGCACCTATTGCCGGAGCGTTGTTGCCTATAGCTGTAACATTTGAAGAGCCGGATATCATAATATTACCACCGACGCCAAATGTGCTACCGCCTATGCCCGCACTCCAACTGCCGCTTGTAGCTGTAACAGTCCCGCCGGATATAGTTATATTACCTCCGGCTCCATCGTCTCTGCCGCCGCCTATACCCGCACCTTCGGCACCGCCGGTTGCGCTGACTGTGCCATCGCTTATAGTTATGTTACCACTTGATCCGGTGCGGCCTCCGCCGATGCCTGCAGCGTTAGCACCGCCTTGAGCATTAACCTCGCCACCGGTTATGGAGATACTTCCTCCATGTCCGCCTACCGCATCGGTACCGTTGTGCTGACCGCCGCCGATACCCGCAGCATTACTGCCGCCTACAGCTGTGACCCTGCCGTTGTTTATAGCGATGCTGCCACCCTCGCCGCCCCAGCCGCCGCCGATACCTGCGCCATTACCGCCTCCTGTGGCTGTTACTATTCCGCCGTTTATAGTGATGTTACCGCCGTTACCTCGTGCTCCGCCGCCTATGCCTGCGGCAAAGTTTGCTCCTGTTGCCGTGACCGTGCCTCCGGCTATAGTTATGCTACCGGTTGTGCCGCTGCTTGCACCACCTATACCGGCTGCTTGATTACCACCCGTTGCATTTAAACTGCCTGTGCTGGCGGCTGTTATAGTAAGTGCTGAGCCTGCCGGAACTTGTAAACCCGCGCGATTATCTCCGCTGCGAAGTGTACTTGTGCCAATAAGAGACAGACTCACTGTCGCATTGGTCATGCTGAATGCTACGGTATTTGCGGAGTCGCTCATGTCTATTGACACACCGTTTAATGTTATATTTACATCATTCAAACCGCTTGTCACAACAATACGTTCGGTGGTTGTGGTTACCCCCGGCGTTGCCATTGAAATATTGTATGTACCATTTTGATTGATGGTCAGAACATTGCCGGAATAATCATATCCGGGCGCGCTGTCTGTAGATATGACGTCAATATCAAGTAAGTTGGGAACAGCGTCCAACACTTCAATGTGGATATACCTGAGGGTCGACAAGCTTATGCCTTCTATTTGCGTAACGGATCCGAAAGTATCGGATGTTCCTGTTTCTGCACCTGTTGATGTGTTTGTTGTATTAATCGTGTAATTGAACTTGCTGTTAATTGTGAGAGTGCTGTAAATTGCGGGTGCACTGCCAGCTGCAATAGCAGTAACGATTGCGGTACTGTCTATGGTTAAAGTACCGTTATTACCGTCTCTATTGCCGTACCAGTTAGTGCCAAAACCGGCACCCCAACCAACACCTGTAGCTGTTACGATTGCGTTTTCTTTAATAGTAATACTGCCGCCGCCGACTCCGGCTGTTTCTGAAGTACCGCCAATACCCGGACCGTCTTGACTGCCACCTGTTGCTGTGACATGTGCATTACCACTAATTGTAACGCTGCTCCACGATGCCATCGAACCGCCGCCGATACCCGCTCCAAGCAAGCCGCCTGTTGCAGTGACAGTACCGCCGCTTATGCTGATAGAGCCACCTGCTCCGCCATTCCCGCCGCCGATGCCTGCAGCATTGTTGCCGCCTACTGTATCTACAGTACCGCCGCGTATATTGATAGTGCCGCTTGCTCCGCCGTTGCCGCCGCCGATACCTGCGCCGTCGCCGCTGCCTCTTGCTGTAACATCAGCGTTGCCGTTTATTGTGATGTTGCCGCCCGCATTGACAACAACGCTTCCGCCGCCGCCGCCAATACCGGCGCCTCCGGCAGTGCCTGTGGCTGTGACCGTACCGCTGGTTATGTTAATAGTGCCGCCTGCTCCAGAACCGCTTGTGCCGCTACCGGTTGTGCCGCCACCAATTCCTGCACCACCTCCAAGACCATTTGCTATAACTGTTCCGCCGTTAATGGTTATATTACCGCCTGCACCGCCATATCCTCCACCGATACCCGCGCTGCCGCTGTTACCTGTGGCTGTGACCGTACCGCCGGAGATGGTGATATTGCCTCCGACACCCCATGTGCCGCCTCCTATACCTGCACCCCAGCCACCGCCTGTAACATTAAGAGTACCTGTGCTTTCGGCTGTAATGGTTAGGGTCGATCCTGCAGGAGCATGTATTCCTCCATTGTTACTTCCGCTTCGCAGTGTATTTGTGCCGAGTAGTGTTAGGGTCACTGTCGCGCCTGTCATGTTAAAAGCTGCAGCTGCTGCGTTTATATTTACACCATTTAATGTAATACTTGCTGTCACACCGGAACTTACAGTTATAGTATTTGATGTTTCTGTACCTGTCCCTGTTATTGTATAATCGCCGGTTTCTGTAATATTAATATTACCGTCGCCTATGTTGAGTGGTTCTGCCGAAAGCGGCATAAATCCCATAAACTCCGAAGACTGCATCTCATACAAATCATCCGGCTCTTCCGGGGCAAGGTCGTCTTCGGGTTCGTCAAGGCACTCATCATCAGTGCACAAAACCTCACATGCGCATTCGGGGGGGGTACTGCGCTGCAAGGTTTTGCGAGAGTTCGTTGTCGTCGGGATCAGTTGCATCAGCCGCATAGCTCCAAATGAAACTGCTCAAGGGACCTGCAATTGTACTAAACAACATGAGCATGGCCAAAGCTGTCGCCAGTATTCTGACTAAGCCTTTTGCGACCATGCTCTTGTTGAAAAGAGAGGGCAAACATATGAAAAAAGTATCTTCACGTTGTTTCTTACTTAGTGAATTGAATAATTTAAAATATGATTTTTGTGCGCTTCTTTTCATATTAAACATCCCTGTTTACACAAATAATGAGCATACAAAGATATTAAATCATATTGGGTATAGCAAAATAACAGCACAATAACATCGGAATAACAGCGAATAAAAATATTATTCTTATATATACAGGGAAAACACAGACAGACTGATGAAGTAAAGTATTGATTTATTTATTTGTTTCGGCTATAATAATATACGATGTTAATATAGCCGAAAAGAAGGAGCTGTTATGTATTATAAACGCCATGCAGATGAAGCAATACACAAGCTGTCAACTATGTTTGGAGCGGTGCTTGTCACAGGAGCGCGTCAAGTCGGAAAAACTACCTTACTTAAAGATGTAGCAGGACATGCGGGATATGTAACACTTGATGATAAAATCCAACTTGTCAGTGCCGTCGAACAAAGCGGAACATTTTTCAAAGATAATCCACCACCTGTCTTTGTGGATGAAGTGCAACACGCACCAAATCTATTTCCGCAAATTAAAATCATTTTAGACAGAGAAAAAAAGAAAGGGCAATTTTTCTTGTCCGGTTCTCAACAATTCAAAATGATGAAAAATGTTAGCGAATCGTTGGCGGGACGGCTCGGAATAATCAGTCTGCCGGGGATTTCTCTGCGTGAAATGTACTCAGTTTCATTCAATGAACCTTTTTTGCCGACTGATGAGTATTTTAAGAACCGGGAAAATAATAAAACCGATGTATCTTACAGCGATATTTGGAATATAATCCACATGGGAAGCTTCCCGGAGCTTTGTGCCAACCCTGATTTCGATTGGCGTATGTTTTTTGCTGCTTATGTGGCTGCGTATATCGAGCGCGATGTCCGTGATTTGGCACAAGTGGGTGATGAAATCAAGTTTACGCAATTTATGACCGTTGCGGCAAGCTGTACGGGTCAGCTTTTGAATTTGGCATCTTTAGCTCGGGATGTTGGAATAAGTCAACCAACGGCTGAGCGGTGGCTGTCGATATTGGTCGCATCCAATTTGGTATACCTACTACGACCTTACCACAATAATATCACTAAAAGGACGGTAAAAACGCCGAAACTGTACTTTTTAGACACAGGTCTTGCGGCGTACCTCACTCGTTGGAATACGCCGGAAGTTTTAAGAAATGGTGCGATGGCGGGAGCTTTCTTTGAAACCTTCGTTATTGGTGAAATTATCAAAAGTTACGCAAATAAAGGTATATTGGATTTACCGATTTATTTTTATCGTGACAGGGATGGGAATGAGATTGATTTGCTTATAGCGGACAGTGGCTTATTATATCCAATCGAAATAAAAAAACATGCTGACCCGTCTAAATCTGATGTTATGAAGTTTTCTATACTTGATAAAATCCCGAATGTTAAGAGGGGACAAGGCGGTGTGGTCTGTTTATATGATAATCTCACCACACTCCATGAATGTGATAAAGCAATACCGATTACTTATCTATAAATGAGCCAAGCAGTACACAATTTTTGCAGCACCCCACAAATCGTACAGTTATAACTGTACGATTTGAAATTACAGCTTGCAATTCAGTTATAACTGTACGAACCGTTCGTCACTCTATAAGCAGTGCGAGCATGGTGATATCATCAAACTGTTCCTCGCCGTCAACAAACTCATCGACTTTAATTCGTGTGAAATTCAATAATTCTCTTGCAGAGATTAAATCACACTCATTTGCTACGTCTATGAGCCGCTTATCCGTAAATTGCTCTTTGCCGGGGTTTTCCGCTTCTGTCACACCATCTGTGTAAAGAAACAAAACATCGCCTTTTTGAAGAGTTATCTCATCTTGTTCGTACTTTGTACCCGGCATAAACCCGGGCATAAGGGCAGGCTTCACCGGCAGCCAGTCAAAGCGGTCGCCTTGTTTTAGAAGCGGGACATCATGCCCTCCGTTTACATATGAAAATTTACCGGATGTTATATCAAGAACCCCCAAGAAGACAGTTACAAACATACATTCGTCATTGCCTTCGCACAGTTGATTATTGACGATTTCCATAACCTCGGAAAGCGGTTTGCCTCGTTGAGCCGTGTTTTCGAGCAGCGTTTTTGCTTTTACCATAAAGAGCGCCGCAGGGATACCCTTGCCCGATACATCTGCCATAACAACAGCCAATTTGTTCTCGCTGATAAAGAAAAAGTCGTAAAAATCTCCACCTACTTCTTTTGCCGGATCCATAAGTGCAAAAATATCAAACTCCGTGCGGTTGGGGAAAGGCGGGAACACATTTGGAAGCATACTGCTTTGGATTTTTGCAGAAATCATCAGCTCCGACTGCAGACGCTCCCTTTCCGCTCTTTCAAGTAAAACAGTTTCAGTTACATCCTGTATGATGATTATATATCGCAGAAGCTTCTCTCTGTCGTAGATGAAGCTGATATCTGCCTTGTGATAACTGCTTGAGTTATTCATTTCAAACGAAATAGAGTCCTTGGCGGTTTGACCGTCAATATTCCGAAGCTCCTCGGGCCAATCGCGGGACTGGTTTATCGGTGCATATTTTTTCAAGCTCTTTAAGGAGGGGAATAGCTTCTCTGCGGCATTGTTGGCACTGAGAAAACTGCCGTCAGCATCAGTAAGTACGATAGCTTCTTTAATTGAAGACAAAATCATTTCAGATGTTTTGGCGTTTGAGTAACGGTTAAGCTTTAATACCCTAAGTAAACGCAAGAGTCTGAGCAGTCTGAGTATGGTCATATTAATGGGGAAAGCCATAGGCAGATAGAAAGGAAGAATTGCCATTATATCTACAAGAGACATTGGCGAAAGAGCGTACCGAAGCCGGGCTTTTGCAGGTTTGATGCGCGGAAACAAAATATCTACAGTCCATAAACGAAGAATATACTCCACAGTAAAAATTGCCACAGATACAGCTTCAATGACATAAAATACCGGCTCACTTCTCGCAGGTATAACCTCCAAAAGGTCTAAAACAACTGTTGTGACATTAACTATAATAAGGGCAGTAATTACGTTGCTGAAAATCCGGTTTGCAATACTTCTATGCCCGTCGTCGCGAACTATGTCGCAAATAATACGTTTTGTCTTAGTATACATCATTAGTTCACCCTGTCCTGTTTGGATACGGCTTTTGTTATGGTGAGTATGTTTTTCCCGTCGGCATACACATATTCCACTTCGTCCATCATATTTTTTACAAAATGAATGCCAAGACCGCCTATTTCCCGCTCCATAATTGATGTATTCAAATCCGGCTCGTCGCCGTCAAGCGGATTAAACGGTAGCCCCGTATCTTCAAAACGAATGACCGCTTTTTCGCCGATTTCCACGAAAAGCTCCACATAACCATCCTGTGCCGGTTTATAGGCATAAGATGCAATATTCACAAAAATTTCTTCCACTGCAATGAGGATTTCCGGCTGTAAATCAACAGGGAAACTATTGCGCAAAAGTTCTGCGTCCATAAAATTCATTACTTCTGCGGTTAAATCTGTATCTGCTTTTATTTTTATAGTTTCCATTAGTCTACCATCATTTGCTGCAGTGCAGAGAGTCCCAGTACGTTCTTGACAACTTCGGACGGGTCTTCAATTTGGAGCTTGCCGCCTGCTTCAACGCAACTTTTATATGTTTTAAGAATAATTCTAATCCCAATAGAAGTCATTATAGTTACTTCCTGCATATTCAGGATGATGCGGGAAAAACCCTCTGCAAGCGCATCACTGAGCTCCTTGTCGAAGTATTTTTCATTAGCTGTAGTTATCCTGCCTGTAACGTTAAACCTTATACCTTTTGCGGTATCTACTCTCTCCATTGTTAGCTCATTCATTTTCAGCTCTCCTTTTTCTATTTCAAAAGTAATTCTGTTAAATCAGAAAGCTTCAAAACATTTATTACAACATCGGAAGGACTCTCGAGTTGAAAGTTAATTCTGTTCTCTCTTGCCTTTTTGTATGCTTTAAGAATTATCTTAATTCCAATAGAAGTAAATACAACGACTTTGTCCATGTCGACAGTAATACTTTCAGGACACTCTAAAAAAGACTCGTTGATAGCTTTTTCAAACTGCCCCGCGGTGTCGTAAGCTATGTATCCCGCCACTTCAAGTTTTACGTCCGGTAATTCGGATTGCTTTGTGATAGTAATTTTCTCATTTTCCATTTTTATAGTAAATCCTTTCCATTTGTTTTAGATTATTTGAATTCAATAAAAGTATATTGGTTGCGCCCATTTGCCTTTGATTGATATAACGCTTTATCTGCACATTTTAGATACGCATCACCGTCTTGTGAAAAATCTGCATTGATTACAGTAAGCCCGATTGAAATGGTTACATAGTCAGAGGCTTCGTTTTTTTCATGGGGGATTTTCAAATCTCTTACGTTTTTTAACATTCTCTCGGCAATATAACGAGCGCCTTTTTCATCTGTGTAGGGTAAAAGGACGGTAAATTCCTCTCCGCCGTAACGTGCGACAATATCATCAGGCCGCAGTAAGGTACTGTCTATTGCATCTGCAACTTTTTTTAAGCAGATATCTCCTTCGCTATGGCTATAAGTATCATTATACCGTTTGAAATAATCAATATCGATCATCATCACGCCAAGAACATCACCGGAGCGTTTAAGCGAGTGTGCGATGCGTTTTAGGCTATCTTCAAGATACCGCCTGTTATATATTCCTGTCAGTGCATCGTGGTACACCTTGTCGGTCAGGTCTACATTATTTTCATACAACTCAATAGTGGTCGTATCTGAAATAAGAATAGAACGCCGATGCTCATCCAACAGGTCTCCATATGCTTCCGAAAGCTTTGCATAAGCTTCTGCAAGCTCTGCATAAGCTCCAATTTCGAGCGCAGCGCTATATCTGACCGCCTCGACATCATTTATGGCGGCTTCGGTTTGTTTTCTGATTGCCACGGCACGGCTTCTTGCCGCTTCCGTTAAAGCTGATGCGTCATCATATATCTGCTGTTCATCAGCTAAAATGTCGATTATTTCTTCCATATGTCAAGTGACCTTTCGTTTTAATGGGAGGGGTGGTTATTAAAATGGAGGTGGAGGCGGCGGCGGAGGCGGTGGCGGAGGCGGTGGTGCATTCGCTATCCAGTTCGCCGTGACAGACACATTAAATGCGGGCATAGTGAATCCATGTGTTGAACCGGGTGGGACGCCAGGAATTTGGACAGGCGGCAATGGTGTTACTGTAACTCCCATTGGCGGATTCGGAGGTGATGCAATGACAGTCCATCCTGTGAATGTATGGTTATCAAGAGTTCCTGCGTTTAAGTAAACTGTTACACCCTCTTCATATGAACCACTTACCGTTGAACCGTTTCCGCCGTTTAAGTTAACAGTAACATCGAACGTTGGTGGTGGTGGCGGTTCTGTAACTATGACAGTTGCTACAGTTGAGAGTTGCCTTACAACACCTCCTGCACCGGTGGCAGTAACTTCAACAAAGTAAGCGAATGTTCCCGCCACATTGGTTGGAACTGTGAAAGTCCGATTGTTTTCTCCGAGAATTGGGAAACCCACAGCCATGGGAGGCATAAAAGATTGATTCCACAGGTAACTGAGTGTTGCATCTCCGGTTGCACTTGCTTCAACTTCTAATATTAATGCATCGCCTACGGTAACTGTTCTTGATTGTGGTTGTGTGTTGATTGTTATTACAGGCACATCCGTCGATGTGTTTTCCGTCCAGTTTGCTGTGACAGACACGTTAAATGCGGGCATATGAAATGCATGTGTTGAACCGGGTGGGACTCCCGGAATTTGGATAGGTGGCAGTGGAGTTACAGTGACTCCCATAGGCGGGTTCGGTGGTGATGCTATTGCAGTCCAGCCGGTGAATGTGAATCCGGCTTTTGTACCTGCGTGTAGGTAGACAGTATCGCCTTCCTCATATGAGCCACTTACTGATGAACCGTTTCCGCCGTCTAAATTAATTGTTACATTAAACTGCGGTGGCGGTGGTGGTGCATCTTCTTCCCAGTTCGCGGTGAGAGCTACAGCACTTGTCTGCATTACAAATGTAGTTTCTGCACTATTACTATCATCTAATGTAATGCCACCCATTAGGACTGTCCAATCTTTGAATGTGAATCCGTCGCGTGTTCCCGCATTTATTGTGACTGTATCACCCTGTGCAAAAAATCCTATCACTTGCGGCGCTGATAAGGGATTCAGACTCACCATGACTGCATATGTCGGTGGTGGGGGGCATATACAGTCAATCTCTAAGCAATCGGGGCATGGTGGCGGTGGTGGTGGTTCAACTATAACTGTTGCCACATTTGACCTTACAGGTTCAGCGCCGGTAGCTGTTACTTCGACAAATACTTGGGTTGTTCCTGCGGCGATGGCCGAGAATGAGTAAGTCCGGTCGGTTGCTCCGGCTATTTGTATTGGAGGTGTTGTTTCATATGGGGGTTGATACATTACAAACCATTGGTAACTGAGCGTTGCGCCCTCGGTTACACTCGCTTCAACTTCCAGTGTTACTGTATCGCCAACAACAGCCGCAGTTGTCGCTGCCGGTTGTGTATCTATTGTTATTACCGGCACAGGTGGCGGATTTGCTATCCAGTTCGCTGTGACGGTTACGTTGTGTGCAGGCATATTAAAGCGATGTGTTGAACCGTCTGGTGTGGGAAATGGCAGTGGAGTTACAGTGACTCCCATAGGCGGGTTTGGAGGCGATGCCACCGCAGTCCAGCCGGTGAATGTGAAGCCCGTTTTTGTTCCTGCGTTAAGGTAGACAGCAGCACCTTCCGTATATGATGCGCTCACAGATGAACCATTTCCACCGTTAAGATTCACAGTTACATTAAACTGCGGCGGTGGTGGCGGCACAGGTACCCAATTTGCTGTGATTGTCATAGGTGCATCCGGCATCATAACTGCCCATTCGACTCTTGGATTGTTGGGATTCGTGCGAGCAAATATATTTCTTGTCGGGCTGCTTGTCCATTTGTCGAACATGTATCCGTCGGGTGCTTCTCCCGGATCCAGTTCGATTAGAGTATCCCAAATGAGTATTCCGCTTTCTGTTGCGCCTGCTCCGCCGCCGAGAACTGTGAGCTGATGCGGCTGTGTCCACTCTGCCAAGACGGTTATATGGGTATTGGGCATTGTAAATGATGTGATCGGGCTTCTTTGGTTCCCGATATTAATGTCTCCCCACAGTGTTATTACAAAACCCGACTTATCCTCTACGATATGCCACCTGAAGAATACGAGACCATCTCGAGTTCCTGCATCTAATTCGACAGCTTCTCCTGCGTTATACAGACGGTTTAGTGATGTACCGTCTCCGCTTCCGCCGTTTAAGTTTATTGTGACATAGTATTTATCAGTCCAATTCACTTTGACAATTACATCATTATCAGGCATAACAAACAATGTATTCGGGTTGGCAGGGTTAAGAAGACTGACAGAACCCGACTCGACAGTCCAATAGTCGAACACTAAGTCCGACTTTGTGCCGGCAAAGATGTTGACTGTACGGCCTACTTGACGTAGTCCGCTTACGGTTGCACCTGTTCCTCCGTCAACAATTGTGAAAGTATGATATACCGGCGGAGGTGGTTCGACAACTATGATTACTGCCACATTTGATGTTACCGGAGCTTTGCCGTCGGCACTTATAACAACATAGAAATAATATGTTCCGACTTTAAGTTCATGCGGCACAAGAAATACATGAGGGTGTATAGTTCTGTTATCTATCGGAGTGCCTCCGGTATTATTGTTGGTTGTATTTTGAAACCACTGGTAACTCAACGCCGAAGGTCCGGATGCAGTAACGGATATACCAAAGAATATTCTGCCCTCTTCAGCTGTTGTTTCTGCCGTCGGCTGCTCAATTATAATTATTTCTTCTGTCGGTGGGGGAGGTAAAGGCGGAGGTGCTTGAACTGTTGGAGGTGGCGGCAGTGCGCCTAAATTTGGCGGGGGAGGGGGCTGCGGCGGTGGCGGAGGAGTTGGTACTTGCTGAGTATGCGGGGGTCTCATTATCACAGGCTCGGGTGCCGGCGACTCCGGTGTTGTCGTCAGGGTTTCAATAGGTGCGGGTGTATCATCATGGGGAGAAGATATACTTTCCGAACCAAAATCAGGCGTAAGTCCCAAGTCTTCAAGAATTGATGCTACCTCATCTTCTGACCATAACCCGCTGTCGAGCATCCATTGTTCATCCGGTATCCATGGTTCATATGCCATGTGCTCTTCGTTCGGATCATGCACGACATACATCAAATCTTGCAGAGACATCATTTGTTCATCGTCTGCGTCGTTTGCAATAACGCCGGAATCAAAAACAACCTCTTGCACCTGCAGAGGTGAGCCGGGGTCAAGCACTACGTCGTATACAACCGAAGCGGTGGAAACCACTGTCGTTAAAGTTACGCTGAGCATAGCAATACCCATAGTGCTGCTGGATGCAACCGAGTTTATGAAAGCAAATGCCTTGCTTCCTATACTTGTGCCGGCATTTCCGACGAGTTGAGCGGCAGCCAAAGCTTCTGTCTGAACACTCTGCCAACTTTGTAACCATAATTTAAGTATTCCAACCATAATAATTACTCCTCCTCAGGTGGCGGCTCCGACTCCGGCGGTTCGCCTGTTTCCGGCTCCGGCG
Organism: Oscillospiraceae bacterium; assembly: GCA_009781515.1. Taxonomy (GTDB): domain Bacteria; phylum Bacillota; class Clostridia; order Oscillospirales; family Oscillospiraceae; genus WRMH01. The sequence goes on from WQXY01000006.1 coordinate 66,890, forward strand.
GTTCTGTAGCATCACCTATCGGCGGCTCACCATTAGGCAGTTCTAATGACAGTTGAATTGACGCACCGGTAATAGGTGGATCCCAATTTGCCGTTATTGTTACATCATTATCGGGCATTATAAATATTGCTGACGGAGGTAACGTTGGTAGCCCCCAATAAGGGGCGCCTTCAATAATACCGGTCGGAATATCCGAAGAAGTCCATCCATTGAAAATGAAGCCAGTATTGGTGTTAATAAATATAGTGACAGTATCACCGGGTTCGTATAACCCACCTCCCTCAAATATATGTGCACCTCCTGCATTCACCGTAACTGAGTATTTCACCGCTGTATCCACTTCCCAGTTAGCCGTTACAACTACATCACCGGTGGGCATTGTAAAAGTTGTAAATTCGTTACTCGGATCATCAAGAGTAACATTGCCGGATGTGACAGTCCAGCCCGTGAATATGTGTCCCGGGTTATCTCCTGCGATTATTGTAATAGTTTCATCCGGTGTAAATGGACCGAAATTAGCTGTATCCATATTAATTGCTAAAGATCCGGCACCGTCAGAAATCACCTCAACTGTGAACAACTGCCCAAGCCAAACCCAGTTAGCCGTGACAGTTATATCGTAATCGGGCATTGTAAATGTTGTTATTGCACTATTTGGATTACCAATATTCATTTCTGCAGGATCAAAAGGCATTGGCACAAACCAACCAATACCAAAAGGATCCTCAAGCCTTGTTGCAGTCCAACCGTTAAACGTCCAATCGCCTCGTGTTCCTGCATTTATTTCGACAGTAGAGCCGGGTACATGAGAACCGCTTGGAGTTGCATCGGTTGCTCCCGCTGATACCACCGTGACTTCGAACTGTTCCGGCGACACATCTTCTTCCCATATTGCCGTGACTGTTACATCATTCTCAGGCATTGTAAATGTAGCAAACAGAGGAAAGCCTAAAAAACTAAAGTCAAATAAAGTAATACCCGATGGAATGTCCGGTGAAGCAGTCCAATCTACGAATGTGAAACCCGTTCGCTCTCCGGGAAAAATAGTGACTTCATCACCGGGTGATGCAACAATGGTATCTATTATTGCACCGTCAGAAACCACCGTGACTTCGAACTGTTCCGGTGGCGCATCTTCCTCAACCCAGTTTGCGGTTATAGTTACGTCGTGTGCGGGCATTGTAAATGAAGCAATATGAAAGCCTAAAGCAGTATCGTCAAATTCTCTTGTAATATCGGATTCCGGAATATCCGGTGAAGTCCATTTATCGAATGTATAGCCCAATAAATGAAATCCGGATACTACACGGACAGTTTCGCCGGGTGCGTATAATCCCCAGCCATCAGCTACAAGTGTAAACTCTGAATTCACAGTTACATTGTACAGCTTAAGCCAATTCGCGGTGATAACTACATCTCCGGCGGGCATTGTAAAAGCGTTCGTCGACCAGTCATTCGGAAATGTAAGAGTAACATTACCGGATGTTATAGTCCATCCATTGAATATGTGACCCGGTCGTGTTCCTGCCTCTATCATAATATCGTCATTTTGTAAAAACGGACCTCTATCCCATGTCGTTGGGTCCAGTGGGTCACCCGTTGCCGTACTATATGCGTCGGCATAATCTGCACCTTCTGAAACCACTCTTACTGTGTATCTATCCGGTGGCAGCTCTTCCCATATTGCGGTTACTGTTACATCGCTTGTCGGCATTGTAAATTCAGATACGCCTGTAGTAGAGTTAAGTACAGTAATATCTATATCCGGCTCCGCATCCCAGCCTTTGAACATATAACCCGGTTTTATTCCGGGATATATAGTGATAGGAGTACCATTTGCATGAGACTCAGCGCTCCAATCCCATGTATCAGAATTGACTGAGTAAGCTCCGGCAGCACCATCAACTATTGTGATTGTGTGTGAACTTCTGACCGTGATTAGTGCTGCATCTGATGTTACCGTTGGTGAGCCGGGGGAACTTATTTCGACATAGTAATATAATAGTCCGGGTTCTGTATAGGGTCCGACAATGGCGAGATCCCCGGTAGCGCCGGATATTGCGGTGCCTCCGATATTGCTGTCGGTTGTATTAAAATACCATTGGTAAAAAAGTGCTTCTCCAGTGTTTACGCTTGCTTTAACAGCCATCAGCGCGCCTGACCCCACTTGTGAGTATTCTGAAACCGTTAGCTCGGTTATTGTTATTGTTGGTATAATTTCTACCCATGTTGCCGTGACTGTTACATCATTTGCGGGCATTGTAAACAGATGCGTCGGTAAGTCTGTAAAGCCCGGAGCTGTTGGATAGTCGATTAATGTTACACCACCGGATGTGACAGTGAACCCGGTGAAGCCGTATCCAAACCGTCTGCCGGGGTGAAGCTCGACCAAGGAACCCTCCGCACGGTTTCCGCTTAGAGTTGCGCCCGTTCCTCCGCCGATAACTGTGAGATTATGCAGCGGCGCAACGGGGGGGTGGATCGTGACCACCGATATATTTGATGTTATTGAAGCTGTACCCGTATTACTTGTGGCAGTTACGACAGCATAATAATAGTATGTTCCCTCTGTAAGGTTTGTCGGGATAAAGAACACATGACCGGTTGCACCGGGTATTGCAGTGCCGTCGGTGTTGCTTCCGGTGTATGATTGATACCATTGGTAAGTGAGTGTTGCAATTCCGGTTCTTTCCGCATCTATAATTAAACCGCCGGCTATACTGCCCTCATTCACATCTAAAGCTGCTGCCGGCTGTCGTTCTATTGTTACAGTCGGCGGCGTCAGCGTTATAACAGGAGGTGGATTTGTTATCGGCCGCAGAATGACGGTGTCATTCGGGTCAGGCTGCGGTGTTGTCGTCAGGGTCTCAACAGGTGGGGGTGTATCATCATCATTGAGGAGAGAAGATATATTGTCCGAACCAAAATCAGGCGTAAGTCCCAAGTTTTCAAGAATTGATAATATTTCATCTTCTGTCCATAGTCCGCTGTCGAGCATCCATTGTTCATCCGGTATCCATGGTATAAATTCCATATGTTCTGCGCTCGGATCATGTACAACTTGCATCAGATCCTGTATAAACACCGTGTCTTCATCCTCGGACTGCCCCATTCCGGAATCAAACATAACCTCTTGCACCTGCAGAGGTGAGCCGGGGTCAAGCACTACGTCGTATACAACCGAAGCGGTGGAAACCACTGTCGTTAAAGTTACGCTGAGCATAGCAATACCCATAGTGCTACTGGATGCAACCGAGTTTATGAAAGCAAATGCCTTGCTTCCTATACTTGTGCCGGCGTTTCCAACCAGCTGAGCGGCAGCCAAAGCTTCTGTCTGAACACTCTGCCAGCTTTGCAACCATAATTTAAGTAACCCAAACATAATGATTTCCCCTTTTAGAAGTAAAAGATATACGCCAGTGTAAAGACGGCTGCGCCGAGCAGTCCGAAAATCGAGTCGAACAGATTATATACAGAACCGCTGTTTGCATACATTCCTGTTTCAGGAAGCTCAGCATACCTTGCAGCAAAAATGTTTTTTCCGATACCGATAGATACGCCGATTATTGCAGATGTTGCGTACATCGTAATAAGCCCCGGCATAAATGCAAAGAGCATGAGGCCGCCTGCGGCAAGTACATTTGCAAAAAGGCAAATCTTTGTTTTACTGATACGTCCTGTAAACAAGCGTACAAACGGCGGTGCAATATAAGCGAGAGTCATTGTCATGATAAGTGAAGTCCACGATGCCGCACCGGGCGAAAGGTCTATGCTCGTGGCATACAGCGGCGAAAATTGTTCTATGAAGTATTCGCCGATTACGAACGGCAGAAGTAGAATAAGCATAAATATAAGGACTCGTCCCGAGAAAAAGAAGCGGAAGAAACCAAGCTCGCTTTTTTCTTTTTTTACTATTTTTTCACCCTGCGGCATCATTGTGCGTATGAAAATCATTAAAATTGCCAAAATTACTGATGAGAGCGCAAATGCTGCAAATAACCCAAGCTTGTCATAGACAAGTGCGCCGATTACCGCACCTGTTGTACCGCCGAGAAATTCACCTGACAGTGTTTGTTCTTTAATATCGGAAAACTCTTCAAAGCCTGTTCCCGCCACAGACTGTGCATAATCCCACAGTCCGTTGTATACCATGGAAAGTCCTGTATAGGTTATGGTCAGCAGGAGCAATAATGCAGGGAGAGTAGTCGCTGTATTCAAAATCAGAAATCCCGAGAAACCTATAAAACATCCGAGCATCATCAGTTTACGTGCTTTTATGCGTATGAGCTTACCTGCAATATCTCTGCCTATTGCCATAACGATAAGAACGATTGCAATCGGAAGCACAGTCGCGAGTTCGCCGGGAAGCCATGATATCGGGTTATGCTCATAAATATCGCGAACAATCAAAACGAAGTAGTACAGCGGAATATATCTGCATGCATTAGCTAAGAACATTAGGCTGCGTGTGCCTCCCGCATATCGCAGTTCCCGTTCTCTTTTTGTATTCGGGAGGTTTATTGTTTCCAATATACGGTTTAGCTCCGTAAATAAGAACACAAATGCAAACACTGTTGCAGACATGGCAAGCAGGAAGTCAATTGTCTTGCCTTGCATTTCATCCGCCAGAATTGTATCGGGCTGCCGCACGGCGGCAAGAGCGCTGATATTGAAGTCGCTGTCTGCAATAAATGTTATACCGTACTTATAATCACCGCGAATGCCCGTGACTGACATTTGCCCTTCCCATGCAGAGAAGAATAAATCGTTTGCCTCCGGTATTTGCTTTGTTTCGTCACCTAACACATAGAAGCTGTCACCTGTACGGGTTATTATCAGCAGGTCGTTATTTTCTCCTGCATCAAGGCCCAGTGATTGCTTTTGCACCTCTTCGATATCGTCCTTTCCGCTGAGCGAGAGTGCAGAGAACGTCGATGATATCCGCAGTTCGTTTTGAGTCATTAAATCGATTTGTGTACTGTAGCCGCTTTGAATTGTATAAACATACATAGTGAGGAACACAACGAGGAAAAGGAAAAACTGCATAGTTTGTGCCGCATAGCTTGAAATCGGGCGCTTTGAATACCATGCGAAAACCCAGAGCAGTATACGCAGTATGTGCAAGACAGCAACAGCCGAAAACAATATCGCAGCAGATAAAGCAATCGTGTTAATAAATCCGTCGGAAGTGTTGTTGATATGCAATGCAATCAGTGCAAGAGCCGCAAATATAATGAGTGAGATGCATTGAACCAACATTTGAAGCCGTGCTTCTTTTATTTTCTGAAGGTCTCGGGGAGTTTTTTTGCCGTCAATAGCATCGTCGGCGGACTTCGCAGAAACGGACTCCACAGCTTCGGACTTTTTCTTTTTATTTTTCCGTAAATTTGTGATAACGGAGAAGAACATATATCCGACTGCCATCATCAGCGTTCCCCGTATCAAAGAGGAGTACAGATTGCCGGTAAGCTCTTCACTGTATTGCATAAATGGTGCATCATCGATTTGAACCATGAGGATGAAGCGAACGGAACCCTCAATTACCATAGGGTGAAATGAGCGCGCAAGCGAAGCTTCCGAATAGGTGTATGCGGCATGCTCTCTGAATACAGCCCTCATTACGTCTTCGGGCAGGTTCGGAGCATTGGCAGTATTTGAAGCTGTTATCCGCCCGTCGGGTTCAAACAGTGTATAGCTGATGATTGCCAAATTATCTTCGTCTTCGCTTGCGAATATCATATCCAATACGGCACTGATACCTGCAGCATTACGGATATCAGTGTTTTCGGTAAAAAGGAGCGCACTGCTGTGCACCAGTGACTGCGCTTTTGCCTCCACTTTGCTTTCGTAATAATCTATATATTGCTCACTGAGTGAAATCTGTGCAATGAACACAGTAAATATTACGGCGAAGCTGATGAAGATTATTTGAATTATACTGTCTTTGAGCCAAGAATACTTCTTCATAAAAGAGCCTTTCAAAATAACTTAGTTTCCAAAAAAGTGCGTTTTTCATAACAAAATATCTCTGAAAACACATAAAAGTGTACACAGAGATATTAAATCATAGCGAGTACAGCAAATTAACAGCGAAATAATGGCAAATTAACAGCAAACGAAAATAATTTTTCAGAAACCCTCGAAGTATTCGGGTCGAAACTCTGCCCATTCATAATTTGTCATGTATTCACCCGTGTATACGTGGGTCAGAGAGGGGTCTTTCACAAGGTAGCGGTAATAGTCGCAGTCCACCTTGCTCACGTCGATAGATATGCTGTTATAGTTTTTGGTTATAACATCTTCGGCATCTGCTTCCTTGAGGGTTTTCATCATTACTGAAATTACAGATTGGATTTGCTTATCCATTGATTTTGCGTTGACGCTTTCATCGTAAATAACAGCACATAATTCTTTTATTGTGCAGCTTGTCCCTCTTTTATGCACTAAATAGGCCAAAAGTTCTTTTGATTTTTGGCGCTTAAAGTATAATATATTGCCGTTCGCGAACACATCAAAGTTGCCGAAGCATTGCACTCGCAGCTTTTTTTCTGCCCGCAAATCCACAGGTTTGCGAAGATGTTTAAGAGAGTCCGCCACTGCCTTGTCTGTTATCGGTTTTGTAAGATAACCACTTGCTTGAACGTTGTACGACTCTTTTGCATATTCGTCATAGCCCGTTGTGAAGATAATGTTAACTTGCGGGTTTGTATCCCTCAGCTTTTTTGCAAGCTCAATACCACTCAGTCCCGGCATGTTTATATCAAGATATGCGATGTCGATGAGGTTTTTGCTTCCGAAAGCGGCAGCATCTGTAGGACTTTCAAATGTTTGAATGTTTGCTGTCGGAATTGCTGTTTTTATTGCAAGTGCTAAATCTATGAGCTGCAGATATTCATCGTCAACGGCTATTATGTTCATGAGTATGACTATTCCTTTCTGTCCTCAACTAAATCTTCATATGTCTGATTACAGAAGAAAGCAGAGTTTCGTAATTGGTCGGTTTTATCAGATAATCGGCTGCATCTACCTGTTTTGCTTTCATGACGTACTCCCGTGTGGAGTTTCCGCTCAGAAATATGATTGGTATATTAGCATAATCAGGAGTGTCACGTACTATTTGTGCAAGTTCGTAGCCGGTCATAACAGGCATATCGGCATCGAGAATAATCAGATTAATAGTCTGTGTGCAAAGAACCTTTAAGGCTGTTTTTCCGCTTGTTACCCGAAACACCTTAAAGTGATTTTTCAAAACATTGCTGATAAAAGACAAGCTCTCAGGCATATCGTCTACGGCGAGCACCTTAACAGAGTAGTTATTTCCTGCGTATTGCTGGAGAACTTTAATCTTTGTGTCCTTAAATTCGCGCGCTAAAGCTTTTGCACCGTCGTAGTCTTTGGTAACTATGGAGCTGAGCAGCCTGTCAAAGACAAAAGCGGTATCATCATCGAACACGTTCATGTCTGATATGACCTTATGTGCTTCTGTATAATCACCCTCGTCAAGCAGAGTTATAAATGATGTCAGAGTATGCACAATATCAGTGAAAACTTCCACATTTTTTATATGCATAACCTCATCGCCGTAATACTGAGCCTTTTGCAGCTTTATTGATAATGTCATCAAATCTGCAATAAATGTTGCTATCAGGTCAGACGGGTATCCGGTACGTTCTATTCTGCGGACTATAAGCTTTAAGTCAGTCTCAAGCAGCTTGGCATAAATATCAGTAATGAGCGGCAGTGCAGTTTCGAGAATTAATGCAATGCTTTTGTACTCCATTACTCTTATACTCTCAGAGAGTTCATTTGCTAAGGCGGGCAATGCATCAATAAACCTGTTCAATGCATCATGAACTTCTTCAAAAGGAGCATCCTTAGGTATTACAAGTTCCTTTATAGCCATATAGTAATATTGCTTATCCACCTAATAGTTCCTCCATTATTGCGATATGTTCGAGTGCGCTATCATAATCGGACGCTTCAAGTGCAAAGGTTATCTTCTCAAGCTGCTCGCCAATTTGTGCACTATATGAAAAATCATTGCAAAGTAATAAGACATCCAAGGCTAACATACTGTCAAAGGTTCCGGCGGCAGCCTTAACTGCGGTAATAATTTTGCGCAGTAATGACATATCTCTTGTTTCCACGGTGGCGGCAGGTTCTGATTGAAGTGCAGCGTTCAAATCATCTGATAATTTAACCAAGCCTGCTCTAAATGCCGGGTAAATTTCATTTACAGATGATAAATCGGCGTCAAAAGTAGCCTGTTCCAGCTGCGAGGCATGAAGACTCAGTGTGTGTGCTCCGATATTTGCCAAAACACTTCTAACGCCGTGAATTTCCAGCTTAAAGGAGTCTATATCACCCTTTAAGTACCTGTCAAGCTTTTCTATTCGCTCGGGCATCATACGGGCGGAGAGTTTAACAATGTCTGTATACATCTCTTCTGTGCAGCCGGTAGCCCGCAGTGCTGCGTCCGCATCAAGAGAGGAAATTCCTTTTATCCGTGAAAACAGAGATGTGCTTTGAGCCCCGCCGTCGCGTTTATACTTCTTCAAGATGCCGTCAAGTTCGGTTAAGTCAAACGGTTTTGGAATAAAATCATCAAAGCCGCTTTCGGCACAAAGCTCTCTTATGCCTGCGATAACATTCGCCGTTGATGCTACTATAGGATGAGTGTATCCCTCCGCGCGCAGTATTTTTGTTGTTTCAACTCCGTCCATCTCAGGCATCATGTGATCCATAAAAATAATATCATAGATATTACCGGCACGGATTTTCTCAATAGCTTCAAATCCGCTCTCTGCGGTGTCTGTGTGTAGGCTGTACGGTTTCATCAGCCCTTTTGCAACAAATAAGTTTTCGGGAATATCATCAACAATCAGAACGCTGAAATCGGTCATAATCTCACGTGTGGGCTTTGTTTTCTCTTTGCGGGGTGCAAGCTTGAGGTCGTTTAGGTTCAAGGCAAGCTTATTGCCGATAGGAGTTAAATCAGAGGGCTTTTGAGGAAGACGCACGGTGAGGGTAGAGCCGACCCCCGGCTCGCTTTTTGCTTCAACTGTACCGCTCATCAATTCGACAAGTTTTTTTGTAATGCTCATGCCGAGACCGGTGCCCTCTATCGTGCGCTCGTTATCCTTATCGAACATCGCATACTCGTCATATAAAGAGTCAAGCTGCTTTTCCGTCATGCCCCGACCGGTGTCACTGACGCTGAATATTAGGCATACTTCATCTTCGTCATTTTGTGAGGTGATTTCAAATGTTACTGTTCCCTCATTGGTGTATTTTATGGAGTTGGAAAGTATATTGTTCAAAACCTGCCGTATACGCAAATCATCGCCGATAAGTGATGTCGGCAAGGTTTCGGCAGCTTTTACCGTGAAGTCTATTTTTTTGTCGCCGATGAGCATGACATTTAAAAGTGCAGTATCGTTTATAAGACCCGCTACGTCATAACTGACAGGCTTAATGTCAAGCTTGCCCGTTTCGACCTTTGACAAATCCAAGATGTCGTTGATTATCCCCAAGAGTGTTTTGCTTGATTTGTTAATTCTTCCGAATGAGTCAAGCACATTTGACGGGTGCTCTTCGTTTTCAAGTTCAATGCCGGAAATGCCGATTATTGAGTTCATCGGTGTGCGTATTTCGTGACTCATGAAAGCAAGAAATTTACTCTTTGCTTGTGTTGCTTCTTGTACTCTTGCAGCATTCTGCTCAGCTGCATTTTTAGACTGTATTATAAAAGCGATAAAAAGGCTCAGGGATAATGCAAGTAAAAATGAAATCCATGTTTCGGGATATTCATACCATGAAGTTGTAATGTAAATGCGGAAATACCACTGTGCATTATGGATATTTATGAGTCTTTCCAAATATGCGGCGTTTATAACAGGGTGTTCTTTATTGCTTGCTATTATCTGCTTTTCGTCCGTATCCGGATCGATCCTCCAAAGTTCGTATAAGATACCTTGAGCATCAAGCGCAGAAAGTCCCGTGTCTTCTAAGGCATCCGGAAATCTGAGTGAAACGGAAACCAATCCCCAGAAAACCATTTCGTCCGTATCGGAGGCGATGTATACGGGATATCTGCCGGTCAAGCCTCTAATACCTTGGCGCAGCGTAAAGGGCCCTGCCATAACAAGCTCTCCGGTATCTCTTGCGAGTATTGCCTCTTTGTTGCCGGCATGTCCGACTTCATCAAAGAACGCCAAGCCTATTACAGCTTCGTTACCCTCTAAGGGATAAACATCTGTCACAACACCGCCCGGAGCCAACAGGAAATTTGCGAGTGTCGGTATGTCCGTTGCGAGCACTGCCGCTGTTTTTTGAAAATCATCTACAGTGCCGTCGCCTTTGACGACAAGCGCTGCAAGGGCTTGTGTTTTATAGAGCTGCTTGGAAATGACATCGTTTAGCCTGTTGCTGTGTTCAAGAATAAGGCGCTGCGTCTGTTCTTTTTCAGCATTAATTCTGTTTTGAATAGTGAAAAAGCCAATAAAGCCGAAGAATATGAACGTAATCAAAAATGTCAGTAGTATTTTAGTTTTCCACATAAAAATAAATGCCTCTGTAACGTATTTATATCGTACAGAGACATTAAATCATAGTGAGCGCACCAAAATAACAGCAAGACAATAGCAAAGTAACAGCAAATAAAAATTAATTTTATGGTTTATTTTGGTATTCTTATTGTAACTGTTGTGCCGGTACCGATGATGCTTTGGATTTCAAGAGTGCCGCCGACCATTTCGGCAAGGCGTGTTTTGGCATTTTGTATTCCTACATTTGCCAGTCCCTGCTCTTTTTTTATTTGGTTTATGTCGAAGCCTGCACCGTCGTCGGCTACGGTTATAACTATTTCATCATTTATTTTATGTGCTGATATGCTTATGTTGCCGCCGGTTTCTTTGCGGCTTGTTATACCATGGCGTACCGAGTTTTCCACTATCGGCTGTATTGAAAGCGCGGGGAGACAGAAATCTCTTTCCGTTATATCATATGTTACATTCAGCTTGTTTCGGAAGCGTTTTTGCTCGATTGAAAGATATGTTTCCACATGGCTCAGCTCGTTGTTGAAACTGACAGGCTCAGTATTTGACAGAGAATTTATGTTGCTTCGCAGATAGCTTGAGAACTCGACTATTGCTTCCGCTGCCTGATCGGGGTCGACCCGTATCATTGACTTGATTGCTGCCAGTGCGTTATGTATAAAGTGTGGTTGGATTTGACTTGTCATGATTGCTATCCGGCTTTGAGTGAGTTCGAGCTCCTTTTGTTCCAGCTGCCTTGCAAGGTCACTTTGAATACCTGCAAAATAAATAACTACACATATCGTTATTGAGAAAATGATAAATTGAATTGTGCCTGCGGACATAATGAAAAGAAGCAATCCCGCGGTCGGCAGGATAACATAGGACATCAGTGCACAGAACTCTTTTGTGCTCAAAGGCTTTCTGTTTGATATCAGAATAAAAGAAGTCAGAACTGTCCAAATAAATGTAGAAACATTGCTGAGCATAAAGATGCTTTGAAAAACAACAATGTTACTTTCATCATAATAAAAATACAGCTTGGTAAGCGGACTTATGGCAGATAAAATGAGATTTATGCCGACTGCCGCTGCTGCAATATACGCTAAATAATATGTGACCTTTGAAACATCGGCTTTCTTTTCTATAGAAAGAAGCGTTATTTTTACATGAAGCAAAAGCAGAAGTTGGGTGGATACCTGATAAACCGTTGATAAATACGTGAGCAAAAGATTATATGAGGGGTTTGGGTGTCCTCCAAAAATCGCAGTAAATAAATAAGAAACCAACATTAAGATATTAACGGAAACTACCCAAGTGAACGTTTTGCTCAGTTTCTCTTTCTTAACTTCGCTTGTAAGAACGAAAAACAAAATAATTACATTAATAATAATGCAAAAAGAGATTATTGATGAATTTATTATATTATTAATGCTCATACTGCGACTCCTTTGCTATAGCCATTATAGCATATATAGGGTCGCATTGACACAATTAAGCAATTTAATGTATAATAATATAGCAATGAGAAAAACCGTGCTACAGTCAGGTTTTTCCCAATGCGCTGCTGCGCAGCGCTATGCTTCCGTGGCTCAGGGGTAGAGCAGCTCATTCGTAATGAGCAGGTCGTCGGTTCAAATCCGACCGGAAGCTCCATGAAAATGTCAACCCCTGATGAAATCAAGGCTTTTCACACAGGAAATTTCGTCTTACACGTTTTCTACACGATTTTTCAAACAAGAGAACACTTTTCCGCACCGAGTGCGACCATTAAATCAAGCGTTTCAACGTAGCAAAGCGAAGTTTCACGAAAAAACACAAAACAACACAGGCTCAATCTTGCAGAAACAGCGGGCGAACCGCTGTTTTCTTCTTGCCGTTTCTGAGTATTATTTGTGTCACAGGGCGGTGCTTGCACCGTGAGCTTGCTCATCGTCAGACCCTTGACACCGTTACCGGAGTATAATCTTTTTGGGGCTTTCGGCACAGAGGGTCGAAAGTCCTTATTTACTGCAAACTCTTTTCACACTCATAGA
>WQXY01000007.1 GCA_009781515.1 Oscillospiraceae bacterium
CCTTGAAATAACCGGCGATGAAATGACGCTTGAATTGAATTTAGCATTATTGAAAATAAAGCACACAGTAAAGCGCGGGAAGAAATAATGCCGGGGACAACCACCCCGGCACTTCGTGCCACCCCTCCAAAGAGGGGAATTCTGCACCCTGTTGCCCTCGACCGACCGCTGTGGACACAAGGGACATGTTCTCTTGTGTTTTCACATATTTGTGATAAAATGTAAAGAGTAAGAAATAAGCTGCGGCGAGAGGAGGACAACAACATGAAAAAATGCCCAAAATGTCAGGCGACATTAGAAGATGCAAGCATGTTTTGTGTCAACTGCGGTTCGCAGCTTCCACAGCAGCCTCCCGCACAGCCTATGCCACCATCGCAACCCGTGCAATACCAACAGCCTCTTCCGCATCAGCCGCAGTATGCGCAACCGCAGCCACAGCAATACCCGCAGTACCCATACCCACCACCGCAACACAAAAAATCAAAGGCTGGGTTAATTCTTGGTATTCTTATTCCCGTTTGCCTTTTAATAGCAGCGGCACTTGTCGTTTTCCTTGTCGACCCGTTCGATTTGTTAGGTAGCAACAATGACCCAAATGGATCTGCGGGCATGGCAACCGCAGACCCGAATGTGCAAAACACACCAACCCCGACACCCCCGCAAGACACCCCAAACGGAGCAGGAAATGACGGATTATATGATTTTGTAAATACACTGCCGAGCATTATAGCTGAAATTATTGATAAATATGGATATCAAGATTTTATTTTGAATAGATTAACAGACGGAATTGTTGACGACAATGTCAGCGAGATAATAATCGCTATGAAAGCAGATGCTCTCTTTGAACCCGGCAGTGCAACACTTACCTCGACAGGTGTGGGAGTTATGAGGGTTTTTGGTGAAGCATTAGCTGACATTGACAACAATATCACTATTGCAGGACACACCGATAATGTTCCAATTATAACTGCAGATTTTTCTTCTAACTACGATTTGTCTTATGCAAGAGCCTTAAGTGTCGAAAAAATCTTTTTTGAGCAGATTGACAGCCGAAGGATAACTGTAATTGCTCATGGCGAATATGAGCCGATTGCTGATAATAATACAGCAGAAGGACGTGCAGAAAACCGCCGGATTGAATTAATAATTAGTGTATCCCAACCACCGCTTGACCAAAAAGTCGGTGGAACGGTCATTGCCGTCGGCAGTAATGAATATGGTCAGCGCAATGTTTCCGAGTGGGCTGATATTATCGCAGTGTCTGCCGGATATACGCATACTGTGGGACTAAAGTCAGACGGAACTGTAGTTGCCGTTGAAGCAAATGGTCAAGGTCAATGCGATGTTTTAGGGTGGCGGGATATAATAGAAGTTTCTGCAAGAGGAAATCACACCGTCGGCTTGAAATCGGACGGCACAGTTGTGGCAACCGGGCAAAATAATCACGGACAATGTGATGTTTCCGAGTGGCGGGATATTGTTGCAATTGCAGCGGGCTTGCAGCATACAGTAGGACTAAAACCTGACGGAACGGTCATAGCGATTGGCTGGAATTACATAGGACAATGCAATGTTTCAGAGTGGAGCGACATTGTTGCAATTGCTGCCGATGCTACTTTTACTGCAGGATTAAAATCCGACGGGACAGTTGTTTTAACAGGGAGCTTCCCATATCCGGAGCAGGTCGAATTGTGGCGAGATATTGTGGCGATTGATGCCGGGGTGTTGCAGCTTGCAGGTCTGAAATCCGACGGTACAGTTGTTGTGACGCAATGTCCAAATACCAATGAAATTGATGTTTCCGAGTGGCGAAATATTATCGCGGTTTCCTGCGGGGGCAGGCAGATTGTTGGACTAAAATCTGACGGTACAGTTATTGCGTCCGGATTTGACGAACATGGTCAGTTAAATGTTACTGATTGGCGAAATATCATAGCAATATCAATGGGTTCGTCCCACACCGTCGCGATTGTCATCCCCAACTCGTAGCAACAAATGCCGATGAGGACAACAACATGAAAATATGCCCGAAGTGTCTGGCAATATTGGAAAATACCGCCGAATTTTGTGCCGATTGCGGAGCACAGCTTCCGCCGCAGCCCCCGCAACCGGAGCCGTATTACCCGCACCAATCGCAGCGTTCACAGCCGGAGCAGCAACATATCCTGCCATATCAATATCAGCAACAAAATGCTATAGCAAAATCAAAGGCAGGGCTAATACTCAGTGTTCTTATTCCTTTTGTACTAATAGCTGCCGCAACTGCAGTGCTGATTTTTATAGACCCGTTAAATAACGAAAATGACCCCGACGGCATTGACATCGCAGCAACCGCAGACCCGAATGTGCAAAAAGCACCGACACAGGGTGATATATCGGTCACACAAGAATTTGCATACAGAGTTGGACTTGAGGAAGCACATGTAAGATATTTCTCCGCCTTAGAACAAGCAATAGATACGATTAAAAAAGAGCTTGGATATAAGAAATTTGATGAAATAGTGATGACAAGCAGTTTTTTTGGCACAAGTTCCGTATTAGAAACAACACTTCATTTGCAAACGGATGACCTCTTTGAAACGGAAAGTGCAACGCTTACCCCGACAGGCGAGAAAGTTATGAGATATTTAAGTGCCGCGTTGGGTGATGTGGTCAGCAATATTCAAATTGCAGGACATACCGATAATGTGCCGATACAGACTGCTGAGTTTTCGTCAAACTATGACTTATCTTATGCCCGAGTGTTAAATGTGGCAGATATATTTTATGAACATATGGACAGCCGAAACATAACTGTAAGTGCTTATGGCGAAAATGAACCGAAAACTATCAACAGCACCGAGGAGGGTCGCTCTGAAAACCGTAGGATAGAGTTAAGAATACAAGTAATTTACACACAAGCATTAATAACGTCGCCTTATCAAATAATCGGAGGATAAAATAATGAAACTATGTCCAAACTGTCAAACATCGGTAGATGATAATTACATGTTCTGCATCGAATGTGGAGCACAGTTCCCCGTACCACAAGCGGAGCCGCCACCGCAAGCTGAAGCAGCACCGCCCGAGCCGCAATACGCTCCACCGCCACCGCCCGAACAGCCGCAATATGCCCCGCCACTGCCACAGGAAAATCTGCAATACCAACAACCACAACCGCAATATCCCGAGCAGCCACAATATGCGCAACCGCAGCCGCAGCAATACCCGCAGTACCCATACCCTCCGCCACCGCCGCCCCGCAAAAAGTCAAAGGTTGGCTTAATCCTCGGTATTGTTATTCCCGTTGTCTTGTTAGCTGCCGCAGCTGCAGTTGTATTCTTTGTAGACCCGTTTGATTGGTTAAATAACGACAATGACCCCAACGCTCATGTCGGCATACCAACCACAGACCCGAATATACAAAATACACCAACGCCAACGTCGACACCAACACCTACACTACCGCCCGACACACCGCCGCCAACCACCGCCATAATAGATGACGGCATTAAGGTCAACTGGGAACTGCTTCAAATGATAGGCAAAACAAATGCGGACTTGATAGCCGTCAACGGCGGTCGTGCTCCCTCTTATGTAGCCGACGGCGGAGCGTGGGTAGACTATACGGAAAGCGGAGCAATCTTCCCCGTCCATTTTTACTTTGACATGGACCATGATACATTTATAGATATTATTTATGACAATAGGAGCGGGTTGGATTGGAACACAAATATATGGCCGTCCAATGCCACTGTTTTTGCAGTGCTCCTTTGGAGAGAACAAGCCTTTACGGCATTTGAACATGACAAACCAATCACTTATGATGCTCTTTGTGAAGTCTTCGAAGTAGACCCGGGATTAGAATTTTTTCCCGAGCACGATCAAGGTCCGGACTCATATGGTGCAGACGTTTGGACAAGTTGGTTCGTATTTGACCGCTACATGATGTACACAGCTTTTGAAAGCAAAAATAATGAGATGGTTCTTTTGGAAGCATGGATAGCCGAGGATCAAGGCTGGTGGTAAAAAACTCCCCGCATATGCTCTGCCATAACCATAATTTCATCATATAAAGCATTATAAAGCTCTAACCAAGTGTCATAAACTATCTCAGACACACCGTGCCCGCGCTCTAACGGCTGAAAATACTCATCAACGGGCAAGCGGAATAATCTGGTGGAGACACCGGTTTTTCGTAGTTCCAACTCGTAAACATGTTCCACCCCGCCCAATGTAAGTTTGGGGGTTATAAAGAGCCTGATTGAATATTCTTCAAGCGAAGGATACCTGTACATAACCACCCCCGCACCAACATCACCGTTGAAAACCAAATACGGCGGTTGATTTACTTGAATTAAATAATCGCTGTCCGGGGCAGCAAAAAATGCACCTGTCCAGCCGTTTTCATTAACAAACCCGTCCGGTGCTTTAGGAGTGTCTAAAAACGGCGAAAATGCGTGGTGCATATAATAAAACCAGATCGCATTATATATTCCAAAAGCCAAAACAATTAAAGCAGCTACCCCAACGGCTGCTTTTTTTGCACTTTTTGTTTTCCACCACTTTTCCGAAGCAGAGGAACTATCTATTTGCTTTTCTGATATCAGCTGATCAATGCTGACCCCAAGTGCGCAGGCAAGTGACGGGAGTTGTCTTATATCAGGTAAACCACCGCCGCTTTCCCATTTTGAAACAGCCTTGTTTGTTACAGATAAAATATCTGCAAGCTGCTGCTGTGTCAGCCCCTGCGACTTTCTCAGCGCTGCTATTTTATTTCCGATAATTAATGTATCCATTCTAATAACCCTCTATCGGATTTTGGCGGGCAAAAAAGCATCCTCGCCAAAAAATTCCTTCATATCCGCAAAAAACTTCATAATTGTATCGTAATATCTCTCGTGTTGCTCCAACCATATATTGTAGAATTCGTCGGAGTCACCCGGAGACTTTCCGAGAGGTTCTCCATTCATATCAACGGCGCTGTAGCGCCGCATAGGCGCCGAACCCCAAAATTCAACATGAACTTCGTTAAAATCTGTAATACCTAAGGCATAGGTCCAATTGCCTCCTCTTCGCATAAATATTGTCAAGCTAAGTGAATGGTCGATATCATCGTTAGGGTGCGGATGCGTAGTGATGTTAATGTTGCCGCCAAAGTCTAATCTTCGAGGCATATTAATTGTGTAAACCTTCCTGCTTTCACTGTAATCCATATATTCGTATACAATCAGTCTGTTGCTGTGCATTACACTCCGGTCAGGTATCGCCTGCAGATTTTTGTTATTTAAGAATGGGTCAAAAGTATCTGATATATATCTGTCCCATAGGACATTTGCAATCACAAGCACAATCAATAAGACAGAGAGCAAAATAAGCGCTGCTGCCATTACTCTCCGCTTATTAAAAACAGGAGTGCGGCTTCCTTGCTTTTCTTTGTGAGTTTCCGCCATTATGTCATCAACAGATACGCTCAAAGCGGATGCAAGCGCAGGGAGTATTGCAGTGTCCGGCAATCCGCCGCCACTTTCCCATTTAGACACTGTTTTGTTTGAAACAAACAGCTTATCGGCAAGTTCCTGCTGAGTTAAACCAAGTAATTTCCTCTGCTTGATTATTTTCTCTCCGACTATCCGGGCGTCCATATTTTGCACCTGCCTCTCTAAGCAGATGATAACCCGCGCCCTATAAAAAGTAAACCTATAATCGGATTTAAGGGCTCTACGTTCCGTAGAGATGCCCTAATACTTCTCAAAAAACTCCGTAAGCCGACGTGCGATATCGGTTATTTGCTCTATTGTATAGTTTTCAACACCCTCATACCAACTGAACGTCGTGCTATTATTATACGGCGAAATAGTGCCGTCAGCATTAACCTTTGCCACTGAATTCAGAGTCCATATATAAGGAATTTTATCAAGAAGATTAAATATAACTATGTACCGATTGCCCGGCTCGAACAGCCATGTTGTGTACGCCTGTGCTTCAATAACGCTGCCGTTTTCCCACTGCCATAAATAATCATAATTGCGCTCTTCGTAGTATTCATTATTTTGAGCGTAAAATTCCAAAAGCTTATCCACCTGTGCTTTATCCGGTCTTACTAAAATGTTTTCTATCGCAGCAACGACATCCTTCCCGTTTGTTTCGGGTAAAATAGTAACATCAAGTACTGTGTTCCAAATTTCTGATACAAAGGCTGCAAAACGGGAAGTAGCAAGCTCAAAATCTTCATCTTCAGTTATGTTGACAAGTGCATAAGCAAGCTGACTTGCAGGCTTGCCGTCATATTTATTAAATCCCGAAAGCCATGTATGTGAAAAAATTAACCCCTCATCATCAACCTCAAAGAGAACATCTGAGTCAGTTGTATACCAGCTGCTTCCTTGCTTCCAAAGTGGCAATATATAAACACCGCCCTCTCGCAGAAACATAATAGACCCGCTGCACCCGCACTTGATTATGCTTTCCCACTCTTTCCCACTTATATTATCAACAACGCCGACCAGTTTGCCTTGGTCAATCGATAAACTTTCGGGTATCGCTCTGTCGCTTCGTATGACCGAAAGAACTTTTAGGGTTGATGTTTGCATATCATAAATATCGGTATAATACTGTGATTTTTGTTTATTTGTCCACTCTTCGATAGCTGTAACCTGAACAAAAGCAAATGCGTGAGGTTCAAACTCTCTGTCAAAAAAATCGATGAGTGTTCTTGGCATCCAACGCCTCGAGTCTTTCAATACATTCGGAAAATTAATTTCTTCATGCTCGCTCACGCACGGCTCTGCTATAGGCAGTCCGGTAAATTCGGGGATATAATCGGAGCCCAAATCTATATCACCGCCGGACAAGCTGCTCCAAGTCATAAGTCCAAAAATACAGAGGAAACAAGCTGCTGCCCCGCAAACGCTCGAGATAACAGCCCTTTTTATTTTTCGCCTTGTGCGAAGATGTTCTTTAGCATTAATTGCCTCGTCAATTAAGTTATCATCAATCCCGTTGATATTTTGTTCTATTATTAAATCTATTGTAGTGCTCATAGTTCTATTCCTCTCTTAATCAGGTAATCCTTTAACTTGTTTCTCGTTCTGTGCAAGGATACCTTCACTTTGCTTTCTGTGAAACTAAACATCTGCGAAATTTGTGCGACCCCGTCGCCGAGAACATATTTTCTGAGAAAAATGTTTCTGTCATTAAAGCTTAAGCTTCTCAGAAAGCTGTTAATATGTGTTATTGTTTCTTTGTTTTGGAGAGCCGCTTCCACGCCGACATCAGACAAAATAAAGTCCTCTACCTCGCTTAAAGGTATGTTCATATCGACGCTTCTTTTTGATGATGTGTTATAACGAAACTTTTTCAGTGAAATGTTTCGCGCGATTTTACAGATATACGAAGATAGCTTCTGAGGTTTTTCCGGAGGAACATTGTTCCATACAGCAAGATAAGTATCATTAATACATTCCTCAATATCCTCGTCACAAGACAATATGTTGCCTGCGACATGTCTGCAAAGACTGCCGTATTTTTCCTTGAGCTTTATTAACGCATCATCGGAGCGTGACCATAATAAATCTATAATGTCACTATCGTTATTGCCTTTAACCGCTCTCACCACCATTTCGAAGCTTCTGTATATTAAGTACCGTAAAAAACAAAAAGGTTACAACTTAATTGTAACACAAAAGGAGCCCGCGGGCTCCTTACATCACTTTTACGTAAAACTTCCTGTTTCGCGGGGGGTCAAACTCGCAAAAGTAAATACCCTGCCACGTTCCGAGCAGCGGCTTGCCATTTTCAATGATAATAGTCTCGCTAAAACCAACAGCCGACGCCTTTAGATGTGCCGCAGAGTTGCCCTCGTCATGCCGAAACTCCGGACGGTCAGGAAATGCCTTGCTTAAGCCAAGCAGCAAATCATGTACAACATCGGGGTCGGCGTTTTCGTTTATCGTAATGCCCGCCGTTGTGTGAGCACAAAAAACCACGGCAACACCTGATGTTACGCCGCTTTTAGAAATGGCGTCTTTTACCTGCGCAGTTATGTTGTAAAAATCCTCGCGCTGTGCCGAGAGCGGATATTCAAAAAGCATGATTTTGTTTTTCCTTTTCTAACGCAAAAGCGCTGTTTCAGCGCTTTGCGTATTCAAACTCGTCCATGATTTCTTTCGGAATAGTTTTGCCCGATGATTGAAGCTTTTTAATAATGAGGTTAAGGCGCTGAGCGCGCTTTTGGCGCTTTGCTCCAAAGCGTGTGAGTGCCTCGTTATATCGCATGTTCTTTGAAAGCTGCTCGCGGATTTGGGCGTTAAACGGACAAAATGTCATAAGAATACCAAGTGCGATACTGTTCAGGCGTGCCATGCCCTTAGACTCGTTTATAATCCACATGACATAGTTTTGAACAAAAACAGTTTTGTAATTGTTTCGTGCGGCACCGAGTTCATTTCTTATTTCAGTCATGGTCTGCATGGCAATGCTTCGGTTATTCATGTAAAACTGCAGATAGTCGCAGAAGTAACTGGTAAGTGACGGGTCTGTAAGGTCGTTCCAACGTGAGCCTTGTACACGTCTGCACATTTCCCACCGGAAATCACCGATAAGGCGTATAACAATCGGCTTTAGGTCGCCCTCGAGGAAAATAGGCATAAATATACGTGCGGGTGTAGTACGGAGCCTGCCTTCAATTTCCTGCCACATAGAGCCGCGAAGTCCGACATTGGGCATGAGAATAAAGTTTGGAATTATCTCAACACTTATAGTCTCGTCTGTTATTCCTGCTTTTTGGTCAGAAAAGCGTGTTTCGCGATAAAATGCCGAGAAGTCAATAGTCCGTACTTCTTCAATTATTTCTCTTATCTTGGCAGCCGTTATCAGTGTGGTTTCAGGGTCACGCAAGATGTTGTGACTTGAATAAACAGGGCAAAAACGTGACGGATTTCCGAAAGTAACCCTGTTGACGACAGGAAATGCGTTTTCCATTTCGTACTTCAAATGCTCGTTTCTGTCGGCAAGAAGTCTCTTTTCTTCGTTGGCGTCAATTTGTTTTTGATTTTTTAAGTCGCGGCAATATGTCGTAAAGTCCATATCAAATTCGCTCAGACTCGGGTCACGCACACCTTTATATATTGAAGTCAGCCATTCGCTCACCGTGAAAATGTTGTTCTCGGGGTCGCCTTTATATGTGTCTGCAATGGAATACAGGAAATTTGCGTTATCGTAACCTGCAAGAGCGGGGTCAACGTATCCGAAGTTGAGGAACATCTTTATGATTGTCGGCGGCGCAGCATCTTCGAGTGTTTTGAGGAACACACTTCTGTAAATCACATAAAACTGCTTTGTGATATCCCTGCGTAAATCCGGCACAGGGTCATCACTGCTGTTTCTGTCCTCAAGCTCTGTGTAATCATGTATGTTTTTCGTAAACGCATTTGAAATCTCGTCATCAACGCCTGCGTACTTTAGTATTTCGTCGAGAGAGTTAAGCAAGTTTTGATTTACAGCCTGTTCTTTTGGCGGAGCATCAAGTGTCGGCTCGCCTGCACTTGCGTCACGCTTGTTCTCGAGCGAGTCCCAATATGCTTCAAGACGTTCCTGATAATAACCGGCATTAATTGCAGACATATCGGCGAGGTTGGAGAGTGCTTCGGTGAGTGGTGCCATGAGCGCTTCAATGGCAAAATCTGCCCCGTCAATTCTCATGGAGTCCGTATGAAGCTGACCAACAAGCGAGAACAAATCATACCCGCCGCTGTCGAGCAGCAGAGCAGAAACCGTCTTGAGATAGTCTTGATATTCCGCACAGCTTTTGCTGACCGCAGAAATGTCATCTATACATCTGTTTAGAAAACCTGCTTCAATTCCGGGGTGGTTGTGGAAAAATGCCTTATGTATATTTGTGGCAAGCTCGCTTATTTCTGTGTAAAAATCATGAACCCAATCGTCAACACTCTGCGTACCCGCAAACGCTTTTAGTTCTTCAAGCCCCGGAAGCTTCTTGGGGGTTGAAGCATATGTTTTGCACAGACGGCTATATTCAGAATAAAGGTCATTTACAAGCTCAAATGCGTTTTCCGCTTCATGCTTAAGGCGTGTTCTGTAGTATAACAGTTCGGTTATCTGCCGTCCCAAAGAGCCGACCATAAGATATGCGATATCGGCGTTTTCGCTCATTAGAGCATTTAAGCCGTCAACCGTCTTGCAAGGATATTGATACATCGAAACATCGGTAAGTGCTGTATATGTGTGAGTATATACACCCTGCTTTAAGTCGCAAAAGCCTAACACATCAGTTTTTCCAAGCAGCGACGTATGTCCGTGAGATAAACACTCAACCTCGCCTTCTGCAATAAGTGAAATATGCTCAAGCGGGTCGCCCTCGCGAAAAATTACCGAACCCTCTTTGAAACTTGTTGCCATAATAATACCCCTAATTGTGTTTTTCACAGTATGATATCATCACACACAAAAAAACGCAAGTTGCTAAACTTACATTTTAATGATAAAATACACGTCAAATGATGAATATCACAAAAGAAATCAACTACTATACCTACGAAACGGCATTTGGCAAAGTAACAGTTGCATCTGACGGCAAAAACATCATATATGTAAAATCAGAACGTAATTGTGAAATGTCAAAATTTAAGACGGCGACAAACAAACCCGACAAGCTGACAGACATGGCGGCAGGGCAGCTTGCCGAGTATTTTGCAGGAAAACGCAGGGTGTTTGAACTACCGCTCGACCCGCAGGGCACGAAATTTCAAAAGTCCGTATGGACGGCACTGCAAAAAATCCCATATGGCGAAACAAGAAGCTATAAGCAAATCGCGCAGGCGATAAAAAACCACAAAGCCTGCCGTGCGGTTGGAATGGCTAACAACAAAAACCCGATATGGATAATAATTCCCTGTCACCGTGTCATAGGAGCAGACGGAAGCCTCACAGGCTACGGCGGCGGGTTAGAAATGAAAGAAAGGTTACTGAAACATGAAAGTAATACTAAAAACTGAGGGGCTTTGCAAGACGTTTAAGTTGTCGGCAAAGCAGCAAAAACTGCAAAACACAAAGAAGAAAACAATTACAGCCGTTGATAATCTGAACTTCGAAGCATATGAAGGTGAAATCTACGGATTGCTTGGTCCGAACGGCGCAGGCAAAACAACCACGCTTCGTATACTTGCCACACTTATCAAGGCAGATAACGGCGACGCACTTGTTGACGGTTCAAGTGTAAAAAATGAACCCGACACAGTACGCTCAAAGATAGGTTTTCTGACCAGTGAGTTGAAGTTGGAAGATTTTTTCACACCAAACTATCTGTTTGACTTTTTTGCAAAAATCCACCATATCGACCCCGAGGTCAGCAAGAAGCGTAAAGAAGAATTGTTCAAAAAATTCGGCATTGACGAGTTTGCAGAAGTTAAGGTTGCAAACCTATCAACAGGTATGAAGCAAAAAACATCACTTGTCATATCAATAGTTCATGACCCGAACATAATCATCTTTGACGAGCCGACCAACGGGCTTGACGTACTCACCGCAAAGGTTGTCACCGACTTTCTTACCGAGCTTAAAGCACAGGGTAAAACAATTATTATTTCGACACATATCTTTAGCCTTGTCGAAAAACTGTGCGACAGAGCGGGCGTCATTATTAACGGAAAAATGGTCGTTTGCGACACGCTGAAAAACCTCACAGCGGAGAAACCCCTTGAAGATGTCTTCTTTGACCTCTACGCAGAAAGTGCAGGTGTGAAAGTTTGAAAGATAAACTTTCAAACCATATTAAATGTGCCTTTCCAATTCTGGTAGGCATATATGAAACCTCCCCGAATTAGAAAGGAATGTTATAAACATGAAAAATATCATAACAATAATGATGAAAGAATTCACACGCTTTTTTACCGATAAAAGAATGGTTATCATGACAATAATGCCTGCAGTGCTTATATATGTGGTCTATTCATTTATGGGCTCAACACTTGGAAGTGCCTTTGCGCCGGACGAAGACCATAAGCCGTGGGCTTACGCGGTAAACGTGCCCGACACAGTTTCGCAAATGATATCAGACTCCGGAGTAAGCATACTTTCTATTAACGATGATGAAATCGCAGAAACAAAAGACAGGATAAATGCCAGAGAGGTTGACCTTTTAATGGTTTTTCCGGAAAATTTCGGTGAGCTTATACAAACGCAGCTTGACGGGCTTGCCGACGGAAGCTCGCATACGCGCGCTGCGCCAAACGTCGAAATATATTTTAACTCTATGGAGCCGAACTCCCACCAGACATATTTCGTAGTTACGGCAATACTCGATGTATACAAAACATCTCTTGCGCCTATGTTTGACATAAACAGGGGTATAGAAGATGCCGACCTCGCATCATCGGAAGACTTTATGGCAACAATGATAGCAACAATGATGCCGATGCTCCTTATGATTTTTCTGTATTCGGGCTGTATGGGGCTTGCACTTGAGTCAATCACAGGTGAAAAAGAACGCGGCACACTCGCAACGCTGCTTGTTTCGCCACTCAAACGCAGCGAGCTTGCGGCAGGAAAAATACTCAGCCTTGTAGTGTTATCATTCTTATCAGGTTCAATCACGGCAGTTGCAACAATTTTATCACTGCCAAACCTTATGGGTACGGATGGCGACGTGTTAGATGTTGCAATCTACAGCATAACGGATTACATTCTGCTTGCATGTGTCATACTGTCCGTATTGATGCTTATGGTGGCAATGCTCTCTATCATCTCCGCATTTGCAAAAACAGTCAAGGAAGCAGGGCAGGCAGCCACACCGCTGATGATTGTTGTTATGCTCGTGGGAGTATCAGGAATGTTTGGCGGCGGAGCACAAACAGACCCGCTATACTACCTTATCCCGCTCTACGGCAGTGTGCAGAGCATGAGTGGAATATTCGCGCTCGACTATTCGCCGCTCAATATCGCAATAGCCTGCGCAAGTACATTAGCTTATGCAGGACTTGGCGGATATGTACTTACAAAAATGTTTAACAGTGAAAAGGTAATGTTCTCAAAATAGAAGATTGAATAATGGAAAATACTGAAAAAAAGACAAAAGAACCAAAAAGCGATAAGCGGGGACGACGCCTGTTCGACAAAAGATATATACCATACATATGTCTTATTGCCGTAGGCGTATTCCTCGTGACCGCAGGGCTTCGTGATATAATTATGAACCGCATTGAAGCTGCCGCCGCCCGCGGCGAGTATACGCAATTGTATGATATATTTAGGGGACGCACGGGCAATCAAGGCTCAAATCAAAGCCCGCCACCTACTACAGCGGGGTCTGACAGCAGTGAGCAGCAGGGAGACGGCACGGAAGAAATATCAAAAGACGCCGAGGGTAATCTACCGTCGCTCGACGAGCTATATAAACTGAACAACGATTTTATTGGCTGGTTTTCAATAGAAAACCTCATCGAATATCCGGTTGTCCGTGGCAGAAATAATTCAAAATATATAAACACGACCTTTTTGGGTGAGCGTAATGCTTCGGGTGCGATTTTTATGGACTACCGCCATACAGGCGGCTGGGATGAAATAGTGAGCATTATTTACGGGCATAACATGAAAGACGACTCCATGTTTGCGCAACTTGCCCGCTATCTTGATGAGACTTTTATGCAACAAAACCGCACCATTCTCGTCACAACAAGGGACGGCAGGCAGCTGACATATGAAATATTTGCAGTAAAACAAACAGATGCGTGGGACTCGGCATATACTATTGCAATATCAAATAGAGAAAGAGCAGCCGAGTTGCTCCCGAATGCTCCTCAAAATGCAAGTCACTTTATTTTGCTATCCACCTGCACCCGCAGCGCCAACCCTGATGAGAGGATTATTGTATTCGCCGCGTTGGTAGATTAGCCGCACGAGATTAGTGTATATGTATATACTTGTGGATAATTTCAAGCACCTTGTTAATATCCACAGGTTTTGCTATATGCTCATTCATTCCTGCCTCAAAGCATTGCTCCATATCCTCGCGGAAAACATCGGCAGTTACCGCAATAATCGGAATGGTTGCCGCGTTTGGTATATCAAGTGCACGAATTGCCCTTGTTGCTTCCAAACCGTCCATTTCGGGCATTTGAACGTCCATTAGTATCATAGAGTACCGCTCGGGCGAATTGTTAAACATATTTACGGCTTCCGCTCCGTTATGAGCACAGTCGATAGTAAGGCGTGTGTGTACAAGCTGCTCAAGGAATATTTCACGGTTTATATCATTGTCCTCGGCAAATAATATAGAGTAGCCCTCAAGGTCGCTGTCATATTCAAAGGTCTCGTCTTGCGTGCTGGATAGTGAAGTGCTATCGCTGCGTTGCAGCTGCACGGTGAAATAGAAATCGGAACCTGTTCCAAATTCGGACTCCACCCATACCTTGCCGCCCATAAGCTCGACCAAATTTCTGCAAATTGCAAGACCGAGGCCCGTGCCGCCGTATTTTCGTGCACTGTGTGCCTGCTCAAAAGACTCAAACAGTCTTGACATCTTCTCGGGAGATATGCCGATACCTGTGTCGCTAACTTTAACCTGCAGCTTGCACAAACCGTCTACATCTTCAAGAAGCTTC
Organism: Oscillospiraceae bacterium; assembly: GCA_009781515.1. Lineage (GTDB taxonomy): Bacteria > Bacillota > Clostridia > Oscillospirales > Oscillospiraceae > WRMH01. The sequence goes on from WQXY01000007.1 coordinate 14,601, forward strand.
ACTTCAAGGGTGATTGAACCGTAAGAGGTTGTGAACTTCATGGCATTTGACAGGAAATTGGTTATAATTTGTGCGAGACGTTGCTCATCGCCGATAAGTATATTCGGTATGCTATCGTCATAATGAACACTGAACACATGGCTTTTTTCGCTCGCTTGAACATTAGCAATGTCAACAACACGCTGTATTAACAAATTAAAGTCAAATGCTGCATTATTCAGGTCAAACTTGCCTGCTTCTATTTTGGAAATATCCAAGACATCGTTAATAACTCCAAGCAGATGACTTGAAACTACGTTTATTTTATTTAGCGCGTAGTCTTTCTTTTCGATAGTAGGTGCAGTTTCGCCGATTGCCGTCATGCCTATTATTGCGTTAAGTGGCGTACGCATTTCGTGACTCATGCGCGAGAGGAACATACCCTTTGCGGCAGACGCTTGGTCAGCTTGCACTTTAAGTACGGAGAGTTCGATGTTTTTGCCCTCAATCTCGTTGAGTGTTTTGCGATAGGCGCTGACATCTTTCATCATAAAAATATATCCGGTGCAAACCCTGTTTTCGTAGACAGTTTTGTATGTAATAGTGTATGTGCGAAGCTCGCCGGATTTTGTTTCAATGGTGCACTCGCCCTCTGTGTCCTTGCCGGATTTTAGGTTTTCTATCAGTCCCGCAGGCTCAACTTCAGTGACAATATTTCCGAGATAGCTAAAGAAACTCTTGCCCTCGGGGTGCTTGGCTGTCAGCGGAAAATCACTGAATACCGTATGTGTGCTTAGGTTGACATCTAAGATTACGTGAGACTCGTTAAAAATAACGATGACATCACTGATTGAGTCCATCGTACTGATAAATAAAGAGGGGTTTCGGATATTCAGAATATGGAAGCGGTAACAGACATATACAAACAGGAGCAAGGTGGCACAATAGCCTATGGGTGCGAGGTCGCTGCGAAACGGAAATACTTCAAAGGTATATGTCATACTAAGTGCATATGGTATCATCAGTCCCACCGCGGCAAGAATAACAACAGGATTGCTTTTGGCGTTTTTAAGTACGTACCGCATTAACATAAAAAACATAAAGAGGATAATCGAATATACTATAACGGCATGTACCCAAAATATCGGACCGGGCAGTGTTCGAGGATAGCTTGTGTCGGAAAAATACAACTGATGCACAGGGTCTGTTATCATCGCCATGATATCGACAGCAGGAAGTATGACGAGAAGCACTTGGAACCAGAATTTCTTTATAAGCGGCGAGCCGACAAACTGTAGAATGAACCATGCAGTTAAAAAAGGCATTATACAAACCATTGTATAACGCAAACCATTAATAAACTCAAAGTGCTCGGGCTTTCCGAAATGATTGACGGCGGTGAGCAAAATCCAAACTACAATGCCAACACCCAAAACAAAAAGGCTAAGTAAATTTCTGTTGCGTTTATCACCAAACCAAAACATGCCAAGGATATATGCGATTATATAGCATGTAATCAGTGATATAGCAAAGAAAAGAACATCGCCCGTCACTTTTGGCTCCCCCTAACGCTAAAGAATAAATATTTGATTTTTGTATTGCATATATAGGCAAGTGTACAATATAATATAAGGAGTGTCAACACGGTGTCAAAAATGCTCAAAAATATGTAATAAATCACAAAAAATGATAAAATATGCAACAAAATTATATCAACATTTACAATAAAATTGTAAATGACACGATAGTGAGGTATAATTGTTGGCAGAAAACAGGAGGGGATAAAAGATATGGCAAAAATATGTAGTAAATGTGCAGGTGAATTACCGGATAGTGCAAAAATATGCGGCATGTGCGGTGAGAAGTTACCTGAAAACGTCAGCATAGCACAGCAGCCGTTTGGAGCAGAGCCGCCGCCACCGCAGGCATACCCGCCGCCGTTTGCGGAGCAGCCACAACCACCGCAGCAGCAGTATGCGCCGTCGCCGTTTGCAGAACAACCACCGCAACAGCAATACGCACAGCCGCAGCAACAGTACGTGCCGCCACCACCCCAGCCGTATCAACAACCCGGGCAGGCATACCCGCCGCCACCGCCTCAGCCGCAATATCCGCAACAACAGCAATATGCACCGCAAGCGTACCCGCAGCAGCAGCCGTATGTGCAGCAGCCATACCCGCAGACGCAGCAGTACACACCGCAACCGCAGTATTATGCGCCAATTAGAACAAAAAAACCGAGCAGCCCCGGCAAGGTTATCGTGACGCTTCTTCTGATTGCTGTGATTTTAGGTGGAGCAGGTTTTGCTGTATATTATTTCTTCTTTAACACCAACACCCCGGAGGGAGTGGCAACAATTTGGATTGAAGCTGCGTTAAAGGGCGACATAGAAAAATGCATAAACCATATGGCTCTTGGCGATGAAATACTCGAAATGACAATACGAGAAGGACTGGCTTCATCAAAACATGATGCACTAAAGCAAATAGAAGACAGCATGTTTGGCGATATAGGCAGCACATTAATCAGCGTAGGTATGAGCTTATTGGATATTAAAGTTGGCGTTTCCACAAACTCAGAGCTTTCGGCTATAAGGCATGAGGGTGTGCTGAGCGAATTGAGAGCCTTAGGGAACGCCGGAGACACCATAATGAGAAATGCAACAATGGCATTATGTGATGATATTACGAATATTCATCAAATCGGAATTGGTGTGTCTATCTTTGGGTTTGACCTCCCCGTCGACCAGCTTCTGACACTTTATGTCGCTAAGGTAAACGGAAAATGGCTTGTACTGCCGATTGGTTTTTATTAAACCTACAACCCTAAAAACGACAGCACAAAATAAACAGGTGAGTTCCAGTAGATAGCAATTTCATTTGAAGCGCAGCTGTCAATATGGTCAACATAACATTTCATTGGAGGCATACCGGAGCAATGCTGATGTAGCGCGGAGTCGGCTCTTGTGTTGCCGTTTGGACCGCCTGCAACCATCCCCGGCACAGTTTTTCCTACTGCGACCGACGGACGGTGATGCGGATTTTTCATAGGTTTCGAGCCAAAGCCTGAAATATAGCTTTGGCTTAAAGCATTTTTACCAAGCAGGTAGTTTATATGCTCGAGTGCGGCAGCTTGATAGTCTGCCGTTTTTTCAAATAAACCTGCGAGCAGCATCGTCATAGCGTTGTTTGCGACATCCATATTGCTTCCCCACCTGTAGTTTGTTCCGAGTGAAATGCCGTAAGGGTCTGACTTGCACACCTTATAAATATCTTGCGCGGCAAACATTAATCTGTGCTTCATAAGCTGTTTTAGCTCGGGATCAGCCTTATCGCCTGTGTGTAAAAGATAAGCGATCAAGCCGAATGTGCCCATATCCCGCCAACCCAAGCCGGTTGAAAGCTCGGCAGATTGTATGTAGTTGTGGTATTTTTCGTCCCCTGTCGCGACAAAAAGCTCGCAAGCGGCCCAAAAACGCTCATCTTCGCAGTCAGGGTCGCCATATCCGCCTGTGTTAACGCCCGGCGGGTTTTTAAAGTTGCTTGCTTGTGGATTATCAATGCACCACTGCCATGCACGGGTTGCGGCATTTAATAGTTCTTCTTCTCTTTCGGCATAAAAACGTGAGGCCAATGCAATTGACGCAGCAAAATCCGCAGTAGCAGTCGCAGAAATCGGGCAAATAACAAGCTCTTCTTTTTCGTCATCGGGCATTTCGTCGAGGGCGTCAAAATTGTGACAGCTTACCTTATGATACACGCCGCCCGTTTTCTTGTCTTGCATTTTTAGCATCCACTCGATTTCAAACCAAACAATATTCAAAACAACGGGGTCAGGGTTGGGGGAGTGTTCATATGCAAGTAGCAACTGAGCGACAGTTTGCGCGGCAGGGACGATATAACGTCCATAGTCGCCCGCGTCATGCCAGCCACCCGAAACATCTTTCTTTTCGCCTGTCTTCACTCCGTTTTTGTCAATTACATGTGCAAGCGATGCGTGGCAGGCAGCGTGGGACCACTCATCGGCATCGAGGTTAACTCCGCATTTTTGATAGTGGAAAAATTCAAGCACAGCTTGGCTCAGATTGCCGTAAGGGTTTTCATCAATAACAAAAGGATAAGACTGATTTTCACCTGATACGACCTTATATTCGCCAAGCTCTGTTAATTCCGAAAAATCTGCAATGCGCACAATTTCGCCTGATGCAAAGCTGTATCTCGGCTCACCCGTTTTGGAGCTGTAGAGCACATCATTATCGCAGATGCGCACAACATCAAACTCAACCGCATCTACGGGAAGTACAGCTTTCTTTTTGTCGTTCGGGCGATAGCCTAACTGATTAATATGTATGCTTTCCATTTCATTTGCTCCTTGTATTTTGTTGATTTTCATAGCTTGATTATTGCGACCTGACTGCCCCGCTCGCCTTTTGTGTAGCGGTGCGACCAGTATTTATCGTTGCTGCAGCATGTACATTCGTCAGATATTGAAATGTTCAAAACCCCTGCTTTATTTAGTATCAAGCGATTATATTTTTTCAAATCTGCCTTATATTTTTCTCCGCTTGCTGTTATACATTCTTGGTATTCACTTAGTGCCTGTGCCACATCATCTCCGACCTCGAAGCAGCACACAGAAATACACGGTCCGATAGCAGCATGTATATCAGAAGGGTTGCAGCCGTACTCATCTGTCATTTTCTGCACAGCTGCTCTTGCAATATTCGCAGCAGTCCCACGCCACCCCGCATGAACGGCACCAACCACCCCTCGGGTGGGGTCATGGAGTAATATTGGTACACAATCTGCGGTAAAAACCATAAGTGCAACATCGGGTTCATTTGTAACAAGCCCGTCAGCCTGCTCCGTCGTGCATGCCTTGTGCAACAAACCGCAGTCATTTCGGGACACAGTTCTTATACGTGTGCCATGGACTTGGTTTGAATACACAATATCGTCGCTGCTAATGCCTATTGCCGTGCAAAGGCGGTTGTAGTTTTCCGTGACGTTTGAGCGCTCGTCGCTAAGATTTAAGCCCAAGTTCAGCGTCGAAAAAATGCCGCTGCTAACCCCGCCGAAACGTGTTGAAAAAGCGTGAGTGACCGCAATATTCGGCGAGGTCATATAAACAACCCCGTTGTGGTTGTGTTGTGTAAAGGTCATGGCAGTTCCTTTGTTTTATATCCTATCACCGTACGGTAATGCTTTTATGTAACTTTCCATATATGCCCAATCAGGCGAACCGTCCGAAGACTGAGGAAGTTTAATTAAACTATCTTTCATTTTATCTAATGTCCATTTTCTGCCATAGCTAAACCTGTAACGATTTGCTTTTATGGCAGTTATAATAAACATTGCAATATATTTATTCAACAGCCAGCCGTTCGCATAAAAAATATTGACATCATCAGATGCCCAAAAAGGTTTGTTTTGATAAAAAGCCTCGCCAACGCTACCATTATAATTAACTGTAATACAATTAGGCTTGCCCATAGGCTCAACATCAATAAATTGCCGAACTCCATTGTTGTCACTAATTGCACCAATAAAATTAACATCGCCCTCTATCATATCTGCTTTTGTTAAACGTTTCCCTTTTTGGAATTTGAATAATTCGCCTAATGCATACTCTGTCCATTTTTTGGCATCAAGAGGCAATGCAGAATTACTGTGATTGACTGTGCTTATTGGCTCTGTTTTTGAAACAGATTTTATGTAATTCTCCATATAAAACCAATCAGGTGTGCCTTGAGATGTTTGCGGGAGTTTAATAATATGCTTTCGGGCATCTTTTTGCCGATATTGCTTTCCATATGAATATCTGTATTTATCTGCGCTTATGACAGTAGCAATAAATAATTTTGCATATAAACTGATATGGACCTTGTCTATGAGGACTAATATATTATCGTCGCAGTAAAAATCATAGTTTCTGTAAAAAGAATTACCAAACATATCTATCGTTATTTTATCGGAATATTTCTTGCAAACATCTGTGCTTATATATTCTGCCACACCCTGATTTTGATAGCCTGCCGTTATAAGTGGAATATCTCCGGCTTCCCGATTTTCTTTCGTTAGCCGACGCCCTCTATCAACAAAAAACAAGTCTGTTAGGAGAAATTCGCACCATTTTGAGGTGTCAAGAGTTGTCATGATGCCTCCCCGCCTTAACCAAATACGCAAGATAATCATTGACAGTTTTTTGAAAATCATCTTGTGTCAACTTAGTATAATCTGTTTTCATATAAGCTTCGCAAAGCCATTCATCGTTATGTTTTACACAAGCCCTGCTTGACAATCCGTCAACAATGTCGCGATTTCTATATAACTTTAGCCACTCAGCTTCAATGTCTTGCCATTTTTCGTTGCAATCTATGCGCCCTAACTTTTTGCGTTTCACAAAGCCGTCGTTCTTGCAATATCCAAAAAATGTTTCCTGTGTGCTATCGTGTGGTGTATGTGCTTCCCACACCATGACACAAGGGTTAGTTGCTGTGGGGTAAAAAATATCATCAGGCATAGAGAATACAGCTTTTAGAGTATGTTTTTTGAAAAGTCTTTCTCTGACTTCCTTAAATTTTGTTCCGATTGCACAACTCATAGGAACTACAACAACTCCCTTTCCTCCTGTGGATAATAGAGATAGCAGTTGTTCGACAAATTCCAACTCGCTTTTATCGGTTTGCGAATATGGTGGATTTATTAAGCCGACATTTATATTTTTCGCTTTTATTTCCTTTGTAATATCACTATTGAAACAATCGCCCTTGTAAATATTTGATTTTCCGTCTTGTCTTATTATCATGTTGGCAATAGCGAGTGTATAAAGTCCGTCATCAAATTCAATGCCATATAATTGTTCTTTTCGTATTTTTTCTACTTCTTTTGGATTGGCGCCTTTGAACATTTTGCTCATAGCAGTAACAAGGAAAGAACCGGAGCCGCAGCAGATATCTACGACACGGCTATTTTTATTTACTCCTGCCAAATCGCACATAAATTCTGTTAAATGCTGTGGTGTCAGGACAATGCCTAAACCACTGCCATCGCCGCCTGAATACTTAATAAACTCGTGATAGAAAACACCAAGAGCATCAACAGTGCTATCGGCATAGTCCATCATAGGTTTGATTTTTATTTCTAGTTGTTCAATATACCAGTTTATTGATTTTTTTTGAATTAGCGGAATATCTGCAAATTTTGTGTTTTCTTGTAAAGTTTGAAAAACTTGCTTTATGTAAGATGCCCTATCGCTTTTTATTCCGCTGTTCTTTAATACATTTTCAATGGCAGTTTGTACATTAGACATAACCGACTTAAATGATGTCAAGCTAAGATATTCTTTGCAAAAATCATCATCCGATAATGCAATAAGGATACCCGCGATAAAAATGGGTTTATGTGCCTCCACAACTTTAATCTCGCGCAAACATTCGTGCATTTCAATAGCAGTTTCTCGTATCTCGTCAAGAGAATAATTTTTTTGAAGCTTTTCTCCTTTGATTAGTTTCGTGTAATTTTTAGGTTCTAAAATAATATCGCTAACCTTTTTCAGTTGCAAATAATCGTCTTGTCCTTTTTGCCAATAAAAAGTGTCAACTTTCATATTGGCAGTTGTAGTTCCGCTTATCGCAACGGCAATTACACTATATTCCTCTTTTAGAAATTTTGCATAATACAAGACGCCGTCAACGGCAAAACCGCTTGGGCAATCGAGGTTTTCGCTCTTATGCTTTTTAACAGAATTCTTACATTCAACTACAATTATAGTATTGGCATCATCATTAAAGGTAATTATGTACTCCGGTTGCGCTTTCCCCAAACCGCCCTGCGAATAATCGTCAAGAGGACAAAAACGAGGTTTCCCTCCCGCTTTTTTGAGCAAATTTTCTATTTTGTAAGCACCCGCAACATCACCTTGCGGATAAACAAATCCCCAATCATTATTACCGAGTTGGATTTTCATTTCTTTTTCCGTGAGTTTTTCAGTATATCGTTCGGTTGCCATATAATGTCCACTCCCCTTTGAAACCATTATAACACACTCTACATTACAATATGTCCAATAACCCGCACTTCCTACTCCCACTCGATTGTTAGCATCTTGACTTAAACTATAATGTTTAGGTGATTTAGCTCACATTATTCTGATTGCTTGTATTATCCATATCTTATAGGCTATCCGATTTTTTGTTGCCAAAACGTTGCCGGGGAAAGTAAAAATTAAATGATCTCAAACTGAAAAACTTTGTTGTCACAACGTTGGAGAATGTGTAAAGGAACAATATCAAATTCGCGTGGGTTAAGCTGTAAAATATAGTCCATTTCAGAATGATACGTCTCGTTTACAAATTTTGCAAATACTAAGTCTGTCATATCGCTTTCTGCTTGTTCATATTTTTCGCTTAGACAACGGAATAACTGTAATTTTTCGTATCCCTGAGTACAGGATTTATATATGTCAATCATTGATTTTCCTTCCCAGAATTTAGGATACTCATCACTATAGCAAAAAACTTCATTAATTTCTTGAGATATTTTCTGCTCGGCATCGCTTATGTCTATGTTATCGCCTTGAAGCGTTTTTGGAACAGGAGTATCCTTGTGGAAAAAACATGACAAGACATCCCACACACTTGTTTTGTCGTTTTCGAGTTCTTTCAATTTTCGTAGATATATCAGTTTAGAAATAATGTTACTTGATGATATACAATTTTCCTTAAGTATATAAATATAATTCCTCACATTTGAATCTAATATGGGTTTCTCTTTAAGACAGATAGTATCATCGATAGGATTCGCTTCGTTAAATAAAAAACTTGCTTTGACGAATTGACCTCGCTTATTTTCTTCGGGTTTCCAAGTGAAAACCCTTGAATGTGTCTTTATGGCGTCTGCAATCGGTTCAAAATCATGAGTAAACATTAAGGTTGTCAATCCCCTTAGGGTAACATCATTTCCACAAAACAGCATATCCATAATTGCGTATTTTTTGTGTTTATCAAATGATGATATTGGATCATCGAGGATAACTAAATCTGGTTTTTCTTTAACTACATCATACATAAATAGTGCTAGAGCAAATGCATTTTTTTCACCGAAGCTTAAGTGCTTTTTTATTTCAGGAACGTTAACTTCTCCATCTCGATACTTCAACAACATTCTATATTTTTTTGATTTTTCATCTTCTTCAATACCTACAGTATATTGATATCCCGCTTTCATTAAAAAATGATTGATTCCACGTTCGTTTCTTTTGATAGTATTTTGTATCAGAAGATTTTGATCGTCAACTGCAGTTCTTAACTCGTTCGCTTTTTGGATTATTCTTTCTAGCGACTCGTTAAGGCTGTTGACGATTGTTTCTGTTTTAGTAGATTTAAGTTCGGGATAAACCATTAGGTTAATCACGTTATTGTTCAACAAGGGGATAAAATCATCAACGTTCTTTAAGGCGTCAAAAGTGTAGAATCCTAAATTCTTTGCATTTTGAAAACGTTGGAGAAGAGCATCAATTCTTTCGCAAACAGATTTAATTAAATCTGTTTCATTTTGAGTGAATCCCGATGAATTTGAGCCTAGTTTATCTATTTGATCTCTTGTCGTTTCAACAAAAAATTCTTTAATGCTGTCGAATGCATCAATTACTGCTTTCAGATCGTCTAAATAACTACTACTAAAATTTTCAGACAATTTTTTAATTATTGGTTTTTGGATCGTGTTAACTTCCAAGGAGCAGTATGGACAATTAACATTGTCGCAGTTCCAATCAAGATACTCGTTACCATCTTTTTGCCACTTTGCCCATCTGCCGCCGGATGCGCTGACTATGTATGATTTATAACCCTTTAACTCATCAGGCACATCAACGGTTTTGTTTCCTTCGCTTAAGGCTTTATGCAATGGACTGGTTGTACTAATAGGTTTATTCTTACCTGGTTTCACAATTTTGGTTATGAACACGTTGAACCGTGAAATTATATCGTCAAGTTCTTCGTTATTGTTAAAAAAATCTTTTATTTCTTGAATTAAAGCATTAATTTCCTGCATCTTCTCATCGTAATCTGGGGTCTTAACATATATTTCAAAACTATTTTGAACAACATCATCACCAACTAGCGTATGTCTTTCCACATACTCCTCGTTAAAAACACGAACAGACTTAATTGGTGACAGCTTCTTATCAAAAGACTCTATTGCATGAGAATCAGTATATACTTCGACTGAAGGATTATGTTCGCCTAAAAGATTACCACTATTCCTTTCTGCATAATATTTAAATGGTAATAATGATTCTAAATTATCTTCTAACAAACATAATATTGCCTGCGATATCGTTGTTTTACCAGTTCCGTTTATCGCATATTTTATGTTCAAAAAATGATCAGCTATCTCTACTTCGCCGTAATCTATATTATTGCAATTTTTGAGTACAACTTTCATAATGCGTAATCCTCAATAAAAATTTAGTTTTTTGGTCGTAGTATATATATATTGTTCGAAGGATTGATATAAATTATAGTATTGCTTTGAACTGACACCTGAAGTCTTTTAATCGAGTGTTAACTAATCAGTTACAGATTGAACATCAAAAACTTTTATATGCTTTGCAGCAAGAGCTTCTCTATTAAAAACATCAACGATTGAGAGAGGATTAGAAATAATTAAATCTATATCAGATCCTTCTACAAAAATAATACAAATGTTCAATGTTTTCATTATTCCATTAGCATATTCTCTTGCTACTTCAGATACAGTTCCTGTAGTCATAATTACGATAGCATTTGATTTTAAAAGATGGTGTAAACCAACTTCTTTAGCAACATGGTCTACTGATACTTTTGACGAATTTTTGCATTGAACTTGCCAGCGTGAATAAAGAAGCTTACTAGATTCAAAAAGCACATCAACCTCTGCTCCGGAGGTTTCAGTTCCTTTTAATCGTGTTTCTACAAAATCAAGTCCAATTATATGCATGATTTTAATTGCCAATGCTTCAAGTGCTAATCCTTTTATATAGGTATCATAAGAATCCATATCTTTTCGTATTTCTTGTAGAGGTTTTTGATAATGCTGTAAAATATCATTGCCAATTACACCCTCTATTTGCTGCAGAAACGGAATAATAATTTCTTTTTTTGCAAATTCTGTGAGTTTTATATCATGAGATTTTGCGCCACGACCTTCGGTGGCTCTCCGTAACTCTATTAGCCCTTTGCTTTCAAGTGGATTCAAAACATTAGAAGCAAACGCTTTTTCTCCAAAACTAATGCCATAAACAGATTTTGCTAATTCGCGGACAGCAGAGGCCTTCTGAAATTCATCGGTACCAATATTACACATTGTTTTTATATAGTAGTATTGTTCTTTACTTAACGTTTTAAATAATAACAATTCATTTTCTGATATATCAACTAGTTCGCTAAGTCTAGCTTCGTTTACTCGCCATCCTATCAATATACCCGCCATAGTTAGCCATAATTTCATAACTTGAGGATTATTAGCAGTCTTAGCATAATTAAAGCCTCGCTCATTCAAAGCGGTTATTATAGATTCATTAGTAACTTTGCTTCCTTGTCGAGTTAATGTTCGTATGCAATCGATTAATGCTAATCCATTGAGATTCTTTAAGATATGCTGTGCAAACGCATCATAAAGTTGCTTGTCTTCTATTTTGGTTAATAAATATTTTCCAAATTCAGAAATATTAATACCACCTCCGGAGTTAAGCAGTCCGTATGCTACTAAAGAATTCTTGCAATTGCTTGCCATATCTCGTTGAGAATTTTTTGCCACATTCGAAAAGAAAGTATCCGCTAATGCATTTATAAAAACGGTTGTTTCCTCTCCTTCATACCTATTAATTAGTTTTAAGACTGTACGCAAATCGACTACATTAGGAGAAAACTGCGTGCCAAAGGGCAACTCATTATTATTCATTATGCATTACCTCTATTTATAAAATATTGTTTTTTTATTGCTTTTGCTAATTGTTCAACTAACAATGGCGGTACAGCGTTGCCGATTTGTCGCCATTGGTCGCGAAAATCTCCGCTGAACTCGTAATCATCACGAAATGTCTGGATTGCTTTTATTTCGTTTATCCGTAAAAATCTGTTTTTCCAATGAAATGGACCCATGTTGTTTGAAAAACTTGCTTGAATAGTCCAAGATGGTTTTTCTGGTGATAGCTTTAATAAGAATGACCAGTACCGCGATCTCCATTTAAAAATAGGTTCTGGGTGACCTCTTTCCGCTGTAAAATAAAGATAATTATCTCCTGGAGGGATGAGTTTTAATAAATCGTGATGTTTTGATCCTGCTGCCATGTTAATATCTTCCGGAAGGTCAATGTCAAGATGACCGATTGCTTTATCGCAGTTAACCCATTTTTCTTTTCCGTTGCCTTCATATTTTTCGGGTGCAATGTGTGTTTCCTCCGGAAAGATGAATTTATCGCCGAAATCTTTACGAACGCCAACACAAATAAATCGTTCACGGATTTGAGGAACACCATAATTTGCGGTATTAATTACTCGATAACTAATATCATAACCTAATTCTTCTGATTTAAATTTCAATAAGTCAAACGCTTCCTGATGAGGTTTATAAACAAATCCAAACACGTTTTCAAAAAAGTATAATTTTGGGTGTACATCTTTTACTGCACGAAAAAATTCATATAATGTGAATGAATTTTCATCTTCTAATGCACGTTTTTTTTCTGTTCGGTAAAACCTTGACTTTGAATATGCAGGACAGGGTGGACCTCCAACAACAACATCAATATCTTGTGGTGTCATTAGGATTTTAGATAATTCAACAGAATAATTAACATCGCGAATATCGCAGCACTTAACAGATAATCCTAAATGATTATTTTTGAGTGTTTCGCAGGCGACTTCCCAAAAATCAGTGGAAAAGCATATTTGATATCCGGCATTGCGAAATCCTAAATCTATACCTCCACCACCGGAAAAAACACTTAACACATTAACTGGCATGTGATGTTAAACTCTCTTTCAAAAATTCTATCATAGCTTTTCCCATAAGAGGAGGTACCGCATTTCCAATTTGTTTTTGAACAGAACGGCGGTTTCCAACAAAGTTATAATCCTTTGGAAAAGATTGTATTGCTGCTATCTCAGGAGTTCTAAGACGGCGGTTTGTCCAATGAAAAGGACCCACCCACGGACCAGGTTGTGCCATTATGGTCCAAGAAGGCTCAGTTGGAGAGAGTTTTAATAGAAAACTCCAAAAACGTTTATCGGCTACAAACTTTGGGTTTTCATAACCTGCCCAAGCAGTTAAGGCCTTATAATTCATACCGGGAGGCACTTGACATAAATCATCGTGATATGTACCACCAAGCGTTACTTCATAAGCTTCGGCATACTCATTTCCTTCGTAACCTGCAATAACATCACCTGCATTTACATATGGGTTTAACCCTGTTTTATCAACCTCGTTTTTAGCACAGTGTGTTTTTATAGGAGCATCACTCTTAAAAGTGCCTTTAGTTCCAATAATGAAAATTCTCTTGCGTCGTTGAGAAACTCCGTATTCTAGTGCGTTAGCACGTATAACTTTGTATGAATAAGCAGAGGATTCAATTATTTTTAAAAAGTTTTCTATAATACTTTTATTTGTAGGGTGAAGTAAGCTTTCTACATTTTCAAAAACGAAACCATCAGGTTGGACATCAGTCACAACTCGGAGATATTCATCAACTAATGCTGCTCGCGGATCGTTTATTCCCTGCCGTGTATCATTTCCTACCCAATAACCCGCTTTAGAGAATGGTTGACATGGAGCCCCACCTATAACAATAACTTTATCTGCTTTATTTTTTAAAGTGATATCCTTAAGGTGCGAACTCTTGATGTCGCGCAAATCGCCTTGAATTATTTCAGTGTTTCTAAAAATATCGTTTTTGTGAAGTGTTTGAATACAATCGCTATCAAAATCTGTACTAACAGCAACCGGGATACCTGCCATCATGCTTGCTATATCTAATCCTCCTGCACCTGAAAACAAGCTTATTGCCATTATTTCTTTATTCATTTTACTTCTGCTCCTTATTATCACCGACGTATTCAACGATGTCACCAATATCGCATTGAAGAGCATCGCAAATTTTTGTTAACGTATCCATTGATATTTGTTCGTTTTTGCTTAGTTTTGCAATAGCATTTGTGCTAATCTGCGCAGCTTTTCTAAGCTGGGTTTTGTTCATGTCTTTATCAATCATCATTTTCCAAAGTTTGTTATAACGTACTGCCATAATAACCTCATTTCTGCAAGTAGTTATTATTGTTAGCTTAAATATAGTAGGCAGTATATCAAATGATGCACGATAAGTCAAGCTAATGTTGATATATATCAACAATATGTGGAAGTATTATGTTATTATTTATTGTTGTTTTCCTCCTTCCTCATGCCTCTATTTTTTCATACTATGTGTCCTTTATACAGGACTACAAAAATGAAATTTTTATTTTCTCGAAACCATTTATTCCACGTTCCTCTTGACAATGAGCCTCTGCGGTTATGGCTCGGGAGCATAAACGGGAGCACCACGCCCTGACGGGCGAGGATGCTCCTGCCGTCGCAAGGCTACCATAACCGCTAACTCATTGTAAAGAGGCTTTCGCGGCATAAACGGTTTCTACCTCTGTGGAAACCGCAAGCCTCATCGAGTATAATCCCGATTGCGTTCTTTTCTTGCTGCAAGTTGCAGTTCCCGAGCAGAATACTCGCACGAGATTGCTGTATCAATCAATTCGTTAACACGATCATCACCTAAAACACTACGAACTCGCTTGTGGTCACATTCGACATTTTTCAAGCGACTATTATCCGATACTAATACGTCAATCCTTTTAGTAAAACTTTGCAATTTATCATTTGCCCGGTTGAGTGCAGATTGTAATTCTCTTGTTTTTTCGAAATATTGCAACAGCACTCTCCGTATGACATCCTTTAAATTCTTGAAAACAGGAAAAACGATATTATCTCGATATGATTTTGCGGACATTAACGGCTTAGGTTCCGGTAAATCATAATCGGCGCTGTCATAATGACTTGCGTTTTTAGCGATAAATTTCTCTCTGTCTTTGAGGGATTTGAATTTTTTCTCTTCATTAGCAACTTTATTCAAAAAACCACTTAACTCATCTTGAGCATTGTCTTTCTTTTGTATAAGTGATGAAACTTCAACCTGCTTATCAGCAATGTCGCTATCAAGCGTAGTAACCTTGCTTTTCTTGTCGTTTATAACCGCATCGAGTTCAACGACTTCACCTGCCCGCTGTTCTTTTTTATAATCTAAAACACTCAAATGTTCGTGATGTGTACCAAGTTGCTCCCATTCAATCCCGTGACGCTCCATAACCAAAGCGAGTTGCTCTTTCTCCGATTTCACCCATTGATTCCATTCTGTATCACTACGAGTGCCACCGGTGAAACCTTGTGCAGCTAAAGCCTGTTTTAAGGAAACCCGAGTATCAAGACCGCGTTTACTGCCGGTAGTAAATGGAACAAAATCAATATGTAAGTGTGGTGTCGCTTCATCCATATGTAGATGAGCAGAAAAAACGCGTATATTTGGATTCCGGTTTTCAAAATCTTTCATATATTCGTCCAAGATTTTTGCTGATAGTTTTCCGTTATCACCGGCAGCAGTCATATTATCTTTATTGCCTATCTGTAATATAACCTCGTGAAATAATTTCTCTTGTTTGCTTGAACGAATTTTTTCATAGTAGTCAAAAATGTAACGATCGCTGCGAGTTTGCTTTTCGTTATATCGAATCACCGCATCAATAAAAAGTTCATTATAAACATCCTTGATTGATTCATTTCGGTATTCAATATTGTATTGTGATCTGTCTTTATCTATATTGCTTGCGATAAACTTTCTGCTGTTATGATTGACAGAACCTTTACCGAGCATGACGCTTATTGTACGTTTCAACATAAAAACCTCCCGGATAAACTATTCCGGCGTGAGCCGGGGTTTTGTTACTTTTGTCAAAAGTAACGCAAAAGCACTTTTGACACTCCGTATCAAAAGCGCTGACTGACCTACGGTCAGTTTGCGCCCTGCGGGGCTACTGCGGCATACTGCCGCCTACAAGTGCATCCGTACTGCATTCATCCTTCAACCCATTCATTGTTGTTGCAATAAGCCGGATAGTGTGAAGCAACTCATCACCAAAAGTATCGCTGGACGAAATTCTCTGCAGTTCTTCAAGAATAACAGCCATCTGATTGCGTAATGCTTTATGCACTCTCGGATTTCCAACAACAACTATATCCCTGTTTTGCAATCTGCTAATAATATAGTCTTGCTTTGATAATCCCGATAAAGATACTGCAGTTTCCAACTCCGCATCTTCTTCCGGTGACATCCGAAATGAAACAATTTTATTTCTCCAACGTCCTTTTTTATCACAAACTTTTGCCGACATATTAAAACACCTCCTTGCGTTCGATATTTAGTTTATCTGCAATCTCAACTTGTTTTGAAGGAAATAAATGGGCGTAGCGATAAGTAATATCTATGCTTTCGTGCCCGACACGATCTGCGATAGCTACTGCAGAAAATCCCATATCAATTAGAAGTGAAACATGGGAATGGCGAATATCGTGAACTCTGATACGCTTAACACCGGTTTCTTTTGCACCCCTATCCATTTCGTTATGAAGATAGTACTTTGTTACAGGAAACATACGTTCATTTTTGTCGCAATTATATTGTAAACATAAATACTCTTTAATTTCTTGATTAAGAAAATCCGGCATTGAGATTGTCCTGATGCTTTTTGTTGTCTTTGGTTCCGTGATTACATCATTTTGATGAAGTCTTTGAAATGTTTTGTTTATGGACACTGAACCTTTTTCAAAGTCAAAATCTGCAGGAGTGAGAGCAAGTAACTCTCCGGAACGAATGCCGGTCCAATACAACATTTCAAATGCATAGTATGAAAGTGGTTTATCCATCATCGCATCAATGAATTGTAAATATTCATCTTTTGTCCAAAAACACATCTCTTTAGTCTCCTTCTTCCCAATGCTCCCGGCTTTAGTAACCGGATTTTCGCTGAGGTTATAAAAACGGACAGCGTGATTGAAAATTGCATTTATTTGATTGTGTATAGTTTTAATATATGTTTGAGAAAACTTTTTCCCGTCCTTGCTCTGAGAGTTTATGATTTCGTTTTGCCATTGAATTATGTCGCTAACGCTAATATCATTCATGCGCTTACTACCAAAGTAAGGTAGCAATTTGGTGCGTATAAGGTGGGTTTTTGTCTCCCAAGTGACCTGCTTTAATCTCGGTTTCATATTTGTGCTATACACATCAACGAATGCTTTAAATGTCATATCTAAGTCACTGTGAAGTTTATTTAATTGTTCCCGCTCCCATTCCAGCGCTTCCCGTTTGGTCGAAAAACCTCGCTTACTACTCTGCTTCCGTGCTCCTGTCCAATCGGTGTGTCTATATATGACACGCCATGTGTTTGTAGATTTCTCTTTGTATGCTGCCATTTTGTCACATCCTTTCTTTTTCTCCGTAACAAAGTTTTTCTGCGAAATACTTCCTGTTGAGTCTGCCGGCGATAGTGATGTAACCCAGCTCTTTTAATTCATTGTTGAGTTTTTGAACTATCTTATATGCATAAGACTTTGACACTCCAAGTTCTGTGGCTACATCACTTACTCGCATAAATGTGGTGTTCATGGTATTCCTCCCTTCTTCTGACACTAAACAAATAAGTTAAAGTTATTATATTAAACATTATCGTTTAAGTCAAGAGAAACTTTAGCATATTTGTTTAATAAATTGTTGACGTATCTTAAACATATATGTTATACTGGCTTTACTTGAAGAAAATTCATTAACAGGGGGATTGTTATATGGCAATAGGAGAGAGAATTCGGCACTTTCGGGTATTACGAGGGATGACACAAAAATGGCTTGGTGGAGCAGTCGGCTTTCCCGAAAGGTCTGCAGATATTCGTATGGCACAGTATGAATCCGGAACAAGAACACCAAAGGAAAATCTTGTTGATCACTTAGCAGGCATATTTAATGTTGACCCACGAGCGCTGACAGTTCCCGATATAGATAACTACATAGGATTGATACACACTCTCTTTGCAATTGAAGATGTTTACGGCTTGACAATAAGTACAGCAGAAGGAAAGCCATGTTTAGTACTTGACAAAGAAAGAAAAACAGATATGTCTTTACTTAATATAATCTCCGAGTGGAAGGAAGAAGCTGTAAAACTAAAAAACGGTGAAATAACAAAAGAGGATTACGACAACTGGCGATATACATATCCGAAAGCTAATATCGACCGCACAAAAGAATCTTTAAATAAACGAAGAAAGAGTAAAGAAACATAAAATGATATAACACAAAAACGAGCTAACCGACTTCAAAAATCAGTTAGCTCGCTGTCTCACTCACAAGACACTATAAATATCAGATTACACAATTCCGGAAAAATGTTGCCAAAATGTTGCCATTCAATCAGAGGTTAAGCCAAAAACCTTGTGATACCAGCGGGAAAGAGAACGCCACCCACTACTCCCACTCTATCGTCGCGGGGGGTTTGCTCGTTATGTCATAAACCACGCGCGACACGCTCGGCACTTCGCCCGTTATCCGCTCAGACATTTTCCCGAGCAACTCGTGCGGGATAGGAACATACTTGGCAGTCATAAAATCAACCGATGTTACAGCACGCAGAGCGACAGTGTAACCATATGAACGCACACCGTCAAAAACGCCGACAGTACGCAAATCAGTCAAAACAGCAAAATATTGACTTGCACCTATATCGGAAGCCTCAAGCTCCGTGCGGAAAATCGCGTCAGCTTCCCTCAAAATATCAAGCTTTTCGCGTGTTATCTCACCAATGCAGCGAACAGCAAGCCCCGGACCGGGGAAAGGCTGTCTGTTAACAAGTGCGGCAGGCAGACCAAGCTGCAGCCCGAGCGCGCGGACATCAGCCTTGCAAAGTGCGCGAAGCGGCTCGACAAGCCCCTTAAATCCCATATCTTCGGGCAAGCCGCCGACATTATGGTGACTTTTAATGACCTTAAAGCCATTTCCGCCGGACTCCACAACATCGGGATATATTGTACCCTGAGCCAAAAATTCTATATCGCTTAGCTTTTTGGCTTCGCTTTCAAAAATACGGACAAACTCCTGCCCGATAATCTTACGTTTTGCTTCCGGCTCGGTGACTCCTGAGAGCTCTTTAAGAAATCTATCGGCAGCATCAACAAAAATCAGATTTAAGTCATAGTCCTTAAAGGCTGCTTTGACCTCATCGCTTTCGCCCTTTCGCATAAGCCCTGTATCAACATAAATGCAGTGCAATTTGCCCGGGACAGCCTTAGCCAAAAGAGCGGCACACACAGAGGAGTCGACACCTCCCGAAAGTGCAAGAAGTACACTGCCGGAGCCGATTTGCTCTTTTATAACATCAATAACCTGTGCTTCAAAAACTGTTAAGTCAAGCACGCCGTCGCCTCTCAAAACATCATAAATATTACCCACTTTTTATCCTCCGTATTAATCATTAATTGCATTGTAACAAATTAAACGTAAAAAAAACAGTGAAAGAAAAAATGTATTTTTTACAAAACATAAAAAATACATAACAAAAATGTTGACCGCGGCATATTTGCTGTGCTATAATCCACGTTACCTGTCGGCAGACGGGTTCATTTTTCGAGGTGAGGTGCCACAATGAGAGTTAAAGCAACGCTCAGATGCAATGAATGTAAACAGCGAAACTACAATACAACAAAAAACAAGAAGAACACACCGGACAAGCTTGAAATGAACAAATATTGTAGATTTTGCCGTAAGCACACTGCACACAGTGAAACAAAATAAAAGCGAGGAGAGTAGAAATGCCGGAAGATAATATTGAAAAGCTGGATACTCCCGACCAAAGCTTGGCAAAAACCCGCGGTGTGCCAACAAAACGCAAGGTAAAAGGTAGCAACCGTTTTGCACGTTGGTTTCGCGAAATGCGAAGCGAGCTTAAAAAGGTTGTTTGGCCTACGCCAAAGCAAATTGCAAACAATACCTTTGTTGCACTCACGGTTATGACCGCTTCGGCGATTGCAATATGGGCATTGGACTACGCAAGCAATCAAATATTCCAAGCATTGGTAACAGTATTTAAGAACTAATGAATGGAAAGCAATTTGAAAGGTAAATCTTTCAAATGTGGAAGGAATGATTAAATAGTGTCTGAAGAAGCAAGATGGTATGTTGTTCATACCTACTCAGGTTACGAAAATGCTGTTGCCGCAACGATTGAAAAAGCAGCAGAAAACCGTAAAATGCAAGACCAAATCCTTGAGATAAAAATTCCGACTGAAACCATAACGGAAATTCACGACTCTCAAACAAAAACCGTTGAACGCAAGACGTTCCCCGGCTATGTACTCATCAAAATGATGATGAACGACGTCAGCTGGCATCTTGTAAGAAATGTTCGCGGCGTGACAGGTTTTGTCGGCTCAGCAAATAAAGCAATCCCTCTTACAGAGGATGAAATATACAATCTCGGCATCGACCGCCACGAAATTGTTGTCGGCTTTGAAGTCGGAAGCACTGTTAAAGTCGTTGACGGTCCGCTCGAAGGATTTCTCGGAACAGTTGAAGAAATTGAATTCGATAAAAGCAGGGTAAAAGTTATCGTATCAATGTTCGGACGTGAAACACCCGTAGATTTGGACTTCGACCAAATCGAACCAATCGAGTAAAAGATGCAACAACATTGCATTTTTTATGTGGGAGGAGTGAAATTTATTAATCGCTCCGTTTTAATAACCACATCTATTTTTAGGAGGTGCACATAAGTGGCACAGAAAGTCATCGGAGAAATTAAACTCCAAATCCCCGCCGGAAAAGCGACACCGGCGCCACCCGTAGGGCCGGCTCTCGGTCAGCACGGTGTAAACATCGGTCAGTTTACAAAAGATTTTAACGACCGCACCAAAAACGACGAGGGTTTGATAATCCCCGTTGTAATCACTGTCTACGCAGACCGCAGTTTTTCGTTTATAACAAAAACACCGCCGGCGGCAGTTTTGCTCAAAAAAGCATGCAGCTTGGAAAAAGCTTCAGGCGAGCCGCACAGCAACAAAGTAGCAAAAATATCAAAAGAAGAACTCCGCAAGATAGCAGAAATCAAAATGCCCGACTTAAATGCAGCAGATGTCGACGCAGCCATGAGTATGGTTGCAGGAACTGCACGCAGCATGGGCATTACAGTAGCGGAGGACTAAGATATGTTTAGAGGAAAAAATTATAAAGAAGCTGCAAAGCTTGTTGACAGAGCAGTATTATACGACCCCGAAGATGCTTTTGCACTCGTAATTAAAGCGTCAAAAGCAAAATTTGACGAAACAGTTGAGCTTCATATCAAGCTCGGTGTTGACTCACGCCATGCCGACCAGCAGGTTCGCGGAGCAATCGTACTTCCGCACGGCACGGGCAAAACAGCAAGAGTTCTTGTTTTCTGTAAGGAAGAGCGCGAAAAGGAAGCCCTCGACGCAGGAGCCGACTTTGCGGGCGGGCAAGACCTTGTCGACCGCATTACCAACGAAAACTTCTTTGACTATGACGTTGTTGTTGCAACCCCCGATATGATGGGTGTTGTCGGACGTCTCGGTAAAGTGCTCGGACCTAAGGGTCTCATGCCGACACCAAAAGCAGGAACGGTTACTCCAAACATTGCGCAGGCAATATCTGAAATCAAAGCAGGTAAAATTGAGTACCGTCTTGATAAAACCAACATCATTCACTGCCCGATTGGCAAAGTGTCATTCGGTGCAGAGAAACTGACCGAAAACTATCAGGCGCTCATTGATGCCGTAGTTAAAGCTAAACCGGCTGCCGCTAAAGGGCAATACATAAAAAGCTGCGTAACAGCTTCAACAATGGGACCCGGCGTTAAGATAAACGCACAAAAACTCGCCTAAAAAGCAGTAAAGCCGGGGACAGGACTTTAGTCCTGTCCCCTTGCTGTGACATGGTGCTATATCAGTTGCTGTTCGTTAATTATCAGCTTAAACTCAAGCCCGAGCTTCTCGGCAGCCTTTCGGCACATTTTCATACGCCCGAGGAAGATTTCAAAGTAGTCCATAACAGAGCTGTACTTGGTATCAACAGTCAATTTTAGTTTAACAAGAGTTTTTTCTTCGTTTACCTTAAGTAAGGATTTCCTTACGGAGTAGTTTACTCTATCGTGAATGTCAAAGCTTGAGATATCCTCGTTTCTCACCCTTGAGCGGCGAACGTCCGATTTATCCGCGAGAATGAGTGCAGCGCTCACGTGATTGACGGGAACGCCTGTATTTTCATCATGGTTGCCAATGGCGGTTGTAATTGTTGCAATCTCGGCGGCACTAAAGCCAAGATGATCTAATATACGAAAAGCCATAACCGCACCCGAGAGCGAATGGTCTTCACGGTTTACAAGGTTTCCTATATCATGCAGATACCCGGATATTTTAGCAAGCTCAACGTCACGCTCGGGATATCCGAGAGTTTCCAAGATATAACCCGCATCTTCCGCCGTTCTTGTAACATGAGAAAAGCTGTGTTCGGTAAATCCGAGAGCGCACAAAGACTCATCGGCTTTTGTAATATAAGTGCTGACATCTTCGTTATTTTTAATGTCTTCAAAGGTTAGCATAATAAGATTTCCTCCACATTTTATCCGTCTGTGACTACAGTATAACACAAAGCGAAACGATAATGTAACTAAAAGGTATTGCATAGCGCCTTAATGTATGTTACAATTCGTCCGCTAAACATGGTGAGTATAGCTCAGCTGGTTAGAGCACCGGATTGTGGTTCCGGGGGTCGTGGGTTCGAATCCCATTACTCACCCCAAGTCTTACACGACAAGACGCATAATGGGCTGTCGCCAAGCGGTAAGGCACCAGACTTTGACTCTGGCATTCGTTGGTTCAAATCCAGCCAGCCCAGCCACCACACAAAATGACCTGCTAGCTCAGTCGGTAGAGCAGCGCCCTTTTAAGGCGAAGGTCCTGTGTTCGAATCACAGGCAGGTCACCAAAAAGAGGTTAAGTGCCAAAATGGGACTCAACCTCTTTTTACTACTCGTGCGTGTCTTATAGTCTACCGTGACACGCTTTGCAGCGTTATCATAACACGCTTGCCGCTCTCGTCGTGAACCCTGACAATGCCCTTTTCATATTCGTCCAATGTGCATATTTGCCTAATATTAGGCCCCTTTTTTGCAATGACATACAAAACATCGGAATAGTTCTTTAAGTACAGGCGCTCAATACCGTATATAGTTTCGATACGCGAGTCTTTTTTTGATTTATCAAAAAGCTTCATAATAAATATACTACCATAAAAATAAATATTTATCAAAAATAATCATATTTATATTCAGATGGAACATTTAATAAAAACAATCGTCTAATATCTATCAACCACAGTCAAAAAAGGAGGCTAACCATGAAAATGTTAAATACAGCCAAAAAAAGTTCATCCGGCGTTTTATGTGCAGTGCTTTGTGCTGCGTTTCTTTTTATCGCCTCGTGCGGGAATAATGAAGATAAGCCCGCTGTGGACAACGTGCCGGAAGGGCATGGTATTACCTTAGAGTTTGTGAAATATACACCTGATGAAATCTCTCTTATCATCAACAACGGCTCTGCCTTTGATATCAGATATGACAACGGGTATTCGATAAACGGCAGATTGTGGGGTGAAATGGGGACAAGCGGCAATAGAACCTTTGACCTGCCATCAGGTGAAACCTGTGAGATTATTCTTGAACCAACGGGACTCGACGGGTTTTCACTAACGCCCGGCGAATATCAATTAACAATGCAAATAATAATTGACCCTGATAATACTGCTTCTGCCCCGCTTGCAAATATCTCTGTAAAAACATACCTGCTGCATGTAGACTTTGCGCTTGAAAACACAAAAATCCCGCCCGACATGACAGGTGTATCCATAGAAGTCGATTTTGCAACCCCGATAGGTGTGCTGCTTAACATAACAAATGGTACAAATTACGGGCGTGTGTATTTTGACAAGTCATATAAAGTTCAGCAAAAAGAGCTTGCGGACTATGTGGGCGCAGATTGGAAAGAAATACCAAAAATAACATCAAGTGCATTTTCAAGTGATTTAGACGATAATAAAGACTCAATAGCCCCGCGGCAAACCTATGAAATGTATCTTATATACTGGCAGTGGCTGTATGGCGAACTGGAGCCCGGAGAGTATCGCATAGAAATGAACATTTATCATGATGATGGAGAGGGAAATATTGCAGCAAACGTAATATATGCGTATTTCACGTTAGACGGTGAACCAATTCCGGACACGATAAAAAGAATGGATAGTGACTTCTATCACCCGCTTTCCGGAATTAGTACATTTCGTGCGGAAGTTATGAACCTGATTGACCAAAACTATCGTGAAGTTTCCGCAGATAATACAGGGCTTCTTGTAAAATCAATGCAGCCATTTTGGGGAAATGACACAAACGGCAGTTTGCTGTATGTGCTAAACTCTCATTCAAATACAGTGCTTGATTTGAATGGCAAACAAATTCACTTCTCAGACATACCGATAGGTGCAATAATTGATATAACCTTTAGCGGAATAATTTTGACATCGAACCCGGCGATAATCGGAGCAAATCTGCTAATCAGAATAATTGAATAATTACTATAAAAAAGAAAAGAGGCTATTCTTCTTGGAGATTAGCCTCTTTTTTTTCGATTGCTCTGTTATACGCCTTTGGGTCAGGCGGTTTTCGTGTAACGGGATTTAGTCCGCCCCAGCTGCTGCGTTTTGCCGCATGGAATTGCTTTTGCTTTAATTTTGACTGTTTACTTAAAGGAACAAACCGTTTCATGTGTTACAAGACGGTGTTCTTGCTGTCGCCCGAAGTGCTCATTTGCATTTCAATCAGCTTTATGAAAAGCATTTGTGCGAGAGCTTCATTGAAATTGAAAGAAGAGCTCTTTGTGGAAGTTTCGCTAATTCTGCCTGCCATATCAAAACCGTCGTATGTGAGCATTCCCGCAGTGATTTCGCCGCCGCCCATATAGCTGAGCACCTTTGGCACATAAGCTTGAGTCTCCCGAAACGGAGGAATACCGCCGTGTTTGATAACTGCAGGCCACCCTGCGTTGTATGCTGCAAGAGCGAGCTCAACATCGCCGTCAAACCTGTCGAGTTGTTCTCTGAGATATTTTGCTCCGCCCATGATGCTTTGCTCGGCGTTGTACGGGTCGTCAACACCAAGATATTTTGCCGTACCGGGCATAAGCTGCATAATACCCATAGCACCGACCTTGGAAGTAACGTCGGCGCGGAAATTAGACTCAACTTTTGCAACTGCTTTGAGAAGATTTGGTGAAATATTATATTTTTGCCCGGCAGCATCAAAAACGGTGTCAAGGTCAACACTGCCACTGCTTATAGTACGAGACCTTAATGTGCTCGCAAAAGATGTGGGGCTTGCATAATTTTCTGAAGGAGCAACAGTCTGTGTGCCTGCTAAAGGCAGGGCACTTTGCCACGCACTGAAATTTACATTGTTTGCGTTTGGAATTACAGAGTCAATCGTCATTATACTATGCCTTTCAACCTGTGAAATTCGGGGTGTTTTGCGGCCGTAAGTTACAGAGTCGGGATTGCTACCCCGGTCTATTTATGCTCCGGTCGCGTGTTCCCTGTGTTATATATAATCGGACTTTTTATCGTAAACTTTAATAAAAAGCTCACTGAAATGATAAATTTTGTTAAAAAAGACGAAAAAACGTAAAAAATAAGTGTTGACAAGCGCTCTGGGGTTTGGTATTCTATCCGAGCGTCTTCTTTTAGAACGACACACACGGCACAGTGTGCACAGATTTTTGGAGGATAAGAAATGGCAGCGAAAAAGATGATACGCATCAGGCTCAAGGCTTACGATCATCAGCTTATTGATCAGGCAGCCTCGACAATCATCGAAACAGCAAAACGTACAGACGCAAGAGTATCAGGACCTATTCCGCTTCCGACAAAAAAGGAAGTAATTACGATACTTCGTGCAGTACACAAATACAAGGATGCCAGAGAGCAGTTTGAACGTCTTACACATAAAAGACTGATTGACATTATGAGCCCGACACAAAAAACGGTTGAAGCTCTCATGTCGCTCGAGCTCCCTGCCGGTGTTGAAATCGAAATTAAACTGTAAACATCGGAAGCACCCAAGGTCATGTTGGTTTATATAATGTAGCCAACCAATAACCGAAATCAGGAGGAAGAAACAATGGTCAAAGCGATCATCGGAAAAAAAGTCGGTATGACGCAAATATTCGATGAAAACGGCAAGGTTGTACCGGTTACTGTTATTGAAGCAGGTCCATGTGTCGTAGTTCAAAAGAAAACTGCAGAAAATGACGGATATGACGCTGTTCAACTCGGTTTCACCGACATCAAAGAACGCAAGCTTTCAAAACCCGAACAAGGGCACTTGAAAAAAGCAAAAGTATCTGCAAAAAAATATCTTAAGGAATTCCGCCTCGAAGACATATCCGCACTTAACGTCGGCGACGAGCTTAAAGCAGATGTTTTCGCAGAGGGCGACAAGGTTGACGTAACAGGAATATCACGAGGCAAGGGCTTCTCGGGTGTTATCAAACGCCACGGAGCAGGAAGAACAGCAACCTCACACGGTGGTGGACCCGTTCACCGTCACGCAGGCTCAATGGGCTCGGGAACAGACCCCGCCCGCATATTTAAGGGCAAAATGGGTGCAGGACAAATGGGTAACGTACAAGTTACAGTCCAAAACCTTGATGTAGTTAAAGTAGACCCGGAGCGCAACATGATAGCTGTCAGAGGAGCAATACCCGGACCAAGAAGCGGTATTGTATATCTTAAAAATACTGTAAAGAATTAAGGAAAGGGAGAGAATAATGCCGGAAGTAAAAGTACACGACATGAAGGGCAAGGTAGTCGGCGAAGTGACACTCTCCGAGGCTGTTTTTGGCATTAAGCCAAACACCGTGGCAATCCACGCAGCAGTCAAAAATCATCTTGCAAATAAAAGACAAGGCACACAATCCGCACTCACACGTGCAGAGGTTGCGGGCGGCGGAAAGAAGCCATACCGTCAAAAAGGCACAGGCAGAGCACGTCAAGGCTCAGTCAGCAATCCGCATTACACACATGGTGGCGTTGCATTTGCACCGAAACCAAGAAGCTACCGCTATACATTAAATAAAAAGCTTAAGAGAATTGCACTTAAATCTGCATTATCTCTTAAAGTTGCAAACGACTCTATTATAGTTGTCGACAAGCTCAAAATGAAAGAAAAGAAAACAAAAGACTTTGTCAAATTCATGACCGCTCTCGGGATTGAAGGCAAAGTTTTAATTGTTACAAACGAGCTTGATGAAAATGTAATTTTCAGCGGAAGAAACATTCCGGGTGTTAAAACAACATACGGGTCACTGCTGAGCACCTACGACATTATGAATGCAAAAACATTTGTTGTGGACAAAGCGGCACTCGGTAAAATTGAGGAGGTATACGCATAATGAAAACATCATGTGATATTATCCTACGCCCGATAATCTCAGAGCAATCAACCGAGCATGTTGAGCTTAAAAAATACGTGTTTGAAGTTGCTCCCGATGCCAACAAAATCGAAATCAAAAAAGCAATCGAAGATTTATTTGATGTTGAGGTAGCGAAAGTTACTACATTAAATATGATTGGCAAAACAAAACGTATGGGTCGTCACCCCGCCGGAAAAAGAAAAGACTGGAAAAAAGCCGTTGTCAAACTTACAGACAGTTCAAAGACAATTGAGTTCTTTGAAGGCTTGGTCTAAGGAGGAATAAGAAGTGGCAGTAAAATCATACAAACCAACAACACCTTCAAGAAGACATATGTCTGTTTCCGGATTTGAGGGTATTGACAAGAAAGCCAAGCCCGAGCGCAGCTTGACGGAAGTGCTGAAAAAACATTCGGGACGTAATAACTACGGTCGTATTACAGTGCGTCATAAAGGCGGCGGCAACCGCAGAAAATACAGAATTATTGACTTCAAACGCAACAAGATTGATATCCCAGGCAAGGTTGTACGTCTTGAATATGACCCGAACCGCAGTGCAAACATTGCACTTATCGAATACGAAGACGGCGAGCTGCGTTATATCCTCGCTCCGGTTGGTCTTTCGGCAGGCGACGCGGTCATTTCATCAAAAGATGCAGACATTAAACCCGGCAACGCTCTTCCGATAACATCTATTCCCGTGGGAACAGTTATTCATAATATTGAAATGCACCCCGGAAAAGGTGCCCAGCTTGTTCGCGGAGCAGGCGGAGCGGCACAGCTTATGGCAAGAGAAGGCGACATGGCACAAATCAGAATGCCGTCAGGTGAGCACAGAATGGTTCGCAGCAACTGCATGGCAACAATCGGTCAAGTCGGCAACACCGACCATGCAAACATTCATATAGGTAAAGCAGGACGCAAACGTCACATGGGCATCCGCCCGACGGTTCGCGGCTCGGTTATGAACCCTGTAGACCACCCGCACGGCGGAGGTGAGGGAAAATCCCCGATAGGTCGCCCCGGACCTGTTACCCCTTGGGGTAAGCCGACATTAGGTTACAAGACACGCAAGGTTAAAAATCCGAGCGACAAATACATAGTCAAACGCCGCGGTAAGAAATAAGAGAGAGGGAACATAAATGAGTAGAAGTGTTAAGAAAGGCCCATTCGCTGCACCGGAACTTGTTAAGCGAGTTGAAGAAATGAACGCATCGGGCAAGAAAACGGCTCTTAAAACATGGTCCCGTGCCAGTACGATTTTCCCGTCATTTGTCGGACATACAATAGCAGTACACGACGGCAGACGTCATGTGCCGATATACATAACAGAAGACATGGTCGGTCATAAGCTTGGGGAATTCGCCCCCACCCGCACATATCGCGGTCATGCCGGCAGCAAGTCATCAAAATAGGAGGAAGCAGATATGGAAACTAAGGTTGCGAAAGCACATTCAAGATACGTGCGTATCTCGCCGCGAAAGGTCAAAATAGTCTGCGACCTTATCAGAGGAAAAGATACAAAAACGGCAAAAGCAATTTTAATGCAAACACCAAAAGCCGCATCGGAATACCTTATAAAACTGCTCAACAGTGCAGTGGCAAACGCAGAAAACAACCACGAAATGGATCCCGAAAACCTTTATGTATATGAAACATTCGCAAATCCGGGTCCGACACTCAAGCGAATAAGGCCTGTAGGACGCGGCAGAGCACACAGAATATTCAAAAGAACATCACATATAACAGTAGTAGTCGCAGAGAAAGAGTAGAGAAAGGGAATATTATGGGACAAAAAGTTAATCCACATGGCTTTAGAGTCGGTGTAATCAAAGACTGGGATTCCCGTTGGTATGCCCGTGAAGATAAAGTGGGAGACCTTATCGTCGAGGATTACAATATCCGCAAATATCTCAAAGAACTGCTCTTTAGCGCAGGTGTGCCAAAGATTGAAATTGAACGCGACAACGCAAAAGTCAGAATTTTAATTCACTGCTCACGTCCGGGCATTGTCATCGGTAAAGGCGGAGCGGAGATTGAAAAAATCAGCAATGATGTCGAAAAAAGAATTGGCAAGCCTGTTGCACTTTCAATCATTGAAGTTAAAAATACCGACACAAACGCACAGCTTATTGCAGAGGGTATTGCACAAAAGCTCGAAAAACGTATCGGTTTTCGCCGTGCAATGAAAAATGCAATGAGCAGAGCAATGCGTCTTGGTGTACGCGGCATAAAAGTCATGGTTTCAGGACGCCTCGGCGGCGCTGAAATTGCCAGAAGCGAAGCATATCACGAGGGAACAATACCGCTTCAAACACTCAGAGCAGATATCGAATACGGATTTGCCGAAGCAGCGACAACATACGGACGCATCGGTGTAAAAGTATGGGTATATAACGGTGAAATACTTAGTCAAACACTTCGTACCACACCAAGAACAATGGATTTATCAAGACCTCCGAGAGAACGCCGCGACCGCGGTGAACGTAGCGACCGTGGTGATCGCGGCGGCCGTGACGGTAACTTTGGCGGCGGTGGTTATAACCGCAGACCCGGCGGCGGAAACAGACCGGGCGGTGCTCCGCACTCCGCAAGAGAAGGAGGCACAAACAGATGATATCACCAAAAAGAGTTAAGTACCGCAAGCAACAAAGAGGCAGAATGAAAGGCCGTGCAACACGCGGCACATCAATCACATACGGCGAATACGGCATGCAAACCTTAGAGCCCGCATGGATTACGGCAAACCAAATAGAAGCTGCACGTATTGCCATGACGCGCTATTCAAAACGTGGCGGAAGTGTTTGGATTAAAATATTCCCGAGCAAGCCCGTCACATCAAAACCTGCCGAAACCAGAATGGGTTCCGGTAAAGGCTCGCCCGACCATTGGGTAGCCGTTGTGAAGCCCGGCAGAATACTCTTTGAAATCGGCGGAGTAACAGAAGATGTGGCACGTGAGGCAATCCGCCTTGCAGGACACAAGCTTCCGTGTAAAACAAAGTTCGTAAAACGTGAAGGCGAATTTACAGTCAGCCACGTGAGAGTCAGAGCAACTGATACAACTGCATCAACAGGAGAAGCCGAGCAAGGCAGCGAGGCAGTAAATGAGACAGGTGGTGGGTAAAGATGAAGGCAAGTGAAGCAAGAACACTAAGCACGGAAGAATTAGAAGAAAAGCTTGACGGGCTAAAAAAAGACCTATTCTTTTTAAGAATGCAACATGCGACTAACCAGCTTGACAACCCGATTAAAATTAATCAAGTCAAAAAGGACATTGCCAGAGTCAAGACAGTTATTCGTGAGCAGCAGCCCGCACAGGCAGGAGGACAAGACGCATGAGTGAGGCAAGAACATCCAACAGAAAGACAAGGACAGGCAAGGTTGTTTCCGACAAAATGGACAAAACCATTGTCGTTGCGGTTGAAACCCGTGTGCCGCACAAGCTGTACAAAAAAATTGTTAAGAAAACGTACAAGCTCAAAGCTCATGACGAAGAAAACAGTTGCAGCATAGGCGATATAGTACGTGTCATGGAAACACGCCCGCTGTCCAAAGACAAACGCTGGAGATTAGTTGAAATAGTAGAAAAAGCGAAGTAAAAACCAAGTAGGGGTATAAGGAAATGATACAACAAGAGTCATATCTGAAGGTTGCCGATAACACAGGAGCCAAAGAAATTAAATGCATAAGAGTGCTCGGCGGCTCCAAACGGAAGTATGCATCGGTCGGTGATGTTATTGTAGCATCTGTCCGTAAGGCTGCTCCCGCCAGTACAGTTAAGAAAGGCGAGGTTGTCAAAGCCGTGGTAGTACGCACTGCAAAGGGTGTTCACCGTGCAGATGGTACGCATGTACGCTTTGACGAAAATGCCGCCGTACTTATAAAAGACGACGACAAAAACCCCAGAGGCACACGTATATTCGGGCCTGTGGCACGAGAGCTGCGTGACAAGGATTATATGAAAATCCTGTCGCTTGCTCCCGAAGTAATTTAACCGGAGGTGACCACAATGCATATTAAAACAGATGATACAGTAGTGGTGTTATCCGGCAGGGATAAAGGCAAGCAGGGTAAAGTAATAGGTGCCGAGCCGAAAGAGGGAAAAATCCTTGTTGAGGGCGTCCTCGTTGCAAAGCGTCATAAAAAACCACGCAAGCAAGGAGAACCCGGCGGAATTATCACAAAAGAAACACCAATTTACGCAAGCAAGGTCATGCGGGTATGTCCCAAATGCAACAAGCCTACAAGACCTGCACACCGTTTCAATAAAGACGGCAAAAAAGTACGCATTTGTAAAAAGTGCGACGCAGAAATCTAACGAAGGGAGTAAGCCAAAATGCCTGAAAAGCAAGAAAAAACTGCAAAGCAGGAAAAGCCTGTAAAAAAAGCAGAAGCTGCACCGGCAGAGCAAGAAGTTTCAGCGAAGCAGGAAAAGCCTGCTCCGAAAGAAACAAAAAAAGCAGCACCGGTAATTAAAGTACCGAGACTTAAGAAAAAATATAGGGAAGAGGCAGCTCCCGCACTGATGAAAAAATTCGGCTACAAAAGTGCTATGGAAGTTCCGCGCCTTGAAAAAGTAGTCGTAAATGTGGGATGCGGAGACGCCCGCGACAATGCAAAAGCACTTGAAGCGGTTGTCAAAGACATAACCCAAATCACAGGACAAAAAGCAGTCATCACCAAAGCGCGTAAATCAGTAGCAAACTTTAAGCTTCGTGAGGGAATGCCCGTCGGCGTTAAGGTAACACTTCGCTCAAACATGATGTGGGAATTTTTAGACAGACTTCTCAACGTAGCACTCCCGCGTGTCCGCGACTTTAGAGGCATCAGTGCAAACGCATTTGACGGACGCGGAAACTACGCCCTCGGATTAAAAGAACAGTTGGTCTTCCCCGAAATAGACTACGACAAAATCGAAAAAATCCGCGGAATGGACATAGCGATATGTACAACAGCAAAAACAGACGAGGAAGCACGTGAGCTTCTTACATACTTAGGTGCACCGTTCATAACGAGTTAGGGAAAGGTACAATTAATATGGCAAAGAAAGCTATGATATTAAAACAACAAAGAGGCTCCAAATTCTCGGCACGCCGCTACAACCGCTGCAAAATCTGCGGTCGTCCGCACGCATATCTGCGTGACTTCGGCATCTGCCGTATTTGCTTCCGAAATCTTGCATACAAAGGGCAAATACCGGGAGTTCGCAAGGCTTCATGGTAATACCCAAACATTATACAGCTACGAATTAGACAGTAGTCACTTGGTCAAGGAAGCGTACTTGATACCGGTGGCACGAAACAGGTCAAAGCCTGTACTCTAATCAGGAGGAAAAGAGCATGCAAATAACAGACCCCATTGCCGATATGCTGACGCGTATTAGAAACGCAGGTGCAGCAAAACATGCAACAGTTGACGTTCCCGCATCAAACGTTAAAAAAGCGATTGCGGAAATACTGCAACAGGAGGGATACATCAGAAACTATCAGTTAGTTAATGACGGTGTCCAAGGCATGATTAAAATCACACTCAAATACAACGGTGCGGAAAGAGCCATCGCAGGTTTGCGCCGTGTATCAAAGCCGGGACTTCGCGTTTACGCAGGTGCCGACGAGCTTCCCTATGTTCTGCGCGGATTAGGTGTAGCTATTATTTCAACGTCCAAGGGAATTATGACCGACAAAAAAGCACGTGAAGCTAATGTCGGCGGTGAAGTCCTTGCGTTTGTATGGTAAGGGGGAAAAGACATGTCAAGAATAGGAAGAGCCCCGATTGAAATCCCGCCGGGAGTAGAAGTAAAAATCACCCAAGCGAATTTTGTTACTGTCAAAGGTCCAAAAGGAACACTTGAACAGCAGGTAAGCCCCGATATGGACATCGCAGTTGAGGGCACAACCGTTAGCGTAACCCGACCGACCGACACACCAAAACACCGCAGTATGCACGGTCTCTCGCGCACACTTATCAGCAACATGATAACAGGGGTCACTGACGGTTTTAAGAAAGAACTCGATATAAACGGCGTCGGTTACAGAGCAACAATGGAGGGCAACAAGCTCGTTATGAACCTCGGTTACTCACATCAGGTAATCATCGACAGCATCGACGGAATTTCAATTGATGTGCCGGCACCGACAAAAATCATAATCAGCGGTATAGACAAGCAGGTAGTTGGTCAGGTTGCCGCCGATATAAGGAGTAAAAGACCGCCCGAGCCATATATGGGCAAAGGCATCAAATATGCAGACGAGGTCATACGCCGTAAGGAAGGCAAGACCGGTGTTAAATAGGGGAGAGCGTACAAATGATAAAGAAAATCGATACAAACGTACAGCGTAAGAAGCGTCATAAAAGAGTTCGCGGAAAAATAACAGGTACGTCAGACCGTCCCCGACTCAATGTTTTCAGAAGCGAGAAGCATATCTATGCACAGATAATAGATGATACAAAAGGCGAAACCCTGTGTGCATCATCATCGCTTGAAAAAGGCTTCAAGGCTTCAGGCTCCAACAAAGAGGGCGCCGCAGAGGTTGGCAAGCAGGTTGCTGCCCGTGCCAAAAAGAAAGGCATTGAAGAAGTCGTTTTCGACAGAGGCGGATACATTTACCACGGACGTGTTAAGGAATTAGCAGAAGCTGCCCGTGAGGGCGGACTGAAATTTTAACGGGAGGAGGAAACAAATATGGCTTTTAGTGGACAAGGACAACAAGGTCAAGGGCAAGGTCATGGACGCCGAAACGACAACAGGCGAGACAACAGACGGGAAGAAGTGCCGTCAGAATTTGTAGAAAAGGTAGTTTCCTTAAACCGTGTCGCAAAAACAGTTAAGGGCGGACGTATATTTAAGTTTTCTGCTCTTTGCGTAGTAGGCGACGAAAAAGGCAGAGTCGGATTTGGTCTCGGAAAAGCAGGCGAAATTTCGGAAGCAATCCGCAAAGGTATCGAAGATGCAAAAAAGAATGTTACAACAATAACACTCTCAGGCTCAACAATACCGCACGAGGTTATCGGGATTTTCGGAGCAGGCAGAGTTCTTCTCAAGCCGGCACCTCCCGGAACAGGCGTTATTGCAGGAAGTGCAGTGCGTGCAGTTGTTGAAGCAGCGGGAATACATGATATCAGAACAAAATGTCTGCGTTCAAACAACCCGCAAAATATAGTTGCAGCCACCATGGTGGGGCTTAAATCTCTGCGTGATGCCGAACAGGTCGCAAAAACAAGAGGCAAAACCGTCGAAGAGATTGTAGGTTAGGAGGCTCAAATGGCAGCGAAAAAAACAGAAAAACTTAAAATAAAGCTTATAAAAAGCCTAAACGGCAGGCATGACAAGCATATCGCTACAGCAATATCTCTCGGACTTAAAAGAATTGGAAACGAAACAATTCAGCCCGACAACCCTCAAACAAGAGGAAAAATCGCTCAAATCAGTTATCTTATAACTGTTACAGAAGAAAAATAAGGAGGATGCGATAAATGCAAATTCACGAGCTTTCTCCGGCAAAGGGTTCTACCTCTGTTGCCAAACGTAAAGGACGCGGACACGGCACAGGAAACGGAAAAACAGCCGGACGCGGACATAAAGGTCAAAGGTCAAGAAGCGGCGGCGGTGTAAGACGAGGCTTCGAGGGCGGACAAATGCCGCTTGCGCGTCGCGTACCTAAAAGAGGTTTTAACAACATCTTTGCAAAACCGCTTACAATAGTAAACATTGCCGCACTTAACAAGTTTAAGGCGGGCGAGGTCGTCAGTGAAAAAGAATTGTTTGAAGCAGGTGTTCTCACCAAATGCGAACATGGCGTTAAAATCTTAGGCTGCGGAAAACTCACTAAGAAACTGACAGTTAAAGCATCAGCATTCTCAGAGCTTGCAAAGAAAAAAATAGAAGAAGCAGGCGGAAAGGCCGAGGTGGTGTGAGGTGTTAACGACACTACGCAACGCATGGAAAGTAGAGGACATTCGCAAAAAACTCATATTTATGATGTTTATTGTTCTCATATATCGTCTTGGTAATGCGGTCACTGTGCCATATGTTGACACAGGGCTTCTGAGCTCATACTTCCAGCAGCTCAACAACACAATGCTCGGGTGGATAAACACGATGTCCGGCAGTGCTCTTGAGCGTGCGTCGATATTTGCACTGTCAATACAGCCGTACATCAATGCATCTATCATAATGCAGCTGCTCACAATAGCAATTCCCGCACTTGAGCGTCTTCGTAAAGAGGGCGGCGAGGACGGTAAAAAGAAGATTGAAAAAATCACACGCTACGGAACAGTCGGCATTGCAGCACTTCAAGGTTATGCATACTACATGCTCATCAGCAGCGGCGACCCCGTAACGGGCGGCTCAATGCTTGTAGACGGTGCGGAAGGCTGGCTTCCCGCCATAGTAATAGTAGCAACATTTATGACAGGCAGTGCTCTGCTCATGTGGATGGGTGAACAGATAACAGAATTCGGTATCGGAAACGGTATATCCATAATCCTGTTTGTCAGTATTGTTGCAAGGTTCCCGACCGAAATCGGTCAAATGGTAACACAAACTATTACAAACCCGGGCAACTGGTGGATTTATGCAATCATGCTAATCGGAGCGCTTGCGATAATCATACTTATTGTCATAGTTCAAAACTCGGAGCGACGCATACCCGTACAGTATTCAAAACGTGTTGTCGGCAGAAAAATGTACGGCGGTCAGTCAACACATCTTCCGATGAAAGTCAACATGTCAGGTGTTCTTCCGGTTATCTTCGCACAATCAATCGCGTCGATACCCGCAACTATCGCAGTCTTTGTACCCGCGTGGCGTGACGGCTGGCTGATGAGAGCATTCTCGCCCCCGGGGCCGCAGCAGGACAACACCTACTCACTTGGTATAACATACATGATAATATACTTCCTGCTGATTGTTTTCTTCTCATATTTCTACTCAACCGTGCAGTTTAATCCGGTAGAGATAGCAAACAATCTCAAGAAAAACGGCGGATTTATTCCGGGCTTCAGAGCAGGAAAACCAACGAGCGAATTTATTCAAAAGGTGCTTACAAAGATAA
Source organism: Oscillospiraceae bacterium (assembly GCA_009781515.1). Classification (GTDB taxonomy): domain Bacteria; phylum Bacillota; class Clostridia; order Oscillospirales; family Oscillospiraceae; genus WRMH01. The sequence continues at coordinate 51,294 of WQXY01000007.1, forward strand.
CCTTATTCGGTGCGTTATATCTCGCGATTGTTGCGATAACACCACTGGTTATAAGTGCGGTCTCACCTGTCGCAGCAGCGTCGGGAGTATCAATGGGAGGCACATCTATAATAATAGTAGTCAGCGTAGCAATCGAAACAATCAAGCAGCTTGAGTCACAAATGCTCATGCGCCACTACAAAGGATTTTTAGAATAAGGAGAACATAAAATGAAATTAATTCTACTCGGACCGCCCGGAGCAGGCAAAGGTACACAAGCAGAAGTGCTCACAGAAAAACTGAGTGTTCCCCAAATATCAACAGGCGATATCCTTCGTGCCGCCGTTAAAGCAGGCACACCCGTCGGACTGCAAGCAAAAGCATTCATGGATGCAGGCGACCTTGTTCCCGACAGCGTTATAATCGGTGTTGTCAAAGAGCGCCTTACGGCAGACGACTGCAAAAAAGGCTACATATTTGACGGTATGCCCCGCACAATAGCACAAGCACAGGCTCTCGATGAGCAAAATGTTGTCATAGATGCAGTATTGTCAATTGAAGTGCCCGACGACATTATCATCAAACGTCTCGGCGGCAGACGCACATGTCCGGAATGCGGCATGATATATCACGTCGAAACAAAAAAACCTGCTAAAGAGGGTTTTTGTGACGGATGTAATGCAGCTCTCATTATCAGAAAAGATGATGAAACCGAAACCATTAAAAACAGGCTCGAAACATATCACAAGGAAACTGAGCCGCTCATAGACTACTACAGAAAACAAGGCAAACTCAAGGAAGTCGGCGGTGAGTTCAACATAGCAAGCCAAACCGCAGAAGTGTTCAAAGTGCTTGGTCTATGATTAACCGTAAAACGCAGCGGGAAATTGAATTGATGCGGTGTGCAGGAAATATAGCGGCAAAAGCACGCAGTCTTGCGGGAGGACTTGTAAAAGTCGGAGCAACAACCCAAAGCATCAACAAAGCGGTACATGATTTCATAAAATCACAAGATGCCATTCCCGCATTTCTCGGATACAGAGACTATCCCGCAAGTATATGCATATCGGTAAACGATGAAGTCATACACGGACTGCCGTCAGGGCGAAAGCTCCTAAGGGGCGATGTGGTAAGTATAGACATCGGAGTTAAAAAAGACGGCCTTATAGGTGACTGCGCGGCAACATTCATAGCAGGCGACGGCGATAAAGACGCAGAGAACCTAATAAAAATAACACGCGAATGTTTCTTCGAAGCCTTAAAATATGCAAGAGCGGGCAACAGAGTTTCAGACATATCAAGAGCAGTTCAAAATCACGCTGAAACAAACGGATACTCGGTGGTCCGCGAATATGTCGGACACGGTGTAGGAAAAAAAGTACATGAAGCGCCCGAGGTTCCAAACTTTATAGAGCGCCCGCGAAAAAAAGCAGACCCGCGTCTTATGCCCGGAATGACACTTGCAATCGAACCGATGATAAATGCCGGAGACGCTGAAATAAGAGTGCTTGATGACGGATGGACAGTCATAACGGCCGACGGAAAAAACTCTGCACATTATGAAAACACAATACTCATTACAGAAAATGAACCTGAGATACTCACCCTCTGCGAGGACATGCCATGAACATAGCTGACATAGTAGTATCAATAAACGGCAGGGATGCAGGAAAAAGGTTTGTTGTAACCGGCACAGAAAATGAGTATTCACTTATCGCCAACGGAAAAGGCAGGAGGCTCGAAAAGCCGAAACGGAAAAAGAACAAGCATTTGAGGTTTGAAGGAAAGGCAAGCAGTAACATATCAGAAAAACTGCTTGGTGGGGAAAAGATAACGAACAGCGAACTGCGACGAGAATTAGCAAGCGAAGGAGGTGTGCCAACATGCCAAAAGATGACATGATTGAACTGGAAGGTACTGTAGTGGACTCGCTACCAAACACCATGTTTCATGTTGATATAGGAAACGGACATGTAATACTGGCACATATCTCAGGAAAGCTAAGGATGAATTTCATAAGAATTCTTCCGGGCGATAAAGTAACAGTACAAATGTCACCATACGACCTCACCCGAGGCAGGATAACATGGAGGAGCAAATAGATGAAAGTTAGACCGTCAGTTAAACCCATGTGCGAGAAGTGCAAAATAGTTAAGCGCAAGGGAAAAGTTAGAGTAATATGCATCAATCCGAAGCATAAACAAAGACAAGGATAGGGGGCAAGAAAATTATGGCACGTATAGCCGGTGTAGACCTACCTAAGGATAAGAGAGTAGAAATAGGGTTGACTTATGTCTTTGGCATAGGCAGAACCAGTGCGAAGAAGATTTGCAAAGAAACGGGAATTGACCCGAACACCCGCGTAAAAAATCTTACAGATGCGGAAGAAACCGCACTTCGCGATTGCATTAACAAGAGTTTTATGGTCGAAGGCGACCTTCGTCGGACTGTTGCCCTTGATATCAAGAGGCTGACAGAAATAGGCAGCTATCGTGGAATGCGTCACAGACGCGGGCTTCCCGTACGCGGGCAACGCAGCAAAACAAACGCCCGCACACGCAAAGGACCCAAACGTACGATAGCCAACAAGAAGAAGTAGAGGAGGGAGCAGGTACATGGCAGCACCCAAAGGCAAGAAGACCAGAACCAGACGCCGCGAACGGAAAAATATTGATAAAGGTGCGGTTCACATTAGATCATCTTTTAACAACACGATGGTTACAGTGACGGACGTGCACGGAAATGCCATATCGTGGGCATCTGCAGGTGGTATGGATTTTAGGGGAAGCAGAAAATCAACTCCCTTTGCCGCTCAAACAGCAGCGGAGGCGGCAGCAAGAGCCGCAATGGAACACGGTCTTAAAACAGTAGAAGTCTACGTTAAAGGACCCGGCTCCGGTCGCGAAGCCGCAATCAGAGCTTTGCAGACAGCAGGACTTGAAGTTACCATGATTAAAGATGTAACACCAATTCCTCACAATGGTTGCAGACCGCCGAAACGGCGTAGAGTATAAGGAGGTAAACAGAATATGGCAAGATATACAGATGCAGTTTGCCGCCTATGCCGCAGAGAAGGACAAAAACTTTTCTTAAAAGGCGACAGATGCTACACAGACAAATGTGCAGCCGACCGCAGACCTTACCCTCCGGGACAACATGGTCAGGGACGCTCCAAAACATCAGAATATGGATTGCAATTGCGTGAAAAGCAAAAAGCAAAGAGATATTACGGGATTTTAGAAAGCCAGTTTCGCGGATATTTCGATATGGCAAGCAAACGTAAGGGTAAAACAGGTGAAAACCTGCTCGCCATTTTAGAAAGCCGCCTCGACAACACAATTTACAGATTAGGCTTTGCTATGAGTCGCGCCGAAGCGAGACAACTCGTGCTTCACGGACATTTTCTCGTAAACGGCAGAAAGGTAAACATACCGTCATTTCTTGTTAAACCGGGTATGATTATCTCTCTCAGAGACAAAAGCCGACATCTCGATAAGCTGAAAATGGTTATCGAAGCAAACTCCTCAAGACAACCGCCGGGCTGGTTGGATTATGACGCAAACTCACTGATTGCAAAAGTGTCATCAATGCCGACAAGAGAAGACATTGACTTCCCGATTGAGGAACAGCTCATAGTCGAGTTGTATTCTAAGTAGCGGATTACCCCGTGTAAGTACACGAAATAATTGTAGGAGGGTATCATTCATGATAGAAATCGAAAGACCACGCATTGAGTGCATAGAGTCCCCGGAAGATGACTCGTACGGCAGGTACGTGGTTGAACCGCTCGAACGCGGATATGGAACAACACTCGGAAACTCACTTCGCAGAATACTGCTCTCATCACTCCCCGGAACAGCAGTGACAACAGTAAAAATAGCAGGCATTCAACATGAATTTTCAACTATCCCCGGTGTTAAGGAAGATGTCACGGAAATTATCTTAAACATCAAAGGATTAGTTGCAAAGCTTCACTCGGACGGTCCGAAAACGGTATATATTGAAGCATCGGGCGAGGGAATTGTCACAGCAGGTGACATTAAAGCCGACGCAGAGGTTGAGGTACTAAACCCCGATATGCACATAGCGACACTCAGCCCCGACGGAGCACTGAGCATGGAGCTTACAATAGACCACGGACGCGGATATATGTCTGCCGAGCGTAACAAGCTGCAGCAGCCGATTATCGGAGTTATTCCGATTGACTCCATATACACTCCGGTTCAAAAAGTCAACTACACCGTTGAAAACACACGTGTTGGAAACGTCACTGACTTTGACAAACTGACGATAGAAGTATGGACGGACAAAACTATCACAGCAAGAGACGCACTGTCTCTCGGAGCCAAAATCCTTTGTGACCACTTTACACTCTTTACAGATTTATCCGATACAATCGGCGATAAATCAGTAGTTGTAGAAAAAGCTGAAACACAAAGAGATAAGGTTCTCGAAATGACAATCGAAGAACTCGACTTGTCGGTCAGAAGCTTCAACTGCCTTAAGCGTGTAAATATCAACACGGTAGAAAATCTGATTTCAAGAACAGAAGATGATATGATTAAGGTTCGCAACCTCGGACGCAAGTCACTTGAAGAAGTTATCCACAAGCTCTCTATGATGGGATTATCCCTCAAAGCCGAAGAGTAAAAAACGTCAATGTAGTACATGTTTTCCTCCCTGCCGTCATTGCGAGGAGCGAAGCGACGTGGCAATCCAGACCACAGATATACAATTTAGGAGGAACAAAAAATGCCGGGAACACGAAAATTAGGTAAACCGACGGATCAACGCATGGCGATGCTCCGCCAACAGGTTACTGACTTTATCGATAACGGAAAAATGGAAACAACTGTCACACGTTGTAAAGAAATAGCACCTCTCGCCGAGAAGATGATTACACTCGGCAAGAAAAATACTCTTGCATCACGCCGCCGTGCTGTATCCTTTATGACCCGTGAAGATGTTGTGAAGAAGCTCTTTGACGAAACAGCCCCGGGCTACGCAGAGCGAAACGGCGGATACACACGCATAACCCGCACGGGAGTACGCCGTGGTGACGGTGCCGAAACAGCAGTACTTGAATTAGTCTAATAAATGTATTAAAATTCAAGTGGTCACTTTGACCACTTGAATTTTTGTTTGGGGGATTATTATTATGACATATGACTTAATTATCGTCGGAGCGGGACCTTGCGGAATTTATGCAGCATGGGAGGCAAACAAACTCTCGCCGTCTGCAAAAATCCTTTTAATCGACAAAGGGTATGATATATACAAAAGAAAATGCCCCATAATGAGCAAAAAGGCAAGACTTTGCCCAATGTCAGACTCCCCCGACGGCTTTGCGGGGTGCAAGCCTGCATGTTCCGTTACCTGCGGCTTTGGCGGAGCAGGAGCGTATTCGGACGGAAAGTTTAACATAACAACAGAATTTGGCGGCTGGCTCGGTGACTATATGCCCGCATCATCTTTGTTGGAGCTAATAAACTGCGTAGATGAAACAAATCTGGCACACGGAGCGCCGACAGATATCACAGACCCCGAAAGTGAGCATGTCAATCAGATAGAGCAAAGGGTCTACGGAGCGGGACTTAAACTGCTCAGAGCAAGGGTTCGTCATCTCGGTACAGAAATGAACCTGCGGGTTATGAAGTCGATATACGACGTATTATCGCAGAAAGTCGAAATACTCTTTGAAACCGAAGTTGCGGACATACTCACCACAAAAAAAGGTTCAGACACCCATGCGGTCGGAATTGTCACCAAAAAGGGGCAGGAAATCCAAGGTAAGGAAATCCTTATCGCACCCGGAAGAGACGGCTCTGCATGGCTTTCGGGCATCTTGGAGAAAAATGGCATACCCGTCACATGCAATCAGGTGGACATCGGCGTCAGAGCAGAAACATCAAATGTTGTCATGCGCGATATAAACAAGCATCTCTATGAGTCCAAGCTTATTTTCAATTCATCAACAGGCTCTGTGGTGCGAACATTTTGCTCAAACCCCTCGGGCTACGTGGTTGTTGAAAATCACAGCGGAGTTATTGCGGCAAACGGACATGCATTTTATGACCCGAAGCTCGGCTCTGAAAATACAAACTTTGCCCTGCTCGTATCGCATATATTCACAAAACCGTTTAACAAACCAAACGAATATGCCCGCGAAATTTGCAGGCGTGCAAACGATTTATCCGGCGGCGGACTGATTATCCAAAAATTCGGCGATATTTTACGCGAAAGACGCTCAACAGAAAAACGCATAGCCGAAGGTTTCTTAGAGCCGACACTAAAAGAAGCGGTCCCCGGCGATTTAGGATTAGTACTGCCATACAATACAATGGTCAGCCTTATTGAAATGACCAAGGCACTTGACAAAGTGACACCGGGTTTTGCTTCGGAGCACACACTGTTTTATGGTGTCGAGGCAAAATTCTACTCGGCACGTCCTGAGCTGTCAGCAAACCTTGAAAGTGCGATAAAAGGCTTATATTGCGCAGGTGACGGAGCAGGCATCACACGAGGGCTTGCACAGGCGGGAGCCGCAGGCGTCCATGTCGCAAGAGTAATCTTCGGGTAGTGCGCTTGAAAAAAGTTCGCTTATATGTTAAAATGTCCTGATTATTCTACAGAAATCGGGAGGAAGATGTTGTGAAACAAACGATAACACACGGTCTATCGTTAATAGCGTGTGTATTGCTTGTGTTTGTTGTTTCTTCATGTCAGTTTCTTCCGGGCGGCACAAGCACACCTGCACCTACCACTTCGTCAAGTACCTCGCCGCCGCCAACCGAAACACCCGACTTACCTCCGTCATACTACGACTTCCCCGAGCCGGAAGCCCCCGGTATATCCGTTAAAGCAAACGATTTGGCTGTCATGGACTATTCCAATTCAAACCTTGGTTATTTTATGGTTAAGTCATTAAAAGAGACATCAAGCCTGCTTCGTGTGCTTATTATCGGACCCGAAGAAGAGCAGTACAATTTTGTGCTTCAACCAAACAGTGACTTTCAAGCATTTCCTCTGCCTTTTGGAAATGGCAAGTATACGCTTGGTTTATATGAAAATATAGAGGGCGACAGATACACACCTGTAATAACACACAACATTGATGTAACTATTATCGACGAGTTTGCGCCGTTTTTACGCTCAAATCAATATGTCAATTTTAACAGAAGCACAAAAGCAGTAAGTATTGCAGCACAGCTTGTTGCAGGGCACGATGAATTACTCGGCAAGGTGGAAGCTATTTATGAGTTTGTTATTGCAAGTCTTGTCTACGACTATGACTTGGCAGAAGCTGTTTCGCAAGGATATATTCCCGATTTGGACGAAGTTTTGCAAAGAGGAAAAGGGATTTGCTTTGACTACTCGGCACTTATGACAGCCATGCTTCGCAGTCAGGGAATTGCAACCAAGTTAGTTATCGGCTATGCCGGTGATGTATATCACGCATGGATTAGTGTCTACTCCGATGAACAAGGATGGATAAGAGGCGTAATAAGGTTTGACGGTCATCAGTGGACCCTTATGGACCCGACTTATACATCTAATTCCAATAACCCGGGAGCAGGTTCATTTATCGGAGACGGTTCAAATTATCATCCGTTGTACTTTTTTTAGGGAGATGACTTTATGAAAGAAAAAACAATAGCAAATTCATATCTTTCGTTTTTTTGTGCGGAGCTCGCTATGCTTGTTGATGCAGGGCTCACAATAAATGAAAGTATTCAAATTTTGCATGAGGACGAAGTGTCCCATGACGGAAAGGAAGTACTAAAAAAGCTTGCTGACGAGCTGTCCGTCGACAATCAGTTTTCAAAAGCACTGCGCCGGTGTGCAGTTTTTCCGAATTATATGATACAAATGGTTGAAATAGGCGAAAAAACAGGGCGTATTGAAGAAACATTAAAAGCATTGACAGAATATTATGACAGGCAAAGCCGTCTTACTGTCGCAGTAAAAAAATCCGTGTTATACCCTGCCATAATACTTGTGTTAATGATTGTTGTCGTGTTGGTTCTGATAATTCAAGTGCTTCCGATATTTAGCGATGTTTTTGGAAGATTAGGCACACAAATGTCGCCCGTAGCTACGGCTCTGATGAATTTCGGAAGTATACTGACCGGGGCCTCTGTTGTGATAGCAGCAGTTGTGGCTTTGATATTCGTTTTTATTGCAACTGTTTTACTGTCAAATAAGCTTCGTTCATCCGTAAACGCTGCATTTCTTAATATGTGGGGCAATAAAGGAATATTCGGGAAAATAGCAACGTCAAGATTTGTATATGCAATGGCGCTAAGCATGGCAAGCGGACTTGACACATTAGACGCAATAGAAATTGCCTCTAATGCAAGCGGCGGCTCTAAATCGGTTGATGAAATGCATAAAAAATGCAATGAGCTTATAAATGGTGGAGCACCGATACATGAAGCTCTCACAAAGTCGGGAATATTATCAAATCAAAGCGGAAAAATGCTCGCTATCGGGACAAGAAGCGGTAAGGCAGATTTGGCAATGACAGAAATTGCAAGAAAAAGTGATGTTGAAGTCAGAGAGCGCATTGACGCAATCGTAGGAAAAATCGAACCTGCCTTAGTAATTTCTTCTTCTGTAATTGTAGGTGTAATCTTAATGTCGGTTATGCTGCCGCTTATGGGAATAATGACATCAATAGGGTAACGATAAAATGAAAAGACCGGATATTTTCAAAAAAAATGCATGGGATATCCTGAAAGGGGCTGTCTTACCTGTGCTTTTCACCTTGGCTGTTGTGCTGATGATTGTGTATGCAATTAACGAAACAGGGGAAAGCTCAAAACAGGAAGGTGCAAGGATATTAGAAGACAGCATCCGTCGAGCTGTTATTACGGCTTATGCACTTGAAGGTCTCTATCCCTCTACGATTGAACATATCGAACAAAATTTCGGAGTTTTTATTGACAGAGAAAGATTTATAGTGCATTACATGGCTTTTGGTTCAAATATGATGCCCGACATTGTGGTGATAAGCAGATGAAGAATAGTTCTAAAAGCAAACATATTGATACCATATTTGTAATGGTGGTTTTTTGCATCTTCGCAGTGTCTGTACTTATTGTGTTGACCCTTAGTGCGGGTATCTATCAAAGAATGACGGATATTTCCCGCGACAGGGATGACGAGCGTACCATTTTATCTTATATTTGGACAAAAACAAAATCCGCCGATGATGCAGGCATGATACATATCGGGGATTTTAATGGAGTTTCTGCGCTTTTCTACGATGAAATAATAAACGATACATTATATCGCACGGCAATTTACGTTTATGACGGTTGGGTCAGAGAACTTTTCAGTAACCCCGCAGCAGGGCTCGCCCCGCAGGACGGTGCACGGCTTATAAAGCTCGACAACTTATCATTTGAGGTACAAAAAAACGGGATAATTGTTGCCCAAACGGAAAATCTGAGCCTTATGCTCTTTCCGCGTGCAAGAACATACGGGGAGGCGGCATAGTGACGATAAACAGATCTAAGTCATCATTGTTTTTAATAGAGCAGCTTATTGCAATCGCAGTGTTTGCAATTTGTGCGGTTGCATGCATTCGGATTATCAGCACAGCATATTTTTACTCAAGAGACAGCAGAGATATCGGCTTTGCAATAATTGCCGCAGAAAACGCCGCAGAAAACTTCAAAGCAGTCTCGGGAGATTTTGAAATTGTTGCCGACATACTCGGCGGCAGCAAAACACAAGCAGACGGCAATCTTGTGATAACGGTTTATTATGATAACGACTGGCAAATAACCGATGATACAAATGCGTCGTTTGTTCTTTACTTAAACAGCGGGAGCGTTAAGGAACTTTCATCATTTCGTCTGATTGAAGGAAATGTAAGCGTAGAGAGAACTTCGGGAGACGAGCTTATATCATTTGGTATAGCAATAACCACAAAGGGTTAAGTTAGGAGTATTTCATGAAATCAAGCGGAATTGGCGTCGGCAGCATTTCTATAGTGCTTGTATTTACCGTGCTGAGCCTAACTGTTTTTTCGCTTATTATGCTTTACGTTTCGGGAAACGATAAGGCACTTGTTGATGCAAAAGCCGAAGCTGTTAAAAACTATTACTCGGCAGATGCCGAGGCAGAAGCTATTTTGGCAGAAATTATGTCATCGGAAAATTTACCTGAGAGTATTAACGGGTCAGCTATTTATAGTGAGTTTGACAGTATTAATATGACGGAAAAAATAAGCTTCGTAGCGCCGATTTCAGAAACAACCGCCTTATATGTAAACATTGTCCGCAAAGATGATAATTTTGATATTCTTTCGTGGAAAATGGTTATGATAGACACACCCGGTTATGACGGGTCGCTAAACTTATGGCCCGGCACATCAAATTAAAGGAATGGACACAACTATGATTTTAGAATGGTTAAAACTCGCTGTTGAGAAAAAAGCATCGGATATTTTTATCGCATCAGGCAGAAGCATTACATTTAAGATTAACGGAGTTATAACACCGCAAAACGGTGAAAAAGTAACACCTGCCGAAGCGGAGCAGCTGATAACAGGGCTGTTTGATTTGGCAAATAAAAAAATGGACAAATACATCGGAGCGGGCGATGATGACTTCCCCGTTACTGTTCCCGGAGTTGCACGCTTTAGGGTAAATGCTTACAGGCAAAGAAATACAATGTCTGCCGTAATCAGAGTTGTCATGTTTGATTTGCCAAACTACAAAGACTTGCGTATTCCTGAGCAGGTTATGGATGTAGCGCATGAAAATAACGGTCTTGTTCTTGTGACGGGTCCTGCAGGCAGCGGAAAGTCTACAACCCTTGCATGTATCATTGATGAAATTAATAAAACAAAAAATTCACATATAATTACGCTCGAGGACCCGATAGAGTTTATTTACTATGATAATAAGAGCTTTATCAGTCAACGCGAGATTTCTTCCGATACAACTTCATATATGGACGCCTTGCGTGCATGTCTTCGTCAGGCTCCAAATATTATCTTGCTCGGTGAAATGCGTGACCATGATACAATTTCCGCCGCTATGACTGCGGCCGAAACAGGTCATCTCGTAATTTCGACCCTGCATACCGTGGGAGCGGCAAATACCATTGACAGAATTATTGACACATTCCCGCCGGGGCAGCAGCAACAAACCCGTATACAGCTTTCTATGGTGCTTCGCAGTGTTATTTCTCAAATACTAATTCCGGATATTAATCATAACTCAATTCCGGCATTTGAGATAATGAAAGTAAATAAAGCAGTTACGAACATCATAAGAGAAGCAAAGACTCATCAAATTGACGGTGTAATTCAAAACTCGTCAGATGAAGACATGATAAGCATGGACGCATATCTGTTAAAACTGTACAGAAACGGTGATATTGAAAAGGAAACGGCGCTCGGATATGCATCCAATGTTGAGCAGATGCAAAGGCAAATAAGCCTGTAAACAGAGGGAAAGCTGTCAGATTTGTAAGCTTAGAGGTATTGAAAAATCTGCATAAATATGCTATTATTCAACGCAGATGTATAAAAATAATATGCATTTTCCATAGAGACTGAACTCTCTAAAAAGCGTTTAACCGTGTTGCACGACAGCAAAGCGGCTGAAAACGGGGAATCCCAACCCCAGAACAAAAGAGACTAATACTAAAAAAAGTAAGGGGAAAGAAAAATGGGAAAATTTACAGTAGTAGGTGTTAACACACCAAACGGAGCTTCATCAAATCAAAATCCGGGAACAGACTCATTAATAGTCAGAACAAGCGATGGAGATACAATAACAATAGTGATTTCCGGTAATGGAAATAACATCAGACTGAATGTCAGTGTTCTATTTGAAGATGGTAGTACAGATAGTTTTGTGCTCACCAATGTTGGCAGCGGCTCTTTCACATTCAATGTATTTGAAATCGCCGTGGAAGTTCAAGGTAACTCTCTGTCAACCGCATTAGGATTAAAAGTTGATGGCGATACTTATGATCGCGAACCGGGCACAGGCTTCCCGGAACAGCCGGAAGGTGACGCAGACGCAGACGCAGACGCTGACGCTGACGCTGACGCTGACGCTGACGCAGACGCTGACGCTGACGCTGACGCTGACGCTGACGCTGACGCTGACGCAGACGCAGACGCAGACGCCGATGCTGACGCTGACGCTGACGCTGACGCAGACGCCGATGCTGACGCTGACGCTGACGCTGACGCAGACGCTGACGCAGACGCAGACGCAGACGCAGACGCTGACGCTGACGCAGACGCAGACGCAGACGCAGACGCCGACGCTGACGCTGACGCTGACGCTGACGCTGACGCTGACGCAGACGCCGATGCTGACGCTGACGCTGACGCTGACGCTGACGCAGACGCTGACGCTGACGCAGACGCAGACGCAGACGCAGACGCAGACGCAGACGCAGACGCTGACGCCGATGCAGACGCTGACGCTGACGCTGACGCAGACGCAGACGCAGACGCAGACGCAGACGCAGACGCAGACGCCGACGCAGACGCAGACGCAGACGCAGACGCAGACGCAGACGCAGACGCAGACGCAGACGCAGACGCAGACGCAGACGCAGACGCTGACGCCGATGCTGACGCTGACGCAGACGCTGACGCTGACGCTGACGCCGATGCTGACGCTGACGCTGACGCAGACGCCGATGCCGATGCAGACGCAGACGCAGACGCAGATGCCGATGCAGACGCAGACGCAGACGCAGACGCAGATGCCGATGCAGACGCCGATGCCGATGCCGATGCAGACGCCGATGCCGATGCAGACGCAGATGCTGATACAGACATTGAAATAATTGGGCCCGATGTACCGCTTGGTCCGCCCACAGAAGAAATTACGATAACACCGCCGGATGTACCGCTTTCACCACCCGTAGACAGCAACATCGCAGGGTTCTTTACCACAGGTCTGATAGTAGCAGCATTGCTTGCAGCAGTGGTAGGTCACACAGTACGCAAGATGAGAACAAAAGAACAAGTTGAGGGTGCAGAAGGAAAAGAATAGGTAAAACCGGATACCTGGATAGTAAAGTAGACCTATGACAATAATAGCCATAGGTCTACTTAATTTTAACTTCGAAACAAAATAATTTGGAGGAGCTCAAATGTCAGACAATAATATAATGAACGATATCCAAGGGATGATTGGAACCCTTCTTACAAGTACGGTTGAAAAAATGCAATCAGGGGAAAATAGTGCAGACCCCGCTGCAACTTCGGCGCAAGCGGATATTGCAGAAATAAAAAACTTCGTTGATGCAATGCAAAAGTTTATTAATAATGTAAACGTAATGGTAAAAGAACTTGAAGCAGAAAATGCACAACCCGGCACTGCTAATGAGAAAATATTAGACGGCTATATAGCCACTGCCGACAATGTTTTGGAAATAGCATCATTTAGCATGAAAGATGGTGTTACAGGCCTATCAGACAGAAGTGGCTTTGACAACAGAATAATCTTGGAGTGGAACAGAGCCGTGAGAGACAAATCTACTCTCGGACTCGTAATATTCAGTATAGACGGTCTTGAAGATTGCGAAGATATAAAGCGTGATGAAATATTACGCGAAGCTTCACAAGCATTAATCATGTCCAATAAGCGCTCCACCGATTTTATAGCAAGGTGGAGTGAAGAAGAGTTTGTTGTTCTTTTGCCTATAACAGATACGGAAGGCACAACAATCGTTACCGGGCGCATACGTGCTGATATTGAACATGTAAACATTCCCGGAACGATTTCCATAGGTGCTTGCGTATACGTGCCAAAACAAGGCGAACAACCTGATGAATTTATTGATAGAGCAATAGAAGCTCACTCAAAGGCAAAAGCATCAGGAGGAATTACGAAAATATTCACATAAATCTACTCTTTGTTTTGTGCAACTTTTCTGCTTTTTGTTGCGACACCAATGCTATCAAATATCAAGACAATAATAATTACAACAAGAATAATCAGATTTGGCTTTGTGAGAATTTCCCCAAACCATGCTGCAGTGTCTTCAAAATAAGTGCGGATAAAATCGACATATCCTGAGTATACGATACGGTCATTAAAGAGAATTAAAAACGAAGCGACTGCGGTCAGTGCATTTCCTATTATCGAAATAACAGTAAGACGTTTTGTGTAACTGCGTTCGATGAGGTATGCAACATTGACTCCTACGCGAATAACACCCCATGCGATAATCGGCAGCCATAAAGAGGTCTTAATTACTTCGGCGTCAAAGGTGGGGATGAGCTCTCCGCCAATAAATGCAATAGTTATTATTTGTGAAAACCATAAGAATATAGTAGTGAATAATATAGCAATAAAAATTCCTATAATCGGCTCTACAAATGAAAAACTATGCTTGCCTTTTTGCTTTTTCTTCTTTTCGGGCTTTTCTTCCGTTGCGGTTTCTGTTGCTTCAACAGGGGTTTCTTCTGCTACCGGAGCATTTTCCTCAGCTGTGTCGGTAGAGTTTGTTTTATTTTCTTCCAATTTCATTACCTCCAAAAAATCTACTGTAAATTATAGACAGTAGCTCTTTGTATGTCAAGCAATATGAGTGCAAATGTAATGTATCTTGCATAAAAATTTAGATATTATGGATTATTTTCCAATCCCGAAATAAAGTCGTCTGTCAGATACTCCCGTATTTCGTCGAAAAGCATACAATAAAAATAATATCCGCCGATGAAATGCTGCACATCGTCAATTCGCACACGGAAATTGTGATGACGAACATGAAACGACCCGACGACGGTATTCGGATATTTCATATACATGGCAAATTCCGGATAAAAATAGCCGTTTAGCATATGCCGTGCTCTGCGATAAATAGTCTGCGCAAAGCGTGTAGGGTCGTAATTTTTAATTACATCAGAAGAAATGCCAAGCTTTTTAGCCCTTGTTAAAGTCTGCCAGCCGGTCATGAGCATTTCAAGATATGTATGGAAAGAAGTTTCTCTGTGGTAAATGCCCTCGAGGTTTTCGTCAATATTTCTTAAAGCAAATTCAAAATACCGTGTATCTTCAACATATTTAGTTATTTCGTTCAGCGAATACGCCACCCAATGGTCGCGATGCCTCACATAATTTTCTCGAATAAAATATTCCACAGCAGCTATGGCAGCATCTAAAAATCTTTTATCCTTAGTACACGAGTAAGCTCTTGCGAGTGCAAACGTAGCCTCGCCGTCATAATACACCGTTCGAAACTCATCTTTTTTTGAAAAATCCGCAGCATTTAGAACGTGGGAAAACCCTCCCGTTTCGGCATTTTGAAGTTCCAATATACCGTTTGCGAGGTCTGCAACAAGCTTTTTGTGCTTGTCTGTGTTAAACACGTCCATATATTCCGTGAGCATTATAACGGCAACACCGTCTGCACCGAGCTTGATTTCATCGAGTTCTTTATCGACCAAATACG
Organism: Oscillospiraceae bacterium; assembly: GCA_009781515.1. GTDB lineage: Bacteria > Bacillota > Clostridia > Oscillospirales > Oscillospiraceae > WRMH01. The sequence continues at coordinate 66,717 of WQXY01000007.1, forward strand.
CTGTTTGATTGTTCTTGTAACTTATGCAATCACACATATATTCGACGGCTTTATCAATTTTCGGGATAAGGCTGTCGTCGGCACTTATTCGGTACAAGTTTATAACGCTCCACAATGTGCTCGCATGGCGGACAATATTGTAGTTATTCATCCGTGCTCCGAAAGCCGGAAAATATCCATATATGAACTTGCCATGCGCATCAATAAGTTCTGCCAAGTACTGCGAAGCACCGACAATTAATTTGTTTATGACCTTATCGTCAACATACGGGTTGAGCCTTCTGCCAAAATCGGCATTGTTGCTGTAAAGTTCATAAACGGCATTGTCTTCATCGCAAAAATATCCTTTTGTGGTGAAAATAGTGATGTTTTCGGGAACCTCTGCAATTTGAGGAACTCCCGTCGGACAAGACTTCAAATAACTGTTTATATTGCCAAGGTTAATCAGATTTGCAGAATAATCAATATTGCCATTACTGATATCCTCTTGAGAAAAAGTATAATCAATCATTTTATTGCCATGAACTTCGGCTTCAAGAAATGCTTTACTAAAGCCGCTATCGAAAGAAATCCCAACTCTTGTATAGTTGTGCCACTTGTTTTTTACAATGATTTTTGACAAATCAGCTGTCTTTATTTCTTCGCAGGATATAACAACATCGGCCTTTGCCCATACTGCCGAATAAGGCTTCTTTTTTACAACCAATTTCTTTTGAAAATCAAAAAGCCGCTTTTCGGCAGCGTTCCATGCTATGGAAATGGTCTTGCCGCTGCCATGAAAAACGAGTGCGCGCTCTTTTTTGTTGCATACTGATATGAATACTGTGAAAACATCGGAACACCCTGAAATATCCTCTGATAAGATATGTTCTTTTAGTTTTGCCACGCGGCTCAGACCAATCATCAGTTATTCTCCTTTGGTATGAAAGTCGCCGTGACATCAGTTATCATGCTGTTTTCTACGCTGTCTTCTGTGAGCGGTTCGTTATTGCCGGAGCCTTCATAATGAAACATTGCGTCTGCAACGACCGTAACAGGGTCGTCACCGATTGTTATAACACCGGAAAAGATGACAAAATTCTTCCAACGAAGTGTTCCCTCGACAAAAAACTTGTAATCACCCTGCAAAACGGTATTTCCGTTTATGTCTGTTAAATCCCATACATGCGTCTGAGGGCCTGTTCTCGGAGTTGCACCGGAAACAGCATCAATTTGCGAAGTTGTCATATTTGCAGGGTCGGCTTGCTTCACCCAAAGTGCCAAAGAGTCCGGTCTCGTTCTAAAGCCGCCGTTTGCTGTCCAGCGTGAAGCATAAAGTGATGTGATATGATTGCCGTCTAAGTCTTCAATCCATACAGCATATTGATTGCTTGCTACGCCCGCCAGCTTAACATGCTCAAGCGATATCACAACCTCGCCGCTTGCTTGCGGTTGAGGTGTTGTAACATCGCCGTCGGGAGATGACGTCGGCGGCTGCGTGGTTGGTGTGCTCGTTGGCTCGCCGTTATTATTGCTGTCGGTGCAGGCAAATAATGCCAAAAGTATAATTGCAGATAAGGATATAACCAAAATTTTCTTCATATTTGAAACCTCTGTGAAAATGTGCGGAGGGGAGAGGATTTGAACCCCCGGAAGTTTTACCTTCACGGCATTTCGAGTGCCGCACCATAAGCCAGACTCGGACACCCCTCCATTGCCACGCCCCTTGCGGAGCGTTATTACGATACAATATATGATTAAATATGTCAAGGGGACGGGGGTTTGTCAACTGTTGACAAACCCCCGTCCCCCTGACATATAGTGTTGCATTTTACTGCTTATAAGTATATACTACCCCAAGTACAAAACACAAAGGAGCAGACCATGTTTGAACTGTTAGTAAAAGGAACCACACTGCCGGAAGCGTACCACAACGCACTTGTCGCTTTGCACGAAACCCATGACGAACTTGCATGTCCCGACTACAACACACGCCAAAAAGAAGCGTCGGTCACATTTGTCGTGGAAAAACCGCTGCAAGAGCCGATGATAAGCAAAATGTTTATCGGCGACCCGCGCTCACTCGAGCAATACAGACAAGAAATGCTCGACGGCATACTCGACTTTGAAGTCGCAAAAGGCAAGTGGGATTATACATATCACCAGCGTATGGAAAAACAAATACCATGGGTTATCGAAGAACTCAAACGCAGCGAAGAAACACGCAGAGCGGTGGTGCTTATCCGCACCGAGTACGACATGACAACGGACGCACCCGCCTGCCTGCAGCATATCCAATACCTAATCCGCGGCGGAGCACTCCACTGCAAGGTGCTCTTTCGCTCAAACGACTCCACAAAAGCAACCTATATGAACGCCTTTGCACTAATTTTACTCCAAAAACGCATAGCAGACGCAGTTGGCTTGCCTGTGGGTACATACACACATCGCGCCAACAGCTTCCATGTGTACGAGCGGGATTATGACATGTTTGACGGCTATGTCCGCCGCATCAAAGCGGGCGGCGAGCTGACATATGACTACGTCGGCGAGTGGGACGAAATGATGGAAGAAGCAAAGCCCGAGATTGCAAAAATGGTTGAGGAATTAAAAGAACGTTGATGAAATTTTGCGTACCGTGTTTATTCGGAATTGAGGGGCTGTGTGCAGATGAACTAAAGCGGCTCGGATATGAAAATGTCACAACATTAAACGGACAGGTTTTGTTTTCGGGTGAAAAAAAGGACATCGCCAAAGCAAACATCAACATTCGCACAGGCGAGCGTGTGCTGCTCATTATCGGCGTCAATGCGGCAAATACCTTTGACGAACTCTTTGACGCAGTAAAAGCGATGCCGTGGGAAGACTACATTCCCGCCGACGGTGCTTTTCCGGTAAAAGGTCACTCGCTCAAATCCAAGCTGCAATCAATTCCCGATTGCCAGAGAATAATCAAAAAAGCAGTTGTCGAGCGGCTTCGTGCAAAGCACAAAACACAAACACTGAGCGAAACTGCCGCCAAATACCCCATACAGTTTGCAATAACTGACGACATCGCAACACTGTATTTAGACACCTCGGGAGACCCCCTATATAAACGCGGCTACCGCCCCGCCCTGAGCGCTGCGCCACTTCGCGAAACACTCGCGGCAGCCATAGTGAAGCTCTCAAGATATAAAGGCAAAGAGATAATCTATGACCCGTTTTGCGGCTCGGGCACAATACCAATAGAAGCGGCACTGGCGGCAACTAACCGTGCTCCCGGACTAAACCGAAGCTTTATCGCAGGGTCGTGGAACCTGCTCGACAAAAAAATATGGACTGACGCAAAAGACGAAGCAAAAAGCTGTGAGTACAAGGGCGATTATATTATCCATGGAAGTGACATTGACCCGAAGTATATAGAAGCGGCAAAAGCAAACGCGCAGCGTGCGGGAGTTTTGGAATATATCAGATTTGAAACCGCAGACGCGGCAAGCTTTAACCCTGCCCAAACGCAAAGCCATAGCACAATTGTTATGACAAATCCGCCGTATGGCGAGCGGGTCATGGAAAAAAGTGAAGCGGAAGAATTATACCGGAAATTCGGCGCAGCCGTGCGAGAGCATAAAGAGCTGAAAATGTACATCCTCTCGTCACATACAGAATTTGAACGAACCTTTGGAAAAAAGGCAACAAAAAAACGCAAACTGTACAACGGCATGATAAAATGTGACCTGTTCATGTATTTTTGAGAGGTTAGAAGCGAGGAAAATTTCAATGAAGCATTTGTTTATTATCAACCCGGTTGCCGGCGGACGCAGAGGGCACCCTGTCGATGTTGAAATCAGAATTCGGGAGTTTACGGATACTATTTCAGACCCGTACGAAATTTACGTGACAAAAGAGCCTATGGACGCCTGTCGGAAAATAATTGAAGAAGCAGAAACGGGCGAAGACATTCGTGTATATGCCTGCGGTGGTGACGGTACGTTAAACGAATGTGCAAACGGAGCGGCAGGTCGCAAGAATGTTGCAATAACACATTACCCGTGCGGCACAGGCAATGACTTTCTTAAAACATTCGGTCGCGAAAACGTTGAAAAATTCCACGATTTGGATGCACTTGCAGACGGGGAAATCCGTCCGCTTGACCTGATTGACTGCAACGGACGCTACTGCATAAACATCTGCTCGGTTGGCATTGACGCGCGCATCGGAAATGATGTTCACAAATACAGCAACATACCTATCATCGGCGGTTCGACGGGCTATATTGTATCGCTGATTGTAAATGTCATTAAAGGAATAGCACAGAAGTTTCGTATCGCAGTCGGCGATAAGATTATTGACAAAAAAATAACGCTCGCTTGCGCGTGTAACGGGCAGTTTTACGGCGGCGGCTTTAACCCTGTGCCAAACGCAGTTCCCGATGACGGAATAATGGACATTCTCATAGCCGAGCCGGTGTCGCGCTTTAAGGTTGCGCAGCTTGTCGGCAAATACTCAAAAGGAAAGTATGCAGAAAACCCTGAAATATTTACATACATTCAATCTACGGAAATGGAAGTCACAGCCGACAGGGAGTTCATAATAGGACTTGACGGCGAGGCTATATACGGGAATAAAGTTATCTTCAAACTCATTCCAAAAGCGGTAAACTTCATATTTCCACGAAAATTTGCCGTAAAATCACCCCAAGGGGCATGAAAAACAGAGAATAACGGCGAAAAAGCACAAATCACAGAGAAAATAGAAGATAAACATCAATAATCGCCGATTATCTGTGTAAATATGGCAAAAATGGCGAAAATAACGCTTGCGAAATAACCATACATTGTTTATTATAAGAAATGCGTTAGCACTCTTGAACAAAGAGTGCTAACGCACCCAAACTGTCAAAACGTATTTTAATACACACAGATAACAAATAGGAGGTTAAACTAATGACATTAAAACCATTGGCAGATCGCGTTATCATCAAGCAAGTCGAAGCGGAAGAAACAACAAAAGCAGGCATCATACTGACAAGTGCAGCTCAGGAAAAGCCGCAGGTGTATGAGGTTATCGAAGTTGGACCCGGTGGAACGGTTGATGGCAACGAAGTGGTTATGGTCGTAAAAAAAGGCGACCGCATAATCACAGGTAAATACAGCGGAACAGAAGTAAAAATCGACGGCGAGGAACTGACAATTGTACGTCAGAGCGATATCCTTGCGATAGTACAATAGGAGGAAGCAGAGTATTATGGCAAAGCAAATTATTTACGGTGAAGAAGCCCGCAGAGCACTCGAAAAAGGTGTAAACCAACTCGCCGATACCGTACGGCTCACAATAGGACCCAAAGGCAGAAACGTGGTTCTCGACAAAAAATACGGCTCACCTCTCATCACAAATGACGGTGCTACTATTGCAAAAGAAATTGAACTCAAAGACCCGTTTGAAAACATGGGAGCACAGCTCGTTAAGGAAGTCGCCACAAAAACCAACGATGTAGCAGGCGACGGCACCACAACAGCAACAATGTTAGCTCAAGCAATGATTAGAGAGGGTATCAAAAACGTAGCAGCCGGTGCAAACCCGATGATTATGAAAAAAGGCATCGAAAAAGCAGTTGTTGCGGCAGTTGATGCAATTAAAGCAAACTCAAATCCTGTTTCAGGCTCAAAAGACATTGCACGCGTTGGTACAGTATCATCAGGTGACGAAAACATCGGCACACTCATTGCAGAAGCAATGGAAAAAGTTTCACGCGACGGTGTTATCACAGTAGAAGAGTCAAAAACAGCCGAAACATACTCAGAAGTTGTTGAGGGTATGCAGTTTGACCGTGGCTACATCACACCATACATGGTCACAGATGCTGAAAAGATGGAAGCGGTCATTGACGAGCCGTACATTCTCATCACAGATAAAAAAATCTCTAACATTCAAGAGATACTCCCCGTGCTCGAAGCAGTTGTACAAGGCGGACGCAAGCTTGTTATAATCGCCGAGGATGTCGAGGGTGAAGCGCTTGCAACAATAATCCTCAACAAAATCCGCGGCACATTCGTATGCCTTTGCGTTAAAGCTCCGGGCTTTGGCGACAGACGCAAGGAAATGCTCCGCGACATCGCAGCTCTCACAGGCGGCGAGGTCATTTCAAGCGAGCTTGGCATGGAACTCAAAGAAGCAACAGTCGAAATGCTCGGCACAGCACGCCAAGTCAAAGCTTCAAAAGACAACACAATAATCGTTGAGGGTGCAGGCTCTACAGAAGATATTAAAGCCCGTATCGGTCAAATCAACACCGAGATTGAACTGACAACATCAGACTATGACAAAGAAAAGCTCCAAGAACGCCTTGCGAAGCTCTCGGGCGGTGTAGCTGTCATTAAAGTCGGCGCAGCAACAGAAACAGAAATGAAAGAGAAAAAGCTCCGTCTCGAGGACGCTCTTAATGCAACCCGCGCTGCCGTTGAAGAGGGCATCGTTGCAGGCGGCGGAACAATCTACGCTGTTGCGTCAAAAGCAGTTGAAAAAATGCTTGACGGCGCATCGGGCGACGAAAAAACCGGCATGGCTCTCATTGCAAAAGCACTTGAAGCTCCGGTTGAACAAATCGCCATGAACGCAGGTGTCGAGGGTGCAGTCGTTCTTGACAAAATCAAGAATTCAAACGATGCAACATTCGGCTTTGACGCATCGCAGCAAGAATATTGCGACATGATTAAAGCAGGCATCGTAGACCCGACAAAGGTTTGCCGCAGTGCACTCGAAAACGCAGCGTCAGTTGCAAGTATGCTTCTGACCACAGAGTCACTCGTTGCCGACATTCCCGAGCCTCCGGCACCAATGCCGGCAGGACCACCCGACATGGGCGGCATGTACTAAAAAAGCATTGATATTAAAAGAAAAAGTGCTTTGTCCCATTTTGAGACAAAGCACTTTTTTGGGTTATTTTTATACTACAAATACAAGCCCGTGAACTTTTCTTCCAAATAGTTTGCGTAATAAGCGGGGTTGAATGGCTCGCCTGTTGATTTGCTCAGCAATTCATTCGGGGAGTATATCATTCCGTGTGTGTGAACATTATTCTTGAGCCAGTTTGTAACGGGCGACAGGTCTTCTTTTCTGATTGCGGCGTCGACGTCAATGCTTTTTTTGATTGTGTTCATCATTTGAACGCCGTATGCCGTGCCAATCGCATAGGACGGGAAGTAGCCGACCATGCCTCCGCTCCAGTGCACATCTTGCAGCACGCCCTCTGCCAAGGTTTGGGGGCGAAGTCCGATGATTTCTTCATATTTGTCTGCCCACAGCTTCGGCAGGTCCGACACCTTGATTTTTCCGGTTATGAGTTCCTTTTCAAGCTCGTAGCGAACCATAACATGCAGGCTGTATGTCAGCTCGTCGGCTTCTATACGGATAAGTGACGGGCGGGCAATGTTGACCGCACGGTAGAGCATTTCGTTGTCCCAGCTCTTGAAATAATCGAACTTTTCCTGCAGCTTCGGCAAAAGACGCTCCGTAAATGCACGGCTTCTGCCGATGATGTTTTCGTACAGGCGCGATTGGCTCTCGTGCATACCCATTGAGGCGTCGCCTGCAATGCCGTATTTGTCTTTTTCTTCGTCCATGTTCTGTTCGTATATGGCATGTCCACATTCGTGGATTACCGAGTATATTGAGGAGAGCAGGCTGTCCTCATGGTATTTTGTGGTTATACGCACGTCATGGCGCGTGATTGTAGTGCAGAACGGGTGCTCGACCTCGCCGATTTTACCACGGGATACGTCAAATCCCGTAAAATCGGCGAGCCACTGCGTAAGCTCCCGTTGTTTCTCTATGTCAAACAATCCTGTGATTTCTTTCGGCTTTTGTGCGCCCTGCTGTATGATTTGCTTAAGCAGTGGCACTATTTTTTGACGCAGGGCGTCAAAAAATGGGTCGAGCATCCCGACGGTTGCGCCCTTTTCATAATCATCAAGCAGAGCGTCATACGGGTGTTTCTCATATCCGTACCAGTCGCAAAGGCGACGCTGATAGTCCATGATTTTCTCGTAATACGGCTGCATCATGTCATAGTCGCATTTTTCGCGAGCTGTTTCCCAGACATTTTCAGCTTTTGCAACAAGCGCGCAAAATGCTTCATACTCGTCGGGCGGGACGGCTTTTAGCTTTCTGTAATCACGCCCCATTTCCCGAACCATTACACGCTCATACTCGCTAAGCTCCTCCGTCACCCCTTCGAGTGTTTCGATAGCCTCGAGTGTGTCCGGTGCCATAAAGCGGCGAAACTGCTCGCCATCGAGCCAGCCCGCTGCTTCGCTGCGTTTTGTCAGTGATTTTTCGGGCACGCCTGTTGTGGCTGCGTCCCAATGGATAAGCGCACTTGCTATGTCGAATGCATTTTCCACTTCGATTTTATCAAGAAGTAAATCTAAG
>WQXY01000008.1 GCA_009781515.1 Oscillospiraceae bacterium
AGAGGACCGGGATGGACGTACCTCTGGTGCACCAGTTGTCGTGCCAACGGCACAGCTGGGTAGCTAAGTACGGACGAGATAAACGCTGAAAGCATCTAAGCGTGAAACTCTCCCTAAGATAAGATATCCCATCCTTTATGGAGTAAGGGTCGATGAAGACTACATCGTCGATAGGTCGGAGGTGTACGCACAGTAATGTGTTTAGCTGACCGATACTAATCACCCGAGGGCTTGATCTTGAACAGAATGTAGGCAAACTCGCTTTGTTGTATGATAAATCATTGTTCGGTTTTGAAGGTGCAAGAAAATGCAACTTCAACCATTGTTGGTGTTTATTACGGTGAGGTTCCACCCGTTCCCATTCCGAACACGGAAGTTAAGCTCACTTGTGCCGACGATACTTGGACGGTGACGTCCCGGGAAAATAGGTCTTCGCCAACATCTATAAAAAATCGCTGACCAATAGGTCGGCGATTTTTTTATTTATAGAACAACCCATACTTCAATCTTAATTTTTCCGCTTTTCTCGCTTTACTGTACGCTTTACCTTTATAGCACCTAAATTAAGCTCAAAACTTGTTTCATCGCCTATGACATCCAAGATTGTTTCGTCTATAATTTCTGAAATAATTTCACCGCTTCTTAATATTAATGATTGCTGTTTGTCTTCATCTTGCTCCTTAGGAAGTGTGCTTATAATAGTTGATAGTTCACGGAGCTTGGAAAATGTTTCTACAATTGCGATTGTTGTTTGTACAGCAACTGGACTTTTGAGAATAGTTGCAAGCATGTACAAACCTTTTTCTGTAAAAGCAGCAGTTTCAGCATGCGAATACTTAAGCACACTGAGGTGGTGCAAATTTTGCACCACCTCTGATCTTTCTTCAGTGCTCAAATTAATAACATATCCTTTAGGAAACTTATCAAGATTATTTCTGACTGCACGATTTATGTATTTCGTTTCCACGCCATACAGCTCTGCTACATCTCTGTCAATTAACACCTGCTGCTCCCGAACTGTTATAATCCTCTTTTCTACTTCCTCAAATCTTATAAATTCACTCATAATTTTCTTCCTCTCTTTTTTTTATATTTGTATGTATCATACAAGCCAAACATAGCACATTCCTTTTCTACATTTCAATACACATTTGAATGCAGAAAATGCAGCAACTGCAATGCCTTGCTGTACAACAAGATAAGACAAAATACACAAAAACCACAAACAAAAATCACACTTTAGAAGTGTGATTTTCTACATTTGATATGAGTAATATAAGTAGCTACGCTTTTAATGCTGCGACGATTTCCTTTATAACCGTTTCATAGTCGTCGTAGGGGACTTGGCAGGTGCCGACCTGCTTGTGACCGCCGCCGCCGTATTTAAGGCACAGAGCGCCAACGTCGGCGTTACAGGTGCGGTTGAGAATACTGTAGCCGATTGCAATCGGGCAGTTCAATTTTCCACGCCCGTCTACGACCCAGCATGATACATTTTGTTCGGGATAAAGGCTGTAAATAAGAAATCTGTTTCCTGTATAGATTTGCTCTACACCGCGCAAATCGGTGACAATGACATTACCGTCAATCCATGTGTGCTTTTTGACCATTTCCTTAAAGAGCGCGTCCTGTTCGAAATAAAGCTTTACACGTTCCTGAACGTCGGGGAGAGCGAGTATTGTATCTATATCGCTTTTTGCACATTCGTCAATGAGAAGCTCCATGAGTTGATAATTGCTGATTGTGAAGTCGCGAAAACGTCCTAAACCCGTGCGGGGGTCCATGATAAAACCAAGCAGCACCCAGCCTTCCGGATTGAGAATTTCATCTGCTGTCATTTTGCCGGAGTCAACCTTGTCAACTGCTTTCATCATTGTTTCCATTTGAGGAAGCTTGGTTTTTCCGTCGTAGTATTCGTATATAACCCGGGCTGCACTGTCTTCTATGCGGCTCATGCCTTTGTACTGTACTCCCGCTTCAAGAAGGCGGGCGGTTTCGCTTGAATGGTGGTCAAACCACATACCGCAACCTTCAACATACGGAACATTTGCAAGAACGTCTTGGTCCGTTATCTCAACAAGCCCGTCCTGCATGTCCTTTGGGTGAACAAATTTCCAGTGGTCTATTATGCCAAGCTCCTTGAGTACCGCACCACATGCGAGTCCGTCAAAATCCGATCTGGTTATAAGTCTCATCTTTAATCCCTCCGTAAATATGTTATTTATGTAGTATAACACGATTTTATTATTTTAACCACTCGTGACCTTTTCAATATCCATAAATTCCAAATGATTATCAACAAAAACCTTGCCGATAATCGGGTCAAACTGTGTTCCGAGGCTTTCTGTAATAATTCTGATAGCCTCTTGATGCTCAAAGGCCGATTTGTACGGACGGTCACTGACCAAGGCATCGTAAACATCGACAATAGCCATTAATCTGCCCTGCAGCGGAATATCTTCGCCCTTTAAGCCATTAGGATATCCTGTGCCGTCCCACCTTTCGTGGTGAGTGCCTGCGCATATTTCGGCGTAATGCAAAAAGTCGTTTTCCGTTGTATTGCTTTCGATTTTTCTGATAATATCAACACCGTAAATGGTGTGCTTTTTCATTTCTTCAAATTCGTCAGGGTCTAACTTGCCGCGCTTCATTAGAATACTGTCTTTTATGGATATTTTGCCGACATCGTGCAGCTGTGAGGACATTACAAGCAAAGGAATGTCAAGTGCGGAAAGTTCCTCAATATAAACGCCGTTATCAAGCATAAGGCCGATGAGCAAACTGAGTGAATGTTGTGTTCTGCCGATATGGTCGCCTGTAACGTTATCTCTGCATTCCACGAGTTCGGCAATGGCTTTTAGGATTGCAGATTGCAGCTCCATAACGGTTTTTGTTTTCTTTTCAACTTCGCCCTCAAGAGTGAGGTTATGCTTTAGAAGTTCTTGCTTTTGGCGCTCAAAGAGCACGTGCAAGTCAATGCGTTTGAGTAATAATTCTCGCGAAAAAGGCTTAGTGATATAGTCAACAGCGCCTAAGTTTAGCCCCTTAACTTCGTGCTCGGGGTTTATTTTTCCGGTCAAAAATATGACAGGTATATGCATGGTTTTTTCTGAGCTTTTCAGGATTTTTATAACATCATAGCCGTCCATTTCGGGCATTTCGATGTCGAGTAATATTAAATCCGGAGTTAATTTTCCAAGAAGTAAAAGAAGCTTTTCGCCCGACGGGGCAGTAAAAACATCATACTTATCAGACAAAGCCGACTTAGCAATGCTAAGATTTGTAGCAATGTCATCAACAACTATTATTCTCTCACGTACTTCTGTCATACAAAATATTATATCATAATAAGTATATATTTTGAAACTTTTTTGCATGGGTGATATGAGTTTTTTGAAAAACGCAGTCCCGGGTCGCCGTCATCTTCTTCGCGGTTTATAAACTTGATATCCGGCGTTGCAAAATGTTTTGCAAACTCATTGTTAATCACCTGATAAACACCTTTGTAGTGAATATCAGCTTTTTCGGTATGAATGTGCAGCACATCAGCCTTACTCTCTCCCAATGAAAAAGCAACTATCGCATCATTAACTTTCAACAAACCTCCAAGCAGACCATAAAGCTCATAATTATCAAGAACCTCGATAGTTTTGTTGTGGTCTTCAATGGCGGTTTTTGTAGCAGGGGATAATTTTGCACTGTATTGACGATAAAACTCACGCACCCCTGCAATATTTTGCGAAGTTATCTCGTCGAATGCCCAATTTGTATACTCTTTTTTGAACTGGTTAATATGATTTCTTTTGCCGCTGTATTTTCGCCCCTCAAGACTTTTAAGTGCCGCAGCTTCATAAATGTAGTCGTCCCAGTCTTCGTTGGTGTGTTTTTTTGAAATAACAGCCGATGAGCCAAATGCCTTTTGTATCGGTTCGACATCATCGTCTGTAACAGCATAAAATGCAATAGGCAGTCCGCATGAGCGGCAATAATCTGCTGTTTTGTTTATGCCGCCTTGAAACTCACTGCCGAGAGGGAGTGAAAATACTGTATCAACACCGTTATATTTAGCTCTCGCTTTGAAGACAACAGTATCGCCAAATTTGGCATATTCCATGTTGAAGTAATCTCTCCACATGAATATGCCGCCGACTGTATTATTGCAAATCCCGCTGTTTCCCTGCAGGATAAGTGGTCTGAGTGTGTCGATATCGCTGAGTTTAAGATGTGAAAATTCGAGCATTAATAATGATTGTCCTTTGTTTTCAATGTTTGCCTGTGCGGCTGCTAAATTGTAACCTCGCCATGGCTCTTGCCAGTGCAATCTGAGATTGTTTGTATTCGCTCATGCTTCGTTTTTGCCGCATTTTTTCTTCCGCACGTTTTTTTGCCGCTTCGGCTCTGCGTGTATCAATTTCGTCAGGACGCTCGCATGACTGAACAAATATCATAACCCCCTCATGGTGTACTTCCATGAAACCCTCTGAATTGACAGAGCTTTCCCAAGCGTTTTCTTTTTTAATGAGGATATTCCCGACGCTGACAGGCATTATAAAAGGTGCATGGTCGGCAAGTATTGTGACGCTGCCGTCGGGAGCATAGACAGTGACGGCTTCAACGTCGCCGTCGAAGAACTCGCGTTCGGGAGTTATTATTTTTAAGTTAAATAGTTTTGGCATTATAACGTTTTCGCTTTCTCTCTGACTTCGTCGATGTCGCCTACCAAGAAAAATGCGGCCTCGGGCAGGTCGTCCACTTCGCCGCCTAAAATTGCAGAAAATGACCTAATAGAGTCTTTAAGTGCAACAAAGCGCCCCTGCATTCCTGTGAATGCCTCGGCAACAGAGAACGGTTGTGATAAAAACTGTTGAATTTTACGGGCTCGGTAGACGGTTATGCGGTCTTCCATACTAAGCTCGTCCATGCCGAGAATGGCTATGATATCGCGCAGCTCCTTGTATCTGTTGAGGCAGGCAATGACACCCTGTGCTGTTTCGTAATGCTCCTTGCCGACAATATCGGGTTCGAGTATCCGCGAATATGACTCAAGCGGCGAAACGGCAGGATAGACGCCGATTTCGGCTACACTTCGCGATAGTACGGTTGTTGCATCAAGGTGAGAGAAAATTGTTGCGGGGGCGGGGTCGGTGAGGTCATCGGCGGGAACATAAATAGCCTGCACAGAGGTGACAGACCCGTTTTTTGTTGAAACAATACGCTCCTCAAGAGTGCCAAGCTCTCCTGCAAGAGTCGGTTGATATCCGACTGCAGATGGCATTCTGCCGAGCAGTGCGGAAACCTCGTTGCCCGCTTGCACATAGCGGTAAATGTTGTCAATAAAGAGGAGCACGTCGCGGTTCATTTCGTCACGGAAATATTCAGCCATTGTAAGACCTGTAAGTCCGACTCTCATGCGGGAGCCGGGGGGTTCGTTCATTTGTCCGAATACAAGTGCCGTTTTATTGATAGCACCCGATGAAATCATATCTTGTATCAACTCGGAACCCTCACGGCTACGTTCGCCGACACCGGCAAAAACCGAATACCCGCCGTGAACCGTTGATATATTATAGATAAGTTCCATAATAAGAGTGGTTTTTCCGACGCCTGCTCCGCCAAAAAGTCCGATTTTACCACCTTTTGAGTATGGTGTAAGCAGGTCGATAACCTTAATACCTGTTTCAAAAAATTCCGCAACGGGTGTGAGGTCGGTGAGCTTTGGAGCACTGCGGTGAATATCCCACAGTGGAGCATCTTTAATTTCGGGTCCGTTGTCAATCGGACGCCCGAGCACATCAACCACACGGCCGATAACATTAGGGCCGACAGGGACGCGTATGGCATGACCGAGCGCCTGCACCTCAGTTCCGCAGCAAAGCCCGTCCGTTGCGTCAAGAGCAATACACCGCACAACACCGGGAGCTACATTTGCGGAAACCTCCATATGTCTGCCGTCGCTTGTCGCGAGCAAATCGTACAGCTTAGGTTCGTTTTTATCATGCTCAAAGCGAACGTCGAGTACAGGACCGCTTATTTTTACAATGACCCCGGTAACATTATTCTCCATATGGATTTCCCTCCCTCAAGATTTCTGCGGCGTCCGCTATTTCTGCCAGTTCATTGGTTATCGCACTTTGCCGCACGAGGTTATACTGTGTGTTTAACCTGTCTATCATTTCTTTTGCATTTGTTGTCGCCGAGTGCATGGCGGTCATTCGGGCAAAATGCTCGCTCGCATATGCCTGCACCAACACTCCGAACATAAAACCAACGGCATATTGCGGTACCATTAAATTAAAAACCTCTTGTGCCGACGGGTGAAAAAGTATATCTTCCATTTCTACGGCATCGCGTATATCGTCATAGTCCGGCAATAAAACAGGCAACAATCGAGAGTGCGTAGGCTGGCGTTTGGTTTCGCCGTAAAAAGATGTGTATATAACGCATATTTCATCGGTGTGCCGACTTTCGTAAAGGTCTGTCAGCAGATTTGCTACCTCGCGTGCCCGTGCGAGTGCAGGGTCTTGGACGATGCCGAGCAAACAAGCGTCAGGTGTTATGTTATGTGAACGAAAGAAGGCTTCGGCAGTGTGTCCGAGTGTTATTAATCCGTAATCTTCGCTCTGACCGATGCGGTCAAGGGCGTAATTTAAGACTGCCGCATTATATGAGCCGCAAAAGCCTTTATCGCCTGAAATGACTACATATGTACAGTGACGGCTGCGATGCCGGCGTTCACGTTCAATTATAAATGGGTGTGAAACATCTCTTGATGAAGTAAGAATCTCTTTCATGGTGCGCCGTATGTAAGTGAAGTATCTGCGGTTATACTCAATATGACCCATGACCTGCCTCATTCTGTTTGAGGAAATCATTTCCATAGCACCCGTTATTTTCCGTGTTTGTTCAACAGCGGCTATATGCTCACGAATTTCATTCGGCTTTTGCATTTTCTGTTACCTCGGGCTTATTTGCCTTGATAAACTCTTTATACAGTTCTTCCAATGCTGCCTTGTCATCATCACAAAGTTCAAGTGTTGTATCAATGTTTTTGACTATCTTTTCTGCATTTGTCGTAGTATATTCCAAGAGTTCAACTGCGGTGTCGCCTATCTCGCCGGTTTCAAACTCATCAAACAATCCGCTTGATGCGGCAAGGAGCAATATAACCTGCTCCGAAAGCTTATAGTTTCGCTCCGACGGTTGTATCAGCAGCTTTACGAGACGTTCGCCACGGCGAAGAAGTGCAGCGGTTGCGGAGTCAATGTCGGCGCCAAACTGTGCAAACACTGCCATATCTCTGTATTGAGCTATTTCAAGCCGCAAGCTGCCTGAAACCGACCGCATCGCTTTACGCTGTGCGGCGCGTCCGACACGCGACACAGACAGTCCGACATTTACCGCGGGGCGCTGACCTGCGTTAAACATAGCGGTTTCCAAGTAAATTTGACCGTCAGTTATTGATATAACATTTGTCGGGATGTATGCAGATATATCGCCGACCATGGTTTCAACAATCGGGAGTGCTGTCATAGAGCCTCCGCCAAGTTCGGGCGAGAGCTTTGCCGCGCGCTCAAGCAGGCGGCTGTGCAGATAGAACACATCGCCGGGGTAAGCCTCGCGCCCCGACGGACGGCGAAGCAGCAGCGACATTGTTCTGTATGCTACAGCGTGTTTTGACAAATCGTCGTAGACAATGAGGACATCTTTTCCGCTGTACATAAACTCTTCGGCTATAGCGCAAGCGGCATACGGTGCAATATATTGCATTGCCGCCGTGTCATGTGCCATAGCAGCAACCACAACAGTGTGGTCAAGTGCGCCTGCACGTTTTAAGGTATGGATTATATTTGAAACTGTAGAAGTTTTTTGACCTATTGCACAGTACACACAAAGGACGCCTGTGTCGCGCTGGTTAAGTATTGCAGACAGGGCAATAGAGGTTTTTCCTGTTTGTCTGTCGCCGATGATCAGCTCACGTTGACCGCGACCGATTGGTATCATACTGTCAACGGCAAGTATTCCGGTTTCGAGCGGAGTGTTGACGGGTCCGCGCTGCATTATTGTAGGTGCGTGTGCTTCGATTGGTCTGAATTTATCGCAGCTCAGCTCCAACCCGTCGATTGGTTTACCGAGCGGGTCAACGACTCTACCGAGAAGTGTATCGCCTACGCAAATCTCGGCAATTCGTCCGGTTGTTTGAACAAGGCTTGTTGTTGATACAGAACCGTCAAGGAGTGCAGCCCCCACGCCCCCGAGCACAAGGTCGAGGGCAAGCCCGACCGCACCGTTTTCAAACGATAAAAGTTCGCCGTAGTGGCAGTTTGCAAGCCCCTCAATGTGAACAATATCATCACTGTAGCTTTTAACAATGCCGTACTGATAAACAAGAGGGTCAGGGCTGCTTGTTTTTATGCGTTCCTTAAGAAGTGCTCCCACGGCTGAAAAAGATGACTCCACACCTTGCTTTTTTTCGGCTGCAAAGCCCGTGACCATTTGACGGGAAAGTTCGTGCAGCCGTGATGAATAGCTTGCATCATACACAGTGCCGTCAATAACGGCGATGAAGCCTCCGGTTATTTTTCCACTCTCGACAATTTCAAAATCAAGCTTAGCGTCAAACTTGGTTTCAAAGCCCTCGCAAATAGATTTTATAAGTTCTTCGTCATTTCTTGAAGCTACTATAAGTATTGGTTTGTTCATATTCTAACCACCCCGGCACTGCGTGCCACCCCTCATTGGCGAGGAATTATTTGAAGAAATCATCAACAACATGTGTGTTGTCAGCTTCTTTGACTTCTCTTTGTAATATACGGGAAGCCATTTCGGTAGCAAGCTGTGTAACCTCGACATGTGCCTCTTCGAGTGCCTGTTTCTTGTCTATTTCGATACGGGCATGAGCGTCACGCATCATTTCGCTGACTTCAAGCCTTGCGTCTTTTAGTATTTTTTCGGAATTTTCGTTAGCTTTCAGCTGACTTTTACGGACTATTTCCGCACCCTCATTCTGTAGCTCCCCAAGTTTTTTCACATACTCCGAGTGCAGAGCCTGCGCATCCTCGCGGCTTTTTGCGGCATCATCCATTTCCTGCCTGACACGCTCGGAACGTTTATTGAGAAAGCTGATAACAGGCTTCCACAATATCAAGCGAAGCAAGATAAATAACACAGCAATATTAATAATACTGATTATTACATCTACAGGATGAAGTTCCAAGATTATGCCTCCTAATTAAATGCCAATATCAATGCGGTGACGAAGCCGTAAATGGCTGCGGACTCTGTGAGTGCCAGACCAAGCAGAAGTGTAGCATTGATTTTGCCTGATGCTTCGGGTTGGCGTGCGATTGCATCAAGTGCTTTTCCTGTTGCAATACCCATTGCTATTGCTGCCGTGGCGCAGGAAAGTAAGCATAGTGCGACTCCGATTTTATCCATTTCATTTTCCTCCTTATGTTTGCTCGATTGCTTCGTTAATAAATGTCAGTGTTAATGTTACAAAAATGAATGTTTGTATGAGCGGGTGAAATGCGTTGAAATATAGTCCGAGCACGCCGGGTATGCCGACTGCGTTGTTGCCGAGTGCGTTATAGAGCAGGTCAATGACAATCATACCGCCGAGCATGTTGCCGAAAAGACGACATGCCATAGACACGGGGATTGCTATATCGGAAATGAGCCTGAACGGGAAAACAATCGGGGTTGGTGAAGCGAGAGATTTAATTCGTCCGATTATTCCTTTTCGTTTGATACCGTAGACATTAATCAAGACAAATGTCATAAGTGCGAGTGCAAATGTTATTGTAATATCAGAAGTTGGCGGGCGAAGCCTGAAAAGCTCCAAAAACGCACAGGTCACAAGCAGAGAGGCTATTGTAAGAATGTAGCTGCAGAGCATTTCGCCGGTTCCGTGTGTCTGTGCGTTTGTATAGCTTCCGACAGACTCCACTATGACCTCAACGACATTTTGAGCTCCTGTCGGGTTATCCTTGGGGTGGCGGAAAATAGTAAAGCGTACAACAAGTGCGAGTACAATAAGAATAGCCATTGCGACCCACATGTATACTACGGTTACACCCACGCTAAGCCCAAATACGCTCACACGCTCGGGCCACATGGAAAACTCAAGCTTTTCGCTTATTGCTGCTCCGAATATTATATCAAGCGAGCGTGTTAAAAGCAGAAAACCGCCAATTACAGTAACTGCAATAGCGATAATTCTATTGCGTTTGCTTTTGGCACGAAAAAGCAATATTAGTCCAAAAACAATCAGCGATATTCCGATACCAAGCAAAATCCAGTTTATCATTTTTTTGCTGCCCTTGAATAAATCACATACTTAATGACTGCGCAAACTACAAGTGATGCAGCCATACCAATACCTATAGGAAGTATATCGCCCTCTAACAGAAACGCACTAATGAGAAGTACGGCAAAAGGAAAAAGGAACTGTGTCAGTGCAAAAAGCACAGTTCTCATACCACTTTTGCCGCCTGTGGCAGAACCTGTGAATTTTGACAAAAGAAAAAACTGGACAGCACCCGAAATCGCACCTATTCCAAATCCGATAATTTCAGTTGTTCCAATCATTTCCGAAGCCTCCTTTTAAGCTATTATACTCTACTCCTAATTACAAAAAAATGCAATAGCTAAAAAGGACTAAAAAAATAAACAGAGAGAAAGCTCTCTCTGTTTATTTTTAATTATTAAACCCCTAATCGAGCACCAAACTGTTGATGTCGATTATCAGGCTGATTGAGCCGTCGCCGAGGACTGCGCAACCGCCGATGCCGTGCATTCCGATGTTGTGCTTTTGGATATATTCGGGGAGCGGCTTGATAACGGCTTGCTGCTCGCCGATAAGCTCGTCTACAAACAGGCAGAATGTGGCTGTGTCTGTAGTAATCATGACTAAAATACCGTCGTCAAAGTTTTCAAAATCAGAAGCGATATTAAATATCCGATAGAGACGCAGCACGGGGTAACACTCGCCGCGTATCATTATCATTTCGCTGCCGTCCGGATCAAGGAAAACATCACCCTCGTTTGGCTTAAATGACTCTTGAATGGAGAGCATCGGTACGATAAAGACAAGGCTGCCGACACGAAGCTTCATTCCGTCGATGATTGCAAGTGTGAGCGGAATGCGGATTTGCACGGTCATGCCCTCGCCCGGTGTGCTTTCTAAGGATATTGTGCCGCCGACCTTGTCGATATTACGTCTTACAACGTCCATTCCGACACCGCGACCGGAAAACTCGGTGACTTCTTCGTTTGTTGAGAAGCCCGGAGCAAAAATCATGTGGTAGACTTCTTTGTCGGTGTACTCGTGATCGGGTTTTGTTGTAATGCCTCTTTCGTTTGCTTTGCGTAAAATTGCATTACGGTCAAGCCCTTGACCGTCGTCGGATATGAGAATTACAACGTCGCCGCCTGCGCTGCGAGCTTCAAGAGTGAGCTTGCCCATGGCGGGCTTGCCTGCTTTGAGGCGAACATCGGGTGTTTCAATGCCATGGTCAACAGCGTTGCGGATAAGGTGCATGAGCGGGTCAGACAAGGTGTCGATGATGTTTTTGTCAACTTCGGTTTCTTCACCGATAAGAATAAGTTCGACCTCTTTGCCGACTTTTTTACTGACATCTCTGACGATGCGGTGCATTTTTTGGAAAGAGTTTGAGACAGGAAGCATACGAATTGACATGACAATATCCTGCAACTCGTTGATGAGCTTGCGAAGCTCCTGACTGCTGCGCTCGAATGAGTCGATGTGCATATTTGTAACCTCGGGGTTTTTTGTAACCATAGACTCTGTGGTTACGATTTCACCCATGAGGTTCATAAGTTTGTCGAGTTTGTTTACATTGACGCTGATGAAGTTTTGCTTAACAGCTTCGCCTGTTGAAACAGGCTTCTCGTCAACTACTTTGTCTGCAGTTTCGTCAACAACGGGCTTAACGCGCATTGCTTCGGGAAGCTCTTCGCTGTCGGGTGCCATTAAAGTCATTGTTGTGCTGGCAACATACATTATGCCGTCAACGAGTTTTTGAATTGACTCTTGGCTCTCTTCGCTTTGAGCAAACATGATAAATCCGTGAGCTATGATATCTTCACAGCAATCACTGTCTTCGATGTCTGCCGGAATATGCATTATGTTTGTGCAATGGTCTTGCAGACCGTTGACAACTGTGAATGCACGCAGGTTTTCCATTTGACAGCCTGTGTCAAAGAGTACCTTAATTTTGTAAATAGGAGCAACACTGCTTACGACTTCCGCTTCCGAACCTGCGGCTGCAGTTGCGGCAGGAGCCGCATCGGCACCACCGGCATCTCCGCTTGCGGGAGCAGGAGCGTCTCCCATTATGGTTAAAGTATATTTTTGAATTTTCTCGGAAAGGTCTGAAAAATCGCCGTCGGACTCTGCGCCGGAAAGGAGCTTATCAACCTCTGCCTTAAATTTATCGCTCGCAGCAAGAACAAGCTCGGTAACACCCTCAACCATGTCGGCATCGGTACGTGTTTTACCGGCTCGTATATTATCAAACATATCTTCGAGTGCATGTGCAAGCTTTGCAAGATTATCAAACGACATCATAGCCGCAGAACCTTTGATCGTGTGCATAACCCGAAAAATCTCGTCTATATGCTCAGCGGCAAGGTTTTTGGCCTTTTCGCTTTGCAAAAGAGTCTCTTCGAGTGCTTCAAGCAGTTGTTGTGTTTCAAAAATGAACACATCAAGCATAGGATCTAGTTCACGCATCATAAGTTACCTACCATTTCATAGAACTATTGTACTTTGCTAACATTAACCTAATTTTTTAATTGCCGCAATGATGCCTTCCTCTTTGAACGGCTTGACTATAAAGCCCTTTGCTCCCGATACGATTGCATCGCGAACCATGGCTTCCTGACCCATTGCGGAAACCATAACGACCTTTGATTGAGGGTCGATTTTTGTGATTTCCTTGAGAGCGTCAAGTCCTGTCATTTCAGGCATTGTGATGTCCATTGTGACGATATCCGGCGAAAGATCCTGATACATTTGGACTGCGATTGCGCCATTCTCTGCCTCTCCAACGACCTCATAGCCGTTTTTGGTCAGCATGTTCTTGATCGAAATCCGCATGAACGCAGCATCGTCAACGATTAAGACTGTTGCCATTGTAGTTCCTCCTAAGTAAACAAATATTCAATATCCTATATCGATGTGTAAAAATCTTAGTTAGATAAATTTTTCGCCCAATCCAACTGTTTTTATTTTCAACGCACCGTTTTCCATATCAAGCTCAATTGTTCGTCCGTGTGTGCCGCCTGTATCATTTGCGTGCACAGGGATTGACAATTGTCTTAATATTGCAAGACCTGCAGCGGCGTTACGCTCGCCGATTTTTAACAAATCGTTATTTTGGCTGACACCTCTAAACATGTGTGCTCCGCCGGTAATCTTTGCGACAAGTGCAGCTTTGGTAACACCCATACGGCCTAACTGGTTGATGAGTTCAATAACTGCAGAGTCAACAAACTTGGCAATGTTTTGCCCTTCAAAACCCTTGTATGTTGGTAGCATACAGTGAGCCATGCCTCCGATTTTCTTAGCTCTGTCATAAAGTGTAATTCCTACACATGAGCCAAGACCTAACGTAGTAAGTATATCGGGGGCTTTAGCAACCTTTAAGTCAGCCATGCCTACAATGATTGTTGCCATATTAATCTTCCAATCCTAAAGCTTTCAGTAGCATTTTATACGAATAATAGTCAGGAATCAAGAAAAAATGTCCGTTTACATCGCCGGAGGGGTCATTAAAGCGTGTATTTAAGAACAAAACGCTGTCGCCGATAGTTCCGTACTCAATTGTAGCTATGCTTATAATCGCGCCGAGCATATCAACTGCAAGTTGCGGAACAGTGGGTGTGGCACCGAGTCCGGAAAACGATGAGATAGCTGAAAGGAACGAACCGACAAGGATATTTGCAATTTCTAAAAGTGTGTCCTGCTCCAATTCCGTGAGTGCAAACTCGGGGTCGGTTGTATCGCGGGCGGGTTCGTGGAGTGCTTGCGAGACCATTGCCATTGCGTCTTTCATGCCGAGCAGCAGAAGTATATATCCGTTGAGATCGCCAGACACATCGATTAATACTCCGGCAACAAGGGTTTCAGGACCGTCGAGAACATTAACTATTTCGCTGAAAGGTACAACAGACGCTTCGGGTACACTCATGACTATTTTGCGGTCGAGAAGACCCGCTAAAGCGGAAGCAGCATGTCCTGCTCCTATATTACCAATTTCTTTGAAAACGTCAAGATGTTTTGCTAAGATATTATCATGTGGATCGCTCATTATCGTATATACCTCAAGTGTTTCTATATTTTTTACGATATTGATATTATGCTTAAAAATAATTTCGGTCTATCAGTAAAGGAGAGCGGGTATGAGAGTTGATGCATCGCAAGTGCTTGCAGGGGGCGGTGTGATTGTAAAATCAGGTACAAGCTCCGTGACTGACGCGCTTAAAGACGGTGACGAGACAAATATAAAAGCGGAAGATGATTTATCTGTAGGCGAAAAAAGTCTTGTCAGGGAATTTACCGATAAGAGCCTTGCGCCTTATGCTGCCAAACTTGCTGAGTTAAACATGCCTGTAACTGAACAATCGGCTCGTGCGATGCGGGATATTATGTCTCAAAATCCTAAACTTTCTATGGATGAGGCTGCTTTCTTGGCGTCGAACAAGCTGACGGGTGACGAGAGTCTTATGAAAGCTGCCTTGGAAGTGCTGTCGGGTGGTGATAAAACCGATGCTATGATAGCCAAACTTTTGTCTGCTTTGGAAAACCAAGGTGTCAATAATCCTGACATGGGGCTTCGCAGTGTAAGTGCTCAAAATACAGCACCTTTGACGGAATTAATCACATTTATCGCAAAGAGTGTTTCTGAGCTTCAAACGATTATAACACAACCCGATAGCAATATGCAATTAAATGTATCAAACACAGAAAGTTTTTTTACACAAGATGTAGAAAATGCACTAAATAATACTCAAAACACAGCACAAAACACTCAGAATACGGGGCAAATTCAACAGCCTGCACCGCAAGGTGAAATGCCTGTGCAAGAGAATGTGCAAAGTGGGGCGCCCGCGACGCCCGCGCCGCAAAGTGAAATAACTATGCAGCCGCAAAGCGAAACGGTGGCACCGCCTCAGCCTCCCGCGGAGGCTTTACAGCCGCAGGCACAACCGCCGGCGCAGCCTCCCGCGGAGGCTTTACGGTCGGACGCGCTGACCGTATCGGTCAGCGGACAGGAAGTTGCAGATTTACCTAAAAGCGAGCAGCCGACAGGTGAAATGCCTGTGCAGGACAAACCTTACGAAAATGTAGACAAACAGGTGCAGCCGCAGCCACTGACATCGGAAGAACAACAAACGCAGCAGACACAGCAAACACAGCAGCCGCAGCAGCGGCCTGCGCCGTCTGTGAGCAATACAGTGGCAGAACTTCTCTCGGAAGTGCCGGAGTTCAAAGGCACGCCGCACTCTGCGCTTGAGAGATTTTCCAACATGCTGCTGCGAGTGGCAGGTGACAGCGCGGCTGCTACCGATGAGGCGGCGCTTGACAAAGACACAAAAATGCTTGCTGCGCAGCTTGATAAAATGTTCACGAAGATAGGCAGAAATGACGAGGGCGCAGGAGCGCGCCTCCGAGAAGCGCGAGAAGAGCTGTTTGCGCGTCTTTCTTTGGTTGAGGAAGAAATTTCGCGCTCGAGTGGGTCTGCAAGAACCGATTTGCTTACACAAACACAAAAATTAATGGACCATGTGAGACTACTTAATAATATAGAACAGTTTTTATACATGCAGCTTCCCGTACAGCTCAGTGAGCAACGAAAATCAGCCGAGCTGTACGTCTTTAAGAGAAAAGGCGGCAAAAAGGCCGACCCCGATAATGTTAATATCCTCCTTGCGATAGATTTGGAATTTATGGGACATTGGGAAGCTCTGCTTAACATTAAAGGCAAAGATGTGTATATTAATATGGAAGTGCAAAGTGAAAAAGAAAAAGAGCACTTCATTGAAAATACCGTTTTGCTGCATGAAATGCTCAGTGAAGAGGGCTTTAAGCTTGTAAATACCAACATAAAAATTTCTCAAGAAGAAACAACGCCCCTGACGGCGCTTCTTGCATTTGACAGATACACAGGCGGGCATCAGGGCAAAATAGACTTTTTCCACTAAACAAAGCGGGTAATGAGTACATATTATGAGTGAAGAAAAAAGAATTAAACAAGCGGCGGCACTCAGCTACGACCCTGCCGATAACGATGTGCCTATTTTGGCGGCGTTCGGCGAGGGAATTATTGCGGAAAAAATCGTAGAAGTGGCAAAAGAAGCCGGAGTTCCGGTAATGCCGGAACCCGGGCTTACAAATATGCTATCAAAGCTTGCTGTCGGTGATGAGATTGCTCCCGAGATGTATGACGCTGTGGCAAAGGTTCTTGCTTTTGTCAGTGAGGTTGACAGGACATACGGCGAAAAAATCCGCAGAGGATTTGGCTAACCGCAGCGGTCAAAGGTCGACTTTCCACAAGCCGTGCAGGTTGCAATACGCATATACGGCGGTTGCTTTGTCATCAACGATGCAAAACTCGCGACTTGGCTCCGTGCCGGGTTTCAGACACTTGCGCTGAGCGCCCTGCTCGGTTTTTACAAAAATAAACTCAATGTAATGCTCGGCTTCCATAGGATGCGGAATACTTCCGACCTGCACGTTCAGACTGCACTCTGACATATTTACAAAGGGCACGTGCTTTTCTACACTTGCATCAACTGTGTTGGGGATAAGCTCGGTCATTTTTTGCCCGCAGCACATAATAGATACTCCCTTATCATCTATTAATCCGATAAGATTTCCGCAAAGGCCGCACTTAAAAAATATGTGATTATTGTTCATTATATTTACTTTCCTTTCAAAATTTATAGTTATAAGTATAACACTACGCTAATGTTGAAACAATAAAAATACGATATTATTAATAATATTGAAAAAATAGCAAGGATGTGAGATACTACTACAGGATTTCGGAGGAATAGTTTAATGAGTATTGTTAGCCCGATAAATAATACTACAGCAGCTGATAATGTTGTATATACAAGACAATCAGGAGTTGATCCTCTCGGTGCGATTGCTGAGAACTCCGAAGCGTTTTCGGCGCTTTTGTCAGAAGCTATAAACGGGTTGACATCAAATACCGGACTTAGTAACAATCCGGGCATGATGGGAATGCCCGGTTCTTTCATGCCAATGCCGTCGCTCAGCAATACCTTGGAGCAGGCGATTATGACTGCGTCAAACACGGGCGACAGCAACAATGCAATGGTCGCACTGCTTATGCTTATGATGATGATGCAATCAAGTCAAGGCGGTGGCGGCGGCGATATGGGCATGATGATGCAGATGATGGCATCCATGATTGGCAACATGCAAGACAAAGAAAACATAAGAGACGATTTTATGTTTATGTCGGGTGGCGAGCCGTTTACGCTCGACACTATGGACAGCAGAATATTTAACAGAGCTGTGCCGCATGGTCCTGCGCCCGCTGTGAGCGGAACAAACCAACCCGTACTGCCGCTTGAGTGGTGGAGACCGACTACGCCTGCGATATCAAGCACAATCAACAACAGAAGTGCATCGCTCTATACGGCGGTAGTAGACCAGTTTAATGTTGAACAGTCGGAGCGGTATCGCCCGGGGCGTCAGGGAAATACATACTGCAACATTTTTGCATGGGACGTTACCAGAGCAATGGGTGCGGAACTGCCGTATTACACAGACCCGAAAACCGGAGCGCCGATGATTTATCCGGATATCAAGGGTGCTAAATATATGATGGCAAGAGACATGGATAAATGGCTTGAGGAGCACGGGCCTAAATACGGCTGGCATCAGGTTGACGCCGAAGCTGCCCAAATGCACGCAAATGCAGGCAGACCTGTTGTAACCTCGGCAAACCATACAAGCCACATGCAGGTTGTAATCCCGTCAAAGGACGGCAATTACGACCCTGTGCGTGGTGTCGCAATAGCTCAGGCAGGTAGGATTGTTTCAAACTACATGCATATTTCCGGAATTTACGGAGCAAATACTCTTAAAAATAATATCAGATATTGGGTACATGCATGAGCAATTTATTAGAGTCATATAGAGTTCTTGGAGTAAAAGTAGGGGCAAGCTTGGTTGATGTCACTGCTTCATACCGACAGCTTTGCAGGGAATACCACCCTGATATCAGTGACGACCCCGATGCCGAGGAGCAAATGAAGCAGGTAAATATGGCTTATACGGTGCTGCGCGAAAAGTTTAAGCGTGAGGCATCCTTGCGCGAGAGACAATCGTCTGCCCGTGCGGTCAGAAGATACCCGACAGAAAGACCGCCCGTACAACGCACAGAACCCAAACCGCCAAAAACGCAAGAACCGCAACCTCAGGCACAAAAAGACTATACTGCACAAGATAAACACAGGCAAACTGTAGAGCAGGCGACAGTGAGTGCGGAAGCGGAAATATATTCACGCACAGTTTTGCATAATTATTTTGAAGCGCTAAATAAATACGACTACGAGAAAGCATACGGCTATTTAAGCAAGCATGATAAAAATAACATTACGCTGCAAAGCTTTGCCCAGTGGCGGGAGTCAGTTGCGAAACTATACCCGATGCGTGAGTTCAAAATCGCAGGAGGCTCGTCAATAGCGGTTGTTACGTGGGGCGGCAACAGAATTTTTCAGGCAAGAAAATTCAAGGTGCTCATAACAGAAGATGACTATACCGCAAGCTCTACGCAGTCGGGGCAGCATGATAAGCTCGTGATTGTCGAAGACGGTCAGTGGGGCGTGTTTCTCGGATATAGAGAAGTCAGCGAGCTGACGCGGGCGTTTGAAAAACGCTTTGAAACCAAGAAAAAGCATGATGTGGAAAAACGCCGCGAGGAATATATCGCAGGGCTTGACACAGAGTTTGACATGTTTAACATGAGCGGTATGCGAAAAGCTGTTTCAAAGGAACTTTACAGACAAAGGCGCTACGGCTGTGCTATGACATTTGCGGCATTTTCGATAAAGCTCCCCGACGATAAAAACTCGGGAATGGTCGAGCTGCTGCGAAGTGCCTCGAAAACAATAAATTCCGCACTTAGAGAGATTGATATCCCCGCATATGCAGGCGACGGCGTTTTTGCCGTGATGTTCATTGAGCTTGGCAAGAAAAATGCGGAAAACATAGTGAGCAGATTAGTTGAAAATATTAAGAAAAACGCAGGCGGACTGCTCTCTAAAAATGCCCGGATAGAGTATAATTTTGAGTCATGGTCTGAGAATAAATATGCGGATATAGAGTCGATAAATAACGTTTTGCAAGAATTTGGAAAAAAAATCTGAAATTTCTTGAAAAAAGTGTTAAGATTTATTGTAAAAATAACGATAAATCGGATATAGGCATATTTATGCTGTTCATGGAGGGACGGCGTAACTGAAAAACAAAAGGATTTGAGGTGTATTATAATGGTTAACCCGCTAAGATCACAACCGTCAAGACTAATGGGACTGTCTTCAGGACTCGACACTGAGTCGATCATTCAAGCTACTCTTCGTATGCATCAGTTCAAAATTGACAATCAGATGCGTAACAGAAAGCTGATTGAATGGAGACAACAGACACATAACGGTATTAAAGACCAGATTACAGGCTTTAGAAATACATTTTTGTCTAACTTGGGTTCGAAGAACATGCTCAACCGTAACGTGTTCAACGCAACAACCACGAGTGTTACAGGCAAAAATTCAAGCGCTGTTTCAATTTCAACCACAACAGGCACGCCGATAGGCACTATGCGTATCGGTCAGGTTGTCAGTCTTGCTAAAGGTGCAAGTGTAAACTCCGGCAGCAGCGTTTCAAGTAACGGTGCCGGATTTAACGTAAATTCAAGACTTGACAGCTTAAACTTCGTTGGGAACAATAAAATCGAATTTGGAAACTATCAAGCTTCGGCAAATGTCGGCGGAACAACTTACAAAATAGCTCAAAGCGATGTCACTGCAGCAAGTGGTGATGCTGAGTGGAGAAATACCGCGACCATGGCAGGCGGTACAGAAATCACACTTAGAAAAACCGGCAGCGGTGAGTCGTCAGTGTACGAATATTCAATCAACGGTGGTGCTTTTACAGAATTAGAGTTTAACGAAAATGCCGCAGTTATCAATTACGGAAGTATCGAAGAACCGGCTTCCTTAGCGTTTACAAAAAGCGCTGCAGGAGCACTTCAACTCGGTGGTCATGCAGTTTCTTTCTTTAAGGATTTTACTGTGGACGGCGAAGCAAGTGACGGAGCTACAGAGACAATTGCACTTAGGCAATACGAAAACGGAGCGATTGAACACAACGGAACGCAGCTTTCGTTTGTCGGTGAAACGACACTTAATGTCAACGGCAAAGAGATAACAATTAACAGCAACGATACAATCGCATCGATGATGAATAAAGTAAACAGCAGCGGAGCCGGTGTAACCATGAGCTACAACAGGCTCACCGACAGGTTTTCGTTTGAGTCCAACACAGTTGGTCCGGGAACGATAAGTGTAAGCGGCGGCGGAAACATCATGAGCATGCTCGGTGGTTCGGGAGTTGTTAGTGAAGCCGGCTCGTTAGCAAAGGTGTATATCAACGGCGAACTCGTCGAGAGAAACACAAATTCATTTGCATACAGAGGCTTAAATATAACCCTCAATCACACAACCGACACCGGAGCGACAAGCGCTGTTAATCACGAGGATGATACAATCATCACATTCAAACGTGATGCAACAAAAGCAATGGATGCAATCAGAGAATTTATCAACGGTTATAACGCTATTATCAGCAAGCTTGAGGGTCTTCTCAATGATCGTAAGACAGGAAACGAAGTATCATACAAACCTCTGACCGATGAAGAAAAATCCGCAATGTCGGATAAGCAAATTGAAGAATGGGAAGCAATTGCCAAAAAAGGCATCTTAAGAAACGACCAAGGTATCCAAAATTTGGTCAGCAGTCTTCGCAGGTCATTCTTTGACACTATCGAGGGAACAGGGATGTCGGCGGCACAAATCGGTATTTCGACCGGAAATTTCTTCGGCGGAACAGGCGGACAAATTGTAATTGATGAGCCAAAACTCAGAGCTGCTCTCGAAAGCGACCCTGATAAGGTAGCAGACATTTTTGCAGGACCCGAAAACAACAGAAGTGCGGGTTTACTGTGGAAAATGAACGATACCATGGGTACATACCTGAACACAAGTCAGACGCACACACTCAAAAGCCTCGAAGACTCTTTGAAGCGTGCAAACGAGCAAATTTCAAGAATGGAAGAGAAAATGTGGGCTGAGGAAGATAAACTGTACAGACAGTTTGCCGCAATGGAAACCGCCATGTCAAAGCTGCAGTCGCAAGGTGACTGGTTCGCCTCAATGCTCGGTGGCGGCAAGTAATTGAAAACTCCGTAAAAGCTATTAAAGAGGGACGGTTATTATCATGCAACAGATGGTTATGTTAAACACGCGTCCGCAGGACGCATATCGCAAACAAGATGTTCTGACAGCTTCGCCGGTAGACTTGGTTGTTATGTTATATGATGCTCTTAAAAGAAATATTGTTATGGGAAAACGCGGTATTATCAACAAAAACGTACCGACAGCCCACAAACATCTTATGAAAGCGCAGATGATACTCACAGAACTCATTAACAGCCTTGATATGAATTATCAAATATCGGAAGAGCTTCTCGATTTATACGAATTTGCACTTAAAAGCATCGCCGATGCAAATATGCACAAGAATGTAGAACCGCTCGACCCGATAATTGAAATGGTTGACTCTATCAGAGAGGCATGGAAAGAAATCAGCAATTCGAACAGAGGAACTATGCAATTGGGAGAGGAAAGAGCGTGAGTAAATTTGAAAGTTCTGACCGTGGCAAGCTGCAGGAATATCTGAAACAAGAGCTTGAAGCATTTGAGAAGATAAGGGCACTCACGCAGGAGCTTGCTGAGCAGATAAACGAGGATAAAGTAGACGCGCTCAACAAAACCCTTTCAAAGCGGCAGGAGCAAATAGAAAAAATCAATGGATTGCATCAGGAGTCGAGTCTTTTGATGCAATCTTATGCTTCCCTGCAGCAAGGTGAAAAAGACGGGGAGATAGACGATATTTTATCGCAAATACAAGAGATAACGCAAAGCTGTGCAAATCTTAATGATGAAAGCTTTAATATACTAAGGGTGAAGTCGGAAGAACAAACAGAAAAGATTGACAAGCAAAGTGCAAAGAGGAAAGGGATAAGCGGTTACGCTCAGGCTGTCGCGTATGCTCCTGAGGTAATAGATAAGAAAACGTAGAGGCAAAATACGATGAGCATGAGAATACAAGGGCAAAAAGCAACGGAGTCCGGCATCGTACAGGTGCGTGATACCTCATCGCGCTCAGCGGGCGAAGTAGAAAATTCGGCATTTCGCCGCACTCTTACAGACCTGTCGCAGGATATGCACGCAGCCCGCCTTGCCGAGATGAGAGAAGACATCAACAGGCAGGGTGAACGTCTTTCCGACAGAGTTGATGTAAAAGAATTTGAAAAATATCGCAGACTTATACGAGAATTCCTTGACGAAATCGTCAGTAACGGATATACTTTCTCAAAAGAGGATGCATACGGCTCCCGAGGCAGGCATCGCTACATAGCTACCGTTAAGGTTATTAACGAAAAACTTGACGAACTCGGGAAAGAGGTCATGAAGGATCAAGCTGATAAAATCGATATAATTCATAAGATAGACGATATCAGAGGACTCCTGCTTGATGTAATGATGTAACCTCAAAGAACATTTGGGATGGTGACTTATAATGCATGATATGATGGATATGAACGCAGTAACCGAAGACGTAATGCGAGGCAAGTATCTGACTTTTCTTGTCGGTGACGTTAGTTACGGTATAGAAATCAGCTACATCAAAGAAATTATCAGTGTTCAGGAAATCACACTTGTTCCGCACACACATGCGTATGTCAAAGGCATAATCAACCTGCGCGGCACGGTTGTTCCCGTCATCGACATGGGTATGCGTTTTGGCGGCATGGAGGTCATTTACACAGAGCAGACATGTATCATCGTGCTGAGCATGGATGAAATGATTGTCGGCATTTTGGTGGACGGCGTGCAAGATGTGCTTAACATTGACGACGAAAACATTCAAGACCCGCCAAAAACAACAGGCAACTCAATTAAGAATAACTTTATAAAAGCCGTTGGTGTTTCAGGTGGCGAGGTCAGACAACTTATTGATGTGTACACAGTGTTTGAGATGGGGTTGGCAGATGGCGGCAGCCATTAAGGAAGGGTCACTAAAATGCAAATTGCAGATAAAGATTTTTTCCGTCTCCGCGACTATATAAAATCAAATTTTGGTGTTAATCTCGAAAAAAAGAGAACGCTCATAGAAGGTCGTTTGTCAAACTATATCATAAGCGAGGGCTTTGAAGGCTTTACCGATTATTTGGACGATGTTTTTGCCGATAAAAGCGGCGGCAAGATAAATTCGCTTATGACGAAGCTTACCACAAACTACACCTACTTCATGCGTGAAAAAGAACACAACCAATTTATGGAAGAACACGCACTTCCGTATTGGACGCAAAACATACGCGACAAGGACCTTAGGATTTGGAGTGCAGGCTGTGCTTCCGGTGAGGAAGCATATACAACGGTAATGGTTCTGCACGAATGGTTCGGTCCTATGAAAATAAGAGAGTGGGAAACAACATTACTGGCAACTGACATATCCGTCAGAGTGCTTGAAATGGCAAAAGCGGGTATTTACCCGGAGGAACACTTCGATCATTTGCCGAAAGCTTGGAAGCTTAAATATTTTAATAAGGTCGGCGAAGAGAAGTACAAAATCAAGGATGTACTGGCAAAGGGCGTGCATTTCGGACAGTTCAATTTAATGGGCAATTTCAGCAAATTTAAGAAAAAATTCCACATCATTTTTTGCAGAAATGTCATGATTTATTTTGACTCGCCGACAAAGCAGGCTCTTGCGAAAAAGTATCATGATGCCCTTGAAGTAGGCGGATACTTGTTCATAGGTCACAGTGAAACGCTCAGTGGCATCCAAGGTGATCTTCAACAGGTACAGCCGGCGATCTACCGCAGAGTCAAGTAGACAGGCAAGGCAAGCCGCGAACAATATATCGTGTCGTTTTTCGTGAAAAATGGGAAATTACGCTATATATTGCGGTGAAAATCAAGAAAAAGATAGACAACCCAAGGCAGCCATGGTATAATTCTTTGGATAACGAAGAATTTGCTCGGGCTGCTTTGATGATTTGAAGGAGCAATTTATGTGGAATAACATCTTTAAGCCAATGGATGTTTTGCAAAAAGGCCTCTCTGTAGGCTGGATGCGTAACGCCGTTATACGCAACAATATTGCAAACGTCGAAACACCGGGTTTTAAGGCATCGGACGTTGAATTTGAGTCGCTTTTCAAAAGAGCGCTTGAAGAGGGCGGTTTTGTCGGCAGGCGGACACATCCAAAGCATATTGAAATCGGTTCAGGCAACATCAACAACGTCAGACCCCGAATATATGAACGCAGAGACCTGTCAATGCGCTTTGACGGTAACAATGTTGATATAGAGTCCGAAAATGTAAAATTAGCTCAAAATCAACTGCAATACAACACAATAATGGAAAAACTAAACGGTGAGATAAGACGCCTTCGCATGGCAATCTCAGAAGGTAGGTAAAGTGTTAAGCCGTCATTGCGAGCCACACTGTGGCGTGGCAATCCAGAAAAGAAACTTCAATTTTATATGTCTGTTATAATGCGGTATCTGGATCACCACGTCGCTAAAGCTTCGTAAACGAACCTTTGCTCCTCGTGATGACGCAAGAAAAATAGAACAGGAGTTCAAAATTATGTCTTTCTTAAGTTCAATGAGTATTAGTGCGTCGGCACTTACAGCAACAAGACTTCGCATGGACGTGATTTCAGAAAACATGGCAAACAGCAGTACGACAAGGACGGCAAACGGCGACCCGTACCGCAGAAAATATGTAGTATTCCAAGAGAGAACAGGCGACAGAGCATTTGCTTCGTTTTTTAACAAAGCAAGGAAAGCTCCGGGCGGAGTGAGGGTCATCCATATCGGAGAGGACCAGTCAGAGTTTAAGTACGACTACAACCCGTCGCATCCCGATGCCGACGAAAACGGTTATGTGAGACTTCCCAATGTCGAAGTAGTTCAAGAAATGGTCGATATGATGGCTGCAGTCAGGGCATATGAGGCTAATATTACGGCACTTAACGCCTTTAAGGATATGGCAGTTAAAACATTAGAGATTGGCAAGTAGTTTATCAAGGGGGCTATATAATAATGGTTAATCCGCTTCAAACAAATCTTATGCATTTATTTAACAGCGAACCTGTCAGAACCGCAGTCAGCAAGCTTTCGGAACAAAACAGCAGCTTTGCCGATGTTTTGACGGAGTCTTTCAAAACAACAAACACAACGGATGCCATTGATAAGGGCTCGTCATTGGAATTGCTCATGGGGGAGAACGATGATTTGTCGGGAATGCTTATCGATGCGCAAAAAGCCGAACTTGCATTGCAACTGACGCTGCAAATACGCAACAAAATTATAGACGCATACAATGAGGTTATGAGAATGTCCGTGTAGGACACAAAAAGAGGGAACTTAGGAGTGAAAGGATGCCGCCGGAACAAGTATTAATATTTATATTTGGCACGGTTATTGTGCTTTTTGGCGCTTACTATGTGACGTATTACGTAGGTTTGAAAGCATCGGGACAAACCCGTGCCGGAATGCGTAACAGAAACATCACCGTGCTTGACCGCTACAGTGTGGCTCGTGACAAGAGTTTTTGTGTCATCGAAATAGCGGGCAAGGTATATATAATCGGCATGACCAACCATACAATGACGCTGCTCGATACAGTCGATGCAGCGGATTTTGCCGAACTCACAAAAGAAAAAGAGCAGGCGCAAACACCATGGGGGCAAACAGCTGTCGGGCAGTACGGAAACAAACTGACCCAAAAGGTGGTTGCTTTTATTGCTGAAAAGCTTGGTAAAACACCTGCGGACAGCGCTGAAAGTACAGATAATCCGTACAGCAGCGCCGATAACAAAAAAGAAGATAAAAAGTTCTCAGATACTCTAAAGAAAGCCGGACGCAAAACGAAAGCTGCGGACGAAACAGAGGAAAACTGATGCCCATAGATATTGACGGCGAAGCCAATGTTGGCACTATAAACGAGATTGTACGGACACTTTTTGGCGAGAGCGCACAAACGGTGGACATAGTAATACTTCTCACAATTCTTACCTTATTGCCGTCAATTCTTATGATGCTTACGGGTTTTACCCGCATCATCATAGTTTTATCATTTATCCGTCAAGCTCTCGGAATGCAGCAAACGCCGCCAAACCAGATACTTATAGGACTTGCACTGTTTCTGACATTTTTTGTCATGCAGCCGGTTCTCTCGCAGGTATATGACGATGCGTATGTGCCGTTTTCGGAGGGTCAGATAGAGCAGGAGGAATTTATTGAACGGGCAATGGGTCCGACGCGTGAGTTTATGCTATATCAAGCAAATGAAACTGATTTGAACTTTTTTATAAGTATGTCCGGTCAGGATTTTAACGAAACCGACTTGGAAGATATCCCAAACTCGGTGCTTATCCCCGCATTTATTACAAGTGAAATAAAAACAGCTATGTTTATCGGGTTTTTCATATATCTGCCGTTTATTGTAGTTGATATGATAGTTGCAAGTACCCTTATGTCAATGGGTATGATGATGCTCCCGCCCGCCATGATATCACTGCCCTTTAAGGTGCTGCTCTTTGTTATGGTTGACGGTTGGCAGCTCATAATAGGGTCACTGTTTACGTCGTTTTTGTGACGAGAGAGAGGAAGTAGAGTATGGTTGAGCAAGGCGATGTTGTAAATATTTTAACAAGGGCTATAACCACCGTTATACTCAGTGCTGCGCCTATGCTGCTTGTTGCAATGGCTGTTGGTTTGATAATTTCAATATTTCAAGCGACAACACAAATCAACGAACAAACACTTGCATTTGTGCCGAAAATAGTATGTGTCATGCTGACTCTGCTGCTTTTTTCAAGCTTTATTTTCAGTAATATAGGCGGATTTGTAAGAAGTCTTTTTGATACGTTAAATAATTTATTGGGTTAGTTATGGGATAAGAAGATGGCAGCTGCAGCAATATCAATATTAGCAAGCGCAGATTATTTTCTTCTGCTTATACTCAGAGTAGGGGGGCTTGTACTGTCATCACCGATATTCGGTCGGGTCAATATCCCTCAAATCGCAAAATTAGGACTTGTGCTATCGCTGAGTTTTCTGCTCTTTTTGATATTTCCGCAAACAGTCCCGCTCCACTATACGACACTGCTCGGTTTTGTTCTGCTTTGTGCAGGCGAGCTGCTTTTAGGTATGGCACTTGCTTATGTGGTGAACATGTTCTTCTCGCTGACGGCGTTTACGGCAGGGCAGCTTATAGACATGCAGATAGGCTTTGGTATCGTCAACGTCTTTGATGCACAAAACAATACTCAAGTGCCTATGATGGGTAACGTTCTCAATATCATGTTTATTTTGATGTTCTATGTTGTAAACGGACACACAAAACTGATTGAAATGATTTATCTTACAATCGAGCGAATGCCAATCGGTACGCTTATGTTTTCGGCAAACATCGGATATACGGCACTGGAGCTATTTATGCGCTCGTTCTTACTTGGAGTTATGATGGCGCTGCCGGTAATAGCATCGGGACTTACATTGGAAATCGCTTTTGGAATGATGATGCGGGCTGTTCCGCAGCTGCACATGTTTGTGGTTGGTATACCCTTAAAAATGATGGTAGGAATTTTTATCTTTATCATAACTTTGCCGGTATATGTAAACTTTAGTCAAAGGGTATTTATGGAGCTTTTTAAGGGAATTGAGATGATGTTTGCCAATTTCATCAACTGAGCTAAAGAGGTCTGATTTATGGGTCAAGCCGGGGATAAAACAGAAAAGGCGACGCCTAAGAAGCGACGGGACGCCAGAAGAAAAGGTCAGGTACGCAGAAGTACAGAGGTCAATACTACTTTATGCGCCGTCATAATGTTTGGTTTGCTGTTTATTATTTGGCCGGGATTTGTAGAGCAGCTTACGGGTATATTTACAGAGTTTCTCGGTGAGGAGCAAATCAGGCAAGCAAACAGCAGCATGACAGTTGATCAGGTAAACGGGATTTTAGTCCGCATAATGCTCAATTTATTTGGAGTGCTTTTCCCGATACTCGCAACCGCAATGATTGCAGGAATTGCCGCGAGTGTCCTGCAAGTAGGGTTTATGTTTACCACGGAAACGCTCAAGTTTAAGCTAAATAAAATAAATCCGGTCAACGGACTTAAGCAGATGCTTTCACCGCGAAAGCTTGTAGACCTCGCAAAAAACTTGGCAAAGGTTATTATTGTAGGTTATGTGGCATACTCGGACTACGTAACTCTTATAGATAAGTTTCCCTTGTACCTTGGGCAGGATATTTTCACTTCGTTTGTTGACATAATGAGAACGGCGTTTATGATGGCACTGAAAATGTGCATCGCCATGGTGTTTATATCATTAGCCGACTTTCTCTACCAACACTGGAAGCATGAAAAAGACCTTAAAATGACAAAGCAGGAAGTTAAGGACGAATTTAAGAACCAAGAGGGTGATCCCAAGATAAAAGGGAAAATCCGGCAAAAGCAGCTGCAAATGAGTGCAATGCGAATGATGAGCAAAGTGCCGGAAGCCGACGTTGTTATCACAAACCCTACCCACTATGCGATTGCTCTGGCATATGAAGACGGTGTCAGCGGTGCACCGGTTGTTTTGGCAAAAGGTCAAGACTATGTAGCACGGAAAATCAAAGAAGTCGCAATCGAGCATGACATACAAATAGTTGAAAATCCGCCGCTGGCACAGTCGCTCTACGCATTATGCGAGGTTGATGATGAAATTCCGGAAGAACTGTATCAGGCGGTCGCCGACGTATTAGTGTTCGTATACAAACAGAAAGGCAAAATACGATAAGGAGGTGAGATAGGTTGAAAGCATCTGATATTTCGTTGGCATTGTTACTTTTAGCACTGCTTGTAATTATAATATTCCCACCGAATACAACGCTCATGGACTTTCTGCTCGTTATTAACATGGCAATATGTATAATCATTTTGCTGTTTTCGTTATATGTTAAAGACCCTGTAGATTTTTCCGTATTCCCTACAGTTCTCTTGTTTATTACAGTTTTCCGCCTTGGCTTGAACTTAGCTTCAACCCGTCTCATTCTCGGTAATCAAGGCGATGCAGGTGAAGTCATAAGAGCCTTTGGCGAAGTTGTGGTTGGAGGAGACCTTGCTGTTGGTATCGTAGCGTTTCTTATCATTCTCATTGTGCAGTTTATGGTTATCACAAAGGGTGCTGAGCGTGTTGCAGAAGTCTGTGCAAGATTTACGCTCGATGCAATGCCCGGTAAGCAAATGGCGATTGACGCAGACTTAAACAGTGGCTTTATTGATGAAGACACAGCCCGTGCACGCCGCGAGAAAATACAGCATGAAGCAGATTTTAACGGAGCAATGGACGGTGCAAGTAAGTTTATCAAAGGTGACGCGATTGCGGGACTTTTGGTTACATTTGTCAACATTATCGGCGGTCTTATCATCGGCATGATGACAATGGAGCTTCCGTTTGAAGAAGTCGGCAGAATATTCGTGCTTGCAACGATTGGTGACGGTCTTATCACGCAAATACCTGCACTTTTGGTTTCTACCGCATCGGGTATAATCATTACAAGGTCGGGACGGGACTCAACATTTGGTGCGGAAATGGCAAGGCAGGTGCTCAGTCAGCCCTACGCGCTGATTATGGGCGGGGTGCTGATTGTAATTGTCAGCCTCATGCCGGGGCTGCCGATGATACCGATGTGGGCAGTTGCAATTGTGCTTATGCTCGTCGGATACTTCAACTACGTCAAGCAACAAAAAGAAGCCGTTGTAGAGGTGCATGAGGAGGAAGAAGTGGCAGCAGAAGAAAAACGTAAACCCGAGAGTGTTACATCGCTTTTGCAGGTTGACCCGATTGAGCTTGAATTCGGTTACGGAATAGTACCAATGGTCGACGTTTCGCAAGGCGGAGACCTGCTCGACCGTGTTGTTATGATAAGGCGGCAGTGTGCAATCGACATGGGTGTCATCGTGCCTGCAATCAGGTTGCGTGACAACATACAGCTTGGTACGAGCGAATACTCTATAAAAATCAAAGGCGTGGAAATCGCAAAAGGTGAAGTCATGGCAGACCACCTGCTTGCACTAAGCTCAGGTGAGGTAGAGGAAGAAATCTACGGAATTCCGACTGTTGAACCAACTTTCGGATTGCCTGCGCTTTGGATACCAAAGAGCGAGCGCGAAGAGGCGGAGATGATGGGCTACTCAACCGTAGACCCGCCGTCGGTTATCGCAACCCACCTTACGGAAATCATCAAACGTTATGGTCACGAGCTGCTTAACCGTCAGCAAGTGCAAACACTTATTGATAATCTTAAAAAGACGCAGCCTGCACTTGTTGAAGAAGTTGTGCCGAAAATGTTCTCATACGGTGAAATTCAAAGAATTCTCGGAAATCTGCTGTCTGAAAACATTCCGATACGGGATATGGCATCAATTGTTGAAGCCTTGGCAGATTACGGCAACATCACAAGAGACACGGATATGCTCACAGAATATGTAAGGCAGGCACTGCGGCGCTCGATATCCAAGCGGTTTATACCGGAAGATGTTGCATACGCAATAACGCTTGACCCGGCGCTTGAGCAGCTTATCATAGACAGCACCAAGCAATCGGAGCATGGAGCGTATCTTGCAATAGAGCCTGTTCAGGTACACTCAATATTTGACAAGCTTCGTACAATAATCGAAAATATGAAAAACAAAGGAAAAACACCGGTTATTCTCACATCACCGCTTGTCAGAAGACAGTTTAGAAAAATTACTGAACAAATTTCACCGGAGCTTGCAGTTTTATCGTATAATGAAATAGACAGCGGCGTTGAAGTTTTATCAGAGGGTGTTGTAACACTATAATGTAGGGGCAAACAAGGAGCATATTAATGCAGGTAAAAAGATATCGGGCAAATGATATGAAGCAGGCAATGGACGCGGCTATACGCGAGTTAGGGTCGGACGCTGTTATGCTCACAAGCAGAAAGGTGCGCGGAAAAGGGCTAAAAGGTCTTTTCGGCAAGCCTGTCTTAGAGGTGACATTTGGTTATGACCCGTCTACAGTTCCGGCGGTTCAAAAAAAGAAAGTGGACGCCATAATAGAAAACTCGAATAAAGCCTTTAAGAACTGGGATAATGCAATGCCTCTGCCTATGGCAAACAATGAACAGCTTGAAAAACGGATGGACTCGTTTGAAGCAATGCTGACCGAGTTTATGAAAAAATTCGATATCGTAAAGCGCGACATCACATATGACTATCCCGATGAGGTTCAAGCGCTTCTTCGGCGAATGGTAGACACACAGGTCAGAGAAGAGCTTGCTCACTCGCTTGCCAAACAGACGGAGCAGCTTCTTAGAAATCAGCCCGGTACAAGTGCAGCCGAGATACTTGAGCATCTGTTACATGAGCAGTTTGGCAGGGCAGAGCCGATATTGCACAAGAAATTTACGCAAAAAGTCATATTGGTGCTTGGCCCGACGGGTGTCGGCAAGACAACATCCATAGTTAAGCTTGCGGCGGATTTTGCCGTTAAGCAAAGAAAAAAGGTAGGAATAATCAATACTGACACATACCGTATCGGAGCGCAGGAGCAGCTACAGACCTATGCAGATATATTAGGTGTGCCAATACAGCTTGTATATTATCCGGATGAACTAAACACGGCAATGGACCAAATGTCGGACAGGGATATAGTTTTTGTGGACACCGCAGGCAAGCGCCCCGGTGACGAGCAGCATAAGGAAGATTTGCTTGAGCTTACAAGGGTCTTAAAGCCGGAGGACATTCTGCTTTGCATCTCGGCAACAACAAGCTTTTCATCAATTGTTGAAATGGTTGATACATACGGGTTTATTGACGAATATAGGCTTATGATAACAAAGCTTGACGAAACAAAGCATCGGGGAGCGCTTCTTAATATCAGTTGGTATACCCACAAGCCGATTGCTTATGTTACAACAGGACAAAATGTGCCCGATGATATTGAAATAGTCGATTTTGACACATTAGTCAAGCAAATAGTTAGAGGTTAAAGACGGGAAAAGGTAATTTATGCATGATCAAGCTCAAAATTTAAGAGAGCTAATGGGGAGAAGCCGTGATATTAGGGTTATCTCCATTGCGAGCGGAAAAGGCGGGGTCGGGAAGTCCTGTATTTCGGTAAATCTTGCGATTACCATGAGCAGGCTCGGAGCACGTGTGCTCATTTTAGACGCCGACTTTGGTCTTGCAAATATAGACGTTATGCTCGGGATAACAACAAGGCTTGACCTGAGCTATTTTCTAAAGGGCGAGAAATCAATCCACGAAATTATACAACTCGGACATGAGGGAGTAAGGTTTATTTCGGGCGGCTCAGGTGTAAATGAGTTAATTAATATGAGTAATGAACAAATTAGCTCCCTACTGTCGTCAATAGTTCACATAGATGCACCCGTTGATGTAATAATAATGGACGCAGGAGCGGGAGTCAGCAGCACAATTATGCAGGTGCTCCTTGCGTCGTCTGAAACGATAGTTGTTACAACCGCAGAACCGACATCGGTGCTTGATGCATACGCTCTTGTTAAGACAATTGTTAAGCGTGATGCATCGCACCCGCTGCATGTGATTGCGAATAAATGTGAGAAAATTAAAGAAGCACAAAATGTTCAAGCGGGTTTTGTTGACGTTTGCGGAAGACATCTCGGCAAAAACATTAATCCCTTAGGGCTCATATCTTACAACCATGACATAACCACGTCTATAAAAAGACAAATGCCGATAACGGTCAGCGACCCTTACTGTATAACCTCAAAAGAGATTGAAGTCATTGCCAGAGCAATACTTGACATGCCCGTTGAAAGAGAGTCTGTGGGGCTGCTCTCGAGGGTGTTCTCGCGCATGTTAGGAGCAAAAGCGTAGATTTTACTGGTAAT
Source organism: Oscillospiraceae bacterium (assembly GCA_009781515.1). Classification (GTDB taxonomy): domain Bacteria; phylum Bacillota; class Clostridia; order Oscillospirales; family Oscillospiraceae; genus WRMH01. The sequence continues at coordinate 33,310 of WQXY01000008.1, forward strand.
TTACGCGAAAATGTATTATACTGGAGTATCACTGTTGCACAGCAGAGCGGAGTTTAGTATGATAGATACACAGCAAAGTATCGCTGATGAGATAATTGTAGTAGGTGACAGAGTTGATATTGTTGCTCAGGCAGGATTAGTCTACAGAGCAATGATAGAAGACAGGATAGAAAACGGTCCTTTTCTGATTGCAATACCAAGCCGTAAAGGCGTACCTATGACGGTTTATCAAAATGATGATATTTACTTGGTGTTTTACCGCGAAACCGGCAGATATATAGCGCAGATGAAAGTCATTGCTTTGGAAAAGCGCGGTGCCTTGCGGTATATGTGGCTTTTGCAAAAGACTAAGGCTCAGAAAAACCAAAGAAGAGATGCATACCGTCTGCCTGTCAGTTTTAATGTACGGCTGTTTGAATATACGGAAGATATGGAAAGAGGTCTGTCCGCAGCCCCTGATGAGGAAGTTAAACCAATAGCACTTGAAACAGCGGGAACGAGAGATATCAGCGTCACAGGAATAGCGCTGCTCACAAAAAAAGAATATATCCTTGAAGAGAGATACATTCTCGAAATGCATATGGAGGCTGCTCCTCCCGGTATCAGACCGAAAGAAATTATTGATACCGCACCGCCGCTTCAATTAACGGCTACAGTCAAGCGTTGTATACCATGGCGCACAGGCAAGTTATTTAATACAGGAATGCACTTTATCGGCATGACCCGCGATATGAGTGAGGGTATTGCCAAATATGTCCTAACCGAGCAACAAAGGCAGATTAAACAGAGGAGACAAAGCTGATGAGCGAACCGAAACACAATCTGACCCCGGAAGAACTCGGGCAGTTGTGGAAAGCTTACAAGAACAACGACGATATGGATGCAAAAAATGACCTTTTGATCCATTACGGCTACCTTGTTAAGTGGATTGTTCGACGTATGATGCCAAAGTACAACAACTACAATGAGTATGACGACCTTGTCAGCTGCGGCATGATTGGTCTTATAGATGCTGTTGATAAATTTGAATTAAAGCATGAGGTTAAGTTTGAAACATATGCAGTCACACGAGTACGAGGTGAAATTTTAGACTATATGAGGTCGCAGGACTGGGCATCGCCGAGTCTGCGAAAGAAAATAAGTGCGATTTCCGGTGCATACGAGCAGTTTGAAAGCAAACACCCTGACAGACCTGTTGACCAAGATGTCGCAGACTCACTCGGAATGCCTGTGGAGCAGGTGCACAAAATTCTCAACCAGTCGCATATGTTTAACCTTATAAATTTTGAAGATGCTCTCGGTGCAAACAATCCGGAGGCCGAGATAAAAGGTCCTGACGACAAAACGCCGGAAGAAGAGCTGCTCGAAAAAGAAAAGAAAACCTTGCTTGCAGAGGTTATTGACGAACTCCCGGAAAAAGAACGTTTGGTTATTACCCTGTATTATTATGAGGGATTATTGCTTAAGGAGATAGCAGATATTTTGCATGTAACCGAGTCGCGTGTATCGCAAATACATTCCAAGGTTCTTGCAAAAATGCGAAATAAACTCGAAAAAGTAGTTTAGAAGTTGCAGAAAGGATGTGTCAGTAGTGGTAGCAAAGTATTTTACGGCGAGTACGCAAGATGCTGCAGAGGAAATGGCTCTGGCATATTTTAACTGCGGCAGGAATGAACTTACAATCGATGTAATCAGCGGCGAAGAAGCGCCTGTTAGCAGTGAGGGTGAGGGACCTGAGCTTACCGAGCACTCGGCTGCGGCGGCAGGCAAGCCTTGGACTATTCTTGCCATACAAGGCTCAGCGACTGAAATAGCCCAAATGAATGCATTTTTTACGCTCTATTATGAAAAAGAGGGCGTGTTCTTAGAGCTGTACGAAGAGCGTGGCAGCGGAGAGTCTGTAAACAGTCAGAACTTGATACATCATTTAAGCAGGAAAAATATTGCAGGACTGAGCGTACCTGCGGCACAAAGCCTGCTTGAGGAACGATTGGGCAGAAAAATGATTGCCCCTCACCAAACAGAATATGTTTATGGTGAGGATATGAGCATTGTAGTAACAGGTGATGAGCTTGAAGCTTCGGTCAGGCTGCTCGAGCCCGAGCCGGGCGGGTTTATGTTAGATTTGGACACTGCAAAGAAAAAACTCCGCGAAGCTGATATAACACATGGTGTTGACGATGAAGCAATTACACAGTGGCTTTCAAAAAAAGAATATGGCGAGCCATATGTGATTGCAAGAGCCACGCCGCCGGTAGACGGTGACGACGGCAGCTTGATATTTCACTTTTCAACCGATGAGAGAACCGGGCGGCCGAGAGAAATCGGTCATGGACGGGTTGACTACCGCTCTCTTGATTTATATGTTCCTGTCGAAGCCGATCAGCTGCTTGTCTCAAGAACCTTTGCAACAGAGGGTGAGCCGGGCACAACTGTCAGAGGAAATCCCATACGGCAGCGGCCGGGCAAGGAAGTAGCCATGCCGAGGGGCAAAAATATCGCTGTCAATGAAGAAAAAACAGAGATGAAATCAACATGCTCAGGTATGGTTGAGTATGTTAATAACGCAATAAATGTATCAAATGTGTATACGGTCAGTGGCGATTGCGACATCAGTGTAGGTAATATTGATTTTGAGGGCAGTGTTCATATTACGGGAAGTGTCCGCTCGGGCAATACAGTCAAAGCGACCGACGGTATTAATGTCGCGGGAAGTGTTGAAGCTGCAACACTTATAGCAGGCGGTAATGTTGAAGTCAAAGGTGGTATGCAGGGCTCCAGCAAAGGACAGATTGAAGCCGGAGGTTCTGTCTCAATTACATTTATTGAACGCGGCACTATTATTGCAGACGGGCCTGTCACGGTTGATGTCAGCATACACAGTAAAATCGAAACCGCAAGCACTATCCATGCAAAAGGTAAAAGAGGTGCAATAATCGGCGGTAATGCCGGAGCGGCAGGGGATATTACCGCAAACTATATAGGAGCGTTGTCAAGCACAAAAACCGAGATTGAGGTCGGATTTATGCCGAGAAAACGCACAAGGCTTATGGCGCTCGAAAAAGAAATGGAAAGGCTTGATGCCGACAGACTTAAGCTTTCGCAGCTGAGTGCATATCTTGACCGTACCAAAGAAACAATGGATAAGGAAACATGGGAAAAACTGTACAGGTCGGGAGTTGAGAACAAGAAAGTAAACGATGAAGAAACAGATGCAGTCACGGAAGAAATGGAAACAATAAAATACGAGATGGATCATGCCACAGACAGTAAAGTGCATGTGCTTGAAACCGCCTTTGGAGGGTCGCGTATAACAATAGGCTCAAGTGCTTTCAAAATAAATGAAGATATCAGTTATGCGTCATTTAGGTATGACGATGGCGAGGTAGTATACGGACCATGCGAGAAAAGTAAAACAGATAAATAACGAGCAAGATTATCGGATATAGAAAGGAGGCTTACTGTTGTGTCAATTAAAGGTATAGATACGCAGATAATGGTTGCAAGGACGGCAGATGTAGTCAGAGAGACAAGTGCTATGCAAAGGCACCCTGAAACAACGCAAGAGCATTTGGCAGCTCAGCAAAAAGCAGACAGTGCTCAAAACCAGTCAAAGGTTTTAGCAACAACAGAAGCCGATATGGATAATATCCGAACAGATGTAGACGGTAGTGGTTCGGGAGCTGCAGGCGGCGGAGGCTCGTCAGGGGACGAGGAAGAAATGACCGAGGAGCAAAAAAGAGAACTTTTAGTCCCGCCGAGTGACCACGACCAAATAATAGATATCATGATATGAGGTTCAAATGGGCATAGAATATTACGCATTCGCATTATTTGTAGCAGGGCTTATATGTATTATTGCACTTTTGTGCAAAGTGTTGTTTTCAAATGTGAAAAGACAAAACAAACTTCTTGATGACCGTGAAACAGAAGTTCTTCAACTCTATAACCGTATTGAAACGATTATGGAGGAATTTGACGATCAAGTTAAAGCGACAACCGAAGAATTAAAGCTCCGCGAGCAGGAATACAGGGCTGCTTTGCAGAACATGGCGGCGTTTCAGCTTCCTGCCGAGCTTGAAAAAAAGGAACAGGTAATCGAAAGAGTGCCGCGCAGCGTGCCGTTTGATGCCAACAGGATAAGAGCGGCGGGCGAGGTAATAGAGCGGGCGGAGCGAATGGTTATAAGCGAAGCGCCTGTGGCGGCACAGCCGGAGGTCAAGCCTGCCGTGTTTCAAAAGTTCTTTGACGACTCTGCGGAAGCCGCGCCACCGCCGATGCCGTATGCGGAAGCGCCGATTAACACCTCGCGCAGTGAGTCGATATTGGCATTGGCTGATGAGGGGAAAACCGATGTTGAAATTGCCAGTACCCTCGGCATCACGCGCAACGAGGTGCAGCTCGTGATTGGACTGACGAGGTAAAGTTCTGTATTTGCAAGTGTTTGAGGAAATGTCTCAAAATGGGACATTTCCTCTTTTTTTGGCTAAAGTTCCTCTGTATTGTGTCGATAATTGTTATTAGGGAATTTAATTCCCGTCAACATGTATGTAAGAGGTACACTTGTATGGTAAGAGGTCTTTATATTGCGGGCACAGGGATGTTGCTGCAACGCAGACGGATGGAGACCATTACAAATAACATAGCAAACTCTGATACAACCGGCTACAAAAAAGAGCACTTTGTGTCACACAGCTTTGACGAAGTGCTTATTCGGCGTATTAATGACCATAACCGTTTCTGGCCATACAATGAAGTCGGACCGCTTAATCTCGGCACACAGGTAGACCACCTGACGGTCGACTTTACAACAGGAAACCTTGAGGGCACAGAGCGAAATACTGACCTTGCGCTTGTGGGCGATGCTTTCTTTGCGGTGCAGACACCAGAGGGTGAGCGTTATACCAAGGCGGGGCATTTTTATATAAATGAGGGCGGATTTCTCGTAGACGGTGAGGGCAATGAGCTGCTCGGAAACAATGGACCGATATATGTCGGCGGGCTTGATTTCAGAGTGGGGCAGTTCGGCGATGTGTGGACAGATGCAGGACTTGTAGATAACATCAGAATTGTGTCCTTTGAAGACAATACGACACTTCGCAGACAAGGCAGCAATCTCTACTTTGCAACAGTTCCGCCAATGGCAGAGCCGAACCCATACAGGGTTGCACAGGGCTTTTTGGAAGCTTCAAACGTTGATATCGGACGTGAAATGGTCGACATGCTCACAATGTACCGTACGTACGAAACAAATCAACGTATGATAACAATGATAGATGAAACAGTCGGCAGAGCCGTAAATGATATTGGGAGACTACGCTAATGTATGAAGCAAAATCGATAGCCGCAACGGCGCTTCGTAACCAACAGACAAGACTTGACACAATTGCCAACAACGTCGCCAATGCCAACACAGTGGCATTCAAAGGCGGAAGATTGGATTTTAAGGACGCCTTATATACAGCGGGCTTAACGCCGAGTTATCCGAGGTCGCCCGAAGAAAATCAGCAAAAAGGTCATGGTGTTATGATTTCCCATATCGGCAGAGAGTTTCGTCCGGGAAATCTTGAAAGAACCGAGCAACCGCTCGACCTTGCAATTGAGGGCGAGGGCTGGTTCTCGCTGATTGATGCTAACGGTGATATCCTCTATACAAGAAACGGTAGCTTTAACCTTAGTGTCGAAGCCGACGCAACATATCTTGTGAGTGGTGAGGGTTTGTATGTCCTTGATGTAAACGGTGCAAGAATACCGGTGCCGTTTGGAATAAACAGCATCGAGGTTGATGTAGACGGCACAATGCGGTTTTTGAGCAATAATAATGAAGTCAGCAGAGCAACGCTTGGTATCTATACATTTCGTAATGTATACGGACTTTCAGCCTCCGGCAACGGCAATTTCATTCAAACCCCGGCAGCAGGTGAGAGACTTGTTGCAAATGAGGCGGTGGTAAGGCAGGGTATGCTTGAGAGTTCAAACGTGAGTTTGGCAGAGGAAATGACCCGTCTTATCAGAACGCAAAGAGCATTTCAATTAGCTTCCAGAGCATTAACTACGGCAGATGAAATGGAAGGTATTGCAAATAACATGAGAAGATAATATAATAAGATAACAATACGACAACATTAGATAAAGTTGGAGGGTTATCTTATTATGAACATTACAACATGCCAATTTTGCAGAAAACCGTTTGCAAGCCTCGGCGGAAGAATTTGTCCAGCATGTATGGAGCAAATAGACAAGGATTTTATCACGGTAAGAGAGTATATTTACGAGCACAAACACTCTAATATCGATAGGATTGCCAAAGAAACCGAAGTAGAAAAGCAAGTAATACTGCACCTTCTCAAGGAAGGACGTCTGATTATTGACAGTCCGGACGGAGATGGTCTTTTATTCTGTGAGTCGTGCAAAAAGCCCATAAATACAGGCAGATTATGCAAAGAATGTATGGGAAATGCAGCCTCGGCAATGGATAAAAGTGTGTCGGCTTCGCAGGCTGCAAAACAGCACGCAGCAGCAAAGGCTGCCGAACCAAGTCTCAAAGGTTCCGCAAAGATTGGGCAGTAACAAAAATAAAAACAAAAAAACATAAAAAAACTTAAAAATTCGCTAATATTATGTGAAAATGTTCCGATATACTTAGTAGACCCTAATAGAAGGTGGACATTATGAAAATTAATCCAATTGTAAATCCGAATATCCTCAGAAGCTATCAGGCGACCAAGCCGACTCGTGAAGTAGGAAAGCAGACGAGCGGTCGTGACGAAGTCACATTTTCCAAAGAAGCTCTGAACTTCTCCAAGGCCTTATCCGAAGCCAAGGAAGTGCTTGAGTTTAGGACGCCTGAAGAAAAGGCGCGTATCGCCGAAATCAAAGAAGCTGTCAACAAAGGCGAATACAAAGTAGACAGCATGGATATCGCCGATAAAATTCTTTCGAGTATTATTGGGCGCCCGTAATGAGGCAGACTCTTATAGATTTGTGCGCAATTCTGGAGGAGCAGAAGGCAGTTTTAAAAAACATGCTTGAGCTTGCTAAGGAGGAGCGCCAAATTATTATCAGCGGTGAGTCTGATAAGCTCGAAAACGTAATACGCCTTGAGCTTAAGGAACTTAACAAATTAGGTGCAATTGAAAAAAGACGCACGCAGCTCAACGCACAAATCGCGTCTGAAATGGACATACCGGAAGCAGAGCTTACAGTAACAGCAATAGCAGAAAAAGCGCAGCCGGAAGAAAAAGCCGCTATTAGGAAACTGCAAGGGGAGCTTACCCCTCTGATAGAAGAACATACAGCAGTAAACAAGGAAAACCGTCAGCTGATTGAGTCGCATATAGAATACTCACAGACAATGTTAGAGCTAATGGTTGGTGTTGAAGACCCGTTAAATAATATGTACGGCGGGGACGGAAGATCAACTCAAGATGACAGAAAAAGAAAAGGCTTATTTGACGGTCACGCATAAAATAGTTTTTACAACACATAAGGATAGCAAATATCTCGAGAATGGATTCTCCCAAGTGGGGAGACACAATGAGAGCAACATTTTTTGGAGTCGAAATCGGCAAAACAGGCCTTACCACATCCCAGTTCGGGTTGGACGCGACGGGCCATAATATAGCAAACGTAGACACCGCAGGATACACACGCCAACGCATAGTTTCAACAGCACATGACCCGTTCGCAACCATCGGTAGATTTGCGCCTGCAGGGCAGGGGCTTGTCGGTGGAGGCGTACGGGTTCAAATACTTGACCAAATACGCTCGGCGTTTCTTGACAGGCGTTTTCGTACAGAGTCAACGGCGCATTCATATTGGGAAACAAGGTCACAGAGCCTGACGTATATACAATCGTTCTTTGACAATGTAAATGAGAAAACAAGTATTAACTACAGTTTGGAAAAGTTCTTTGAGTCTATGAAGACGCTCGCAGCCGACCCGATTTCCGGAGCGCCGCGTACACTGATGCAAACGGCAGCAATGGACTTGGTTCAGCAGCTCAATATGATTTTCAGCGGACTTGTGGACTTGCAAAAATCAGAAGATACATCGGTTAAAACAAAAGCCGAAGATATAAACACAATAGCAAAAGATATTGCCGAGCTTAATAAATCAATTTACAGCTTTGAAATCACAGGCATGATAGCAAATGACCTTAGAGATAAGCGCAATCTTTTGGTTGACCAACTGGCAACGTATGTTGACATCGAATACAGAGAATATCCGGACAACTGGGGTCACTCTTTGTTTGAAATCAAAGTTGCAGGTGTGGTGCTTGTTGACCATGACAAAACAGCCGAGCTTCGCACAAGGCCTGTAGCCAATAATATCCCCGGCGAGCCGGATGTTCAAGAGGTTTACTGGTACAATGTTATCGACGGCACGGCAAATTCGGGTATGCCGCTCGATTTTAGCAAAATCACGGGCGGTCAGCTCAGAGCACATATTGATGTACGTGACGGTACGGGCAGCGCAACCGACAGCAAGCTTCGCGGCATTCCGTACTACATCGAGATGATAAATAACTTGGCGCGCTCGCTTGTTGATGAAATAAATCAAGTTCACCGCCAAGGTTGGTCAGACCACCCCAACGGTTCAAAAACGGGAATTAACTTCTTCTATGAAGATAATGCGTGGGTCACATGGACTAACGGTACGGACATACTCGAATGGGACGAAACCTTGGGAGTATGGACAGACGGCGTCAATATCATTACGCAAGACCCCGACACAGGCGAATTTGTAGACGGTGCGGGAGAACCTGTAACAGGCTTTACACGTCAGCTTGATGTTTCTCAGATAAATGCCAGAGATATCAAACTCAGTGATGAACTGATTGCCAGCGCCTTTAATATCGCAGCATCGGACACAAAAATCAGCCGTGCGGGTGTAGGCGGCTCGGAGGATCTTCAACGCCACAACAATAAAAATATGCTTGAGCTTTACAGGCTGTTCAGCCGTACGGATATTGTAGTAAATGTAAACGGCGAGCGGGTTGATATCGGCAGCTTTGACGATTACGCTTCGGTTATCAGATTTGACTTGGGTAACACACTGCATACAGCAAACCAAGCAAAAGAAACAAACAGAATTCTCAAGCTTGCTGCGGACAATCAGAGAACAGCGATTGCGGGAGTATCACTCGACGAAGAAATGGTCGGCCTTGTCAAATATCAACACGCATACAACGGTGCCTCACGTGTTATAACCGCAATGGACGACGCACTTGACAGGCTGATAAACGGCACAGGCAGAGTCGGATTATAATCTGATAACAGGACATAGGAGATAAGAAAATGGTTTCAAGAGTCACAAATCAAATGTTAACAAGAACTCTGCTGAGTAATCTCAGTATGAATTTAAGCAAAATGGATAAGCTGCAAAACCAAATGGCGACAGGCAGAAAGTATGCACATATAAGTGACGACCCGTCTGCTTTGATTTACGGTCAGGCGGCACGCAACAAGCTTGGGCGTCTTTCGCACTTCCAAAAAAGCGTCGAAACATCGCAAAGCTGGCTCACTCAGGCGGAAGCCGGAGTTATGGAGCTGCAAAAGGTTGTTGGTGCAGTATACGAGGAGCTTGTCAGTGCGGGCGGACCCAAAACCGACGATGATAAGAAAAATGTCGCAATGATTGTATATCAGCTTCGTGACCATTTTGTTGACACATTAAACGCCTCATACGGCGACAGGTTTGTTTACTCGGGATATAACACCCCCGGCGACTTTGCAGCCGACCGCGACCCGATGATTAAACCGTTTACATTGGACGCAAGCGGAAACATACTCTTTAACGGCTTTAACGTTTCGCAATTTGACGGGATGCCGTCTGAGCTAATAAACAACAACTTTGCAGGGCTGACCCCCGCACAGGCGCTGACGAAAATAAACGACCTTGGTGTCGGGGCAAAGTTTGACGACTTTATTACAAGCAAGGGTCTTAATCCCAATGATATGGTTCTCAGCGACCCGAATGACCCGCTCAGTCCTATGATTGAACAAAGAGAATTTATGGCAGGCGAACTTGCAAAAATGCATAATCTTATGAATGATGTTGTTTCTCTTGATGTGGGTCCGGGAATAACAATGCCGATTACACTAAACGGCTTGGATTTAATATTCTTTACAACAACGGATAATGAAGGCAATTCAATTGTCCGCAATGCATACGACCTGCTGAGTGAAGTATATGTCGCTATTAACGGCGATGTAGCAACCGGTACAGACCCGCTCGGTGCAGATGAGCTTACAAAGCTGATACGGCTTGTGCAGGACTCGCAAAATCATCTTTTAGTAAAATGTGCAGAAATCGGCGGCAGACAAAGAAGACTTGAGCTGCTTGAGGCAAGATACGAACAAGATGCGTTAAACTACGAGTCAATGCGTAGCGACGCAGAAGATGCGGACATGGCAGAGGTAATTATGTACCTTAAAATGGCAGAAACAGTGTACCAATCGGCACTTTCTGCAGGTGCAAGAATTATTCAGCCGACACTTATGGACTTTTTGAGATAACATAGTCTTTTAGAGTCTCTAAATAACAAATAATAGTTGCATTTATGAGTTTTTCGTAGTATAATTAGGTGCTAATGTTATAGGCAATAGCCGAGATAAAGGATTATCAAAGGCAGGTGTTAAAAATGGCAATCTATAGACTAAACATCGACCAGCAGCTTGCGGAAATAGGAGTAAGGACGACTCCTGCAAAGCTCAACATCTCAATGCCCAAGGGGCAAATGACGATCAACACTGAACGTCCGCAAATGCAGATTGACAAGAAAGCTCCGACGTTTAAGCTAAACAGGCAAAAGCTTAACAACGAAACAGGTCTTAAAGGACCACTCGAGCTTGCAAAAACCTTTAGAAACAAAGGTAAACAAACTGCACTTCGTGCCGCCGGAGCGGCAAAAAATGACGGGAACTTCCTTGCAAACCACAAGGTAAAGGGCGACAAGGTTCCAAGGCTCGCAAAAAACAAAACAATGGAAAGACTTGGACCAAAGGAATTTAACGTCGGACTTATGCCCGAGTCATCCCCTCCCGAAATCACGTGGGACAAGGGCTACATGCGTATCAACTGGTCTAAACACAGCATTGTTATAGACTACACCGGCGAGTATATGCCCGACATGACTGTTGACCCGAGATACTCGGTCGAAGTCTTTCTCAGAACAGAACCATATTTTCGAGTCATGGTTGAGGAAGCCGTCAGTTCTACAGGCAGGTATGTTGACCACGCAGTTTAATTGTGTTATTCTAATCAAGGTGTGCGGCAGAGGGATTGTTTCACTATGCCGCCCTTGATATGATTGATAGGAGTAAAATATGCAAATAGATACCTTACGATTTGGACCTGTTGAGGTAGATGAGGAAAAACTCATCGATTTTGGCGAGGGCATTCCGGGTCTTGAACAGTATCGCACCTATGCAATATTGCAATTTGAAGACAGCTATCCGTTGGTTTGGTTACAATCGACCGAAGACACGGGCATTTGTCTCCCCGTGCTTGACACATTTGCAGTGTTGCCGGATTATCTGTTTGACATGGACGATGCCGATGTTAAATATCTTGAACTGAGCGGTCCCGATGAGCTGCACGTTGTCAGCGTGGTTGTTATACCGGAAGACATTAAAGGAATGACGGTAAACTTAGCCGCACCGATAGTTATTAACACAACTACAGGGCGGGCAAAGCAAATTGTTCTCAGCGGCACTGAGTATAACGTCAGAGTTCCTGTGTTCCAAGATATATGCAACGCTGTTGCACAAAGCGAAGCCGAAGACGACTCCACGAGAGAGGAGGGTGACGCTGATGTTAGTTCTGTCAAGAAAGCTTAACGAAACCATAGTAATAGGCGACAATATCCGCGTAACCTTACTCGGCATTGACGGTGATAAAATAAAGCTTGGTGTCGACGCTCCCCGTGATGTTAAAGTGTTCAGAGAAGAACTGCTTGAAGCAACAAAGAGCACAAACGTACAAGCACTCGGTGCCCCAATCGTTTCTTTTGACTTATCAAAGATTAAGAAAGAAGACGGCACAAAAGAAGTCAAAAAACCGGCAGATAAAAAGTAAAATAATACAACATGTTGATACACCCGACATTGTCGGGTGTATTATATTGTGCTTTTTTTCTAAAATTATGTTGCAATCAGTATATTGTCGTGCTAATATATAGTGTGGTATGCACATTAGCAGGCAACAACATATAGTTCCTCGTGCTTGGAGGGTTTGTTTATGAGAGAAACAATAGACAGAATGTTAGCGGCAATCAGAGAGTATCTTGCAAAAATGCCAAGGAAAAACAAGATACAAATGGCTGTGCTTGCGGCATTTGTTGTTGTCCTCGCCATTGTTGTAGTCAGTTTGCTTACACGTGTAAACTGGGTGCTCCTGCCCGCTACGGGTAATGCCACCAGTACAAGTCAGATATATGCACAACTTCAAGAATGGGGAATACCTGCGGATGCCCGTTCTCCCACAACTATTTTTGTTCATGAAAAAAGTCTCGGCGACATACAAATGCGGCTGACAAATGCGGGTCTTATAGGAATAACCGGCTTTGACCGCACAGGTCTTGGCGATGCGCAAGGATTTGGCGTAACGAGTGAATTTGCAAAACGGGTTTTTGACAACAACACGGCTGATAATATAACGGTTCAGCTTCTGCAGTCTCCGTTAGTACAAAATGCTCATGTGGTTGTCAATTCGGGAGAATCATCGCCATTTCGTATTCAAACCAATACCAGAAGACCACAAGCGTCTGTAATGCTTACACTGAGCGGTACAGAAAGACTCACTCAAGCAGAAGCACAATCCATTGCAGATATTGTTAAAGCAGGTGTACCGGGCATAACTTATGAAGATATGAGTATTTCCGACACCTCGTTATACACTTACAAAATTGGTGACGGAACTCAGGATTTAGAAACGGAAATCGGCGAGCGCACTGCACTTGCAGACCGTCTCACAAACCAAATACAAGTGCAGGTAGAGCAGTTTTTATCACCATGGTTTGGAATGAGTAACATAAACATTCTGCCAAATGTTAAACTCAATTTTGACAGAGTTGTTACAAACAAAGTAGAGTTTGAACCGCCGATACCGGGCGAAATGGAAGGAATTGTCCGCACTTCGGAAGAAATATATGAGCTTAGCAGAAGATGGGCGGGTGCCGAGGGTGTTCCGGGAACGGACTCCAACGCAATGGGAAGCATAGAATATCCGTGGGGCACACCTGACGACGGTGATTTATACAGGCGCGCTGCTATCAGCAAGAATATGGAAATAAACGAAACCGTTACACAAATTGAGCATCAGCAGGGTGTCGTTGAAAGACTTAGCATAGGAATAATGATAAACAGTAATGCTCCTGATGTTGATGAGAGCGTTTATCCGATTGTAACAGACCTTATTTCAAATGCAATTGGAACTTCGGCGGGAAATATTTCCGTCTATCTTGTACCGTTTGCAGAAGATACCTCGCTTGAAGAACTGCGAGCGGCAATGGAAGCGCGCGAAGCACAGCAGCGAATGGACAGACTTATTGACCAAATCCTCATGTATGGAACGATTTTGATGCTTGCAATTATGATTATAATGCTTATCAGAACAGTTCTCAAAACATTCAGACCGCCCCCCGAGCCGGAAGAATTACTTGTTGCTGCGGGTCCGGGTGGAATGGATATTATCATCGGTGATGATGACGGTGTTGACAAGGAATTTGAAGAGGTTGACCTTAAAGCTAAATCTGCAGGTCTTGAACAGATTGAAAGATTTATTGACAAAGATGCAGCAACAGTTGCGCAACTGCTCAGAAACTGGTTGTCTGACGATTAAAGCTTATTAAAGAGGGCGTATGGCAAGAGATGACTTAAGTCAAAAAGAGAAAGCGGCAATTCTGCTTATCAGTCTTGGAAAGGATTATTCCGCCGAGCTGTATAAGTACTTGTCCGACGAAGAAATCAGTGATATGACACTGAGCATCACTACAACACGCCGTGTTGACCCTGATGTCAGAGAAGCCATAATCACAGAGTTCTACGAAATGTGTCTTACCCAAAAGTTTATAACTGAGGGTGGTATTGACTATGCCCGTGATATTCTTGAAGAAGCAATAGGCTCTGATAAAGCGGAGGAAATGATACGAAAACTGTCGTCCTCTTTGCAGGTGCGTCCGTTTGACTTTATTCGACGGGTGGACTCGAACCAAATTCTAAACGTCATTCACAATGAGCACCCGCAAATCATTGCACTCGTGCTCTCATATATCGAGCCAAAACAATCAGCACAAATTATTGCATCGCTTCCCTCGGAGCGTCAAACGGAAATTATCAGCCGTATTTCAAACATGGGAAGCACATCGCCAGAATATGTCAAAGAAGCCGAGCGGATTTTGGAGCGTAAAATCACTTCCATGGGCTTTACGGAAAATATCATTGTCGGCGGTATCGACACGATAGTCGAAATCATCAACTCACTCGACCGTTCTTCCGAAAAGAACATCTTGGAAAGCCTCGACGTCAACGACAGCGAGCTTGCCGACGAAATCAGAAAACGCCTGTTTGTCTTCGAAGACATTGCCAAACTCAACAACGTCACAGTTCAGCGTGTCCTTCGAGAAATCAACAACGCAGACCTTGCGGTGGCGCTCAAAATGGCAGGCGAAGATGTTACAAGAACAATATTTGCCAACATTTCAAAGCGTTTGCAGGATATGATAAAAGACGATATGGAAGTTATGGGTCCTGTGCGTGTGCGTGACGTTGAAGAAGCTCAACAGAGAATTGTTAATGTTATCCGTAAGCTTGAGGATGAGGGTGAGATTGTTGTTGCCCGCGGTGAAGGGGATGACCTGATTGTTTAGAATTGACAGAAGGTTTGTAAAATTAACAGCTTCCGGAGTGCGTAAAGCAAATTCTGAGGAAAAACGTGAGGTCGACGCAGAGGGTGAAGTACCGGAGGCGGCGACCTCTGCGGAACTACCTGAAATACCTTCATATAATGATGTATATATGCAGTATGAAACGGAAGCCGAGGCGCAGGCACAAGAGATATTAACTGACGCTAAGACAAAAGCGGCACAGCTGATAGAAGATGCACAAGATGAAATCGAAGAGCAGCGGCAGCGTGCATACGATGAGGGTCATGCCGAGGGTTTTTCCAAGGGCGACCTTGAGGGCAGGCAAATTCACGACGATAAATTAAACGAGCAGCTTCGCGAAAATGAAGACGCGTTAAAAAGAGTTCTTGATGAAATAGCCAGAGAGCGGGAAAATACATTAGCGACGCTTGAGGAAGAAATAACAACCCTGTCTCTTGAAATAGTTAAAAAGATAATTAATCCTGCAGAAGAAGAGCTAAACAATGTGTTTACCTCACTTATAAAAAACGCACTTCGCCAAATGCCGACTGACGGCAAGTTTATAATACGTGTCGCTCCGAACGAATATGAAAAGTATTTTTCATCAGGCTCAGCGGCAATTGAGCTTGACAGCGGAACTATAGTCACGGCAACCATTTTGCGTGATGTGGCACTTGAAGACGGCGATTGTGTAATCGACACGGAAGATGTAACTGTTAATGCAGGCCTCCCGTCGCAGTTTAATTATGTAAAGCTTGCATTTGAAAGAGCTAACCAATATGAACCGGATTGATTTTTCAAAATATTACAATACACTTGCCAAAACCGACACGCTTGAGCGTGCAGGCAGGGTGACTAAAATAGTAGGTCTCGCCGTTGAAGCAACAGGGCCTTCGTCAAAAATCGGCGACATTTGCGAGATGTATACCCTTGATAATGAGCGCAGTGTCCGTGCGGAAATAGTCGGCTTCAAAGACGGTCACACACTGCTGATGCCCTTTGCGGGGCTCGAGGGAATAGGGCTTGGAAGTTATGTGGTATACACAGGCAAGGCACTGCGAGTGCCCGTTGGCAAGGAGCTTATAGGCAGAGTGCTTGACGCACTTGGAAACCCGTTTGACGACCTGCCGCCGCCAAAAATTGACGCATGGTACCCTGCGGAAAACTCTCCGCCAAATCCGCTTACAAGAGATCGTATTAAAGAAGTGCTGCCGCTTGGGGTTAAAGCGATAGACAGTATGCTCACTGTCGGACGGGGTCAAAGGCTTGGAATATTTGCAGGCTCAGGCGTCGGAAAAAGCTCGCTGCTCGGTATGATGGCACGATATGCGGTTGCGGATATAAATGTTATCGTACTTGTCGGCGAGAGGGGACGCGAGGTTCGCGACTTTATCGAAAAAGACCTTGGGGAAGAGGGTCTGCGTAAATCCATATTGGTAATAGCGACATCAGACCAGCCCGCGCTTTTACGCCTTAAATGTGCCATGACAGGCACGGCGGTTGCCGAATATTTCAGAGACCAAGGCTACAAGGTGCTACTTCTGATGGACTCGCTGACACGTTTTGCAATGGCACAAAGAGAGATTGGCATGGCAGCAGGCGAGCCGCCTGTTTCGAGAGGATTTCCGCCGTCGGTTTTTGCGATTTTGCCGAAGCTCTTGGAGCGTTCGGGAATGTCGGACAAGGGCTCAATCACAGGCTTATATACGGTGCTTGTTGAGGGCGACGATATGAATGAACCGATATCCGATACTGTGCGGGGTATCCTCGACGGGCATATAGTGTTATCACGTGCGATTGCAAACGGTAATCATTATCCGCCTATTGATATTTTGGGAAGCGTGAGCCGTGTAATGCCGGATATTGTTACAAAAGAACATTTGCGTGAGTTTGGCACTGTAAAAAACATGATAGCTGTTTACCGTGAAGCGGAAGACCTTATAAACATCGGAGCGTATAAGCAAGGCGCAAATGCCGAAATAGACAGGTCTGTGCAGCTTCACCACCCGATACAAAGCTTTTTGAGGCAGGACATATCCGAGAGCTTCACATTTGAGGAAACAATGGAGCAAATGAAGCAGATAGTCGGAGCGGGACCGGTCGGTTTGGGAATGCAGTTAGGAATGCAGCCGGGAGCAGGAGCATAAAGGCATGAAAAAGTTCGTTTTTTCTCTGCAGGCTCTCTACAACTACAAGCTTACTGTTGAAAGACTTCAAAAAGCCGATTTGAAAAAAGCTCAGCAGGCACTCCAAGAGCTTCTTGATGAGGAAAGCAGACTGCTCCAAGCTTATGCAAACAATGAACGCTCGCTTGAGGAAGCGCTGCGAAAAGGCGAAAATGTCGGAGCGGCTCTCATGGAGCATGATGCGTTCTTCCGCTTTCTGCGGGAAGCACTCATAGAGATAAGGATTTTAATCGAAGAGGCCGAAGAAGTTGTACGTCAGTGTCAAGAGCGTTTAATCCTGACAATGAAAGAGATTAAGACATACCTCAAGCTTCGTGAAGAACAGTTTGCCTCATACATGAAAGAAGTGCAGGCTGAGGAAGCAAAAGAAATAGACGACTTGGTATCATTTAACGTGATTAGTGAAGATATAAATGCGTAAAGGAGCGATGCACCGTGCCGGATGAAGAAGTAACTGATTTAACCGAAGAAGGTTCCGGTGGAAAAGCTGAACCTAAGAAAGAAGCTGCACCTGCTGCACCAAAAGCAGAAAAGGCGGCAGTAGATGCCGATAGCTCAGAAAAGGCTTCAAAGGGTAAAAAAGGCAAAGGCAAGGGCAAACCCGTCAAAAAAGGCGGCGGAGGCGGTGTCATTGCTGTCATGCTCATTATCGCACTGCTTCTTGTCGGCAGCTTTGGTGCTGCGGTATATTTTAATGTTTTCAGTGCTCGCGCCATAACGGCAGATTTGGTAAATGACCCGCTGCTGCGGGTGATAATATGGCTTGACCCGTCGTTTTCGACGGTTGATGAACGTATGCGTGAGGAAGCCGATGCACGCGACAGACGGCTGAGTGCACTTGAAGAAAAGCTTAATGAACGTATTGCAGAGGTTGAGCAGCGTGAGAGCCGCGCAGACACAAGAGAGCAGCAGCTTGACAGGTGGGCGATTGAGCTTAATAACCGCGAGGAACAAATCATTGCAATGTATGAGAGAACAATCCCGCTCTATCGACGTGATATGACAGATCAGGAGCGTGATGACATGATTTCATATGCAAGAACGTTTACGCAGATGTCGCCCGAGGACGCTGCCGAAATACTTGTCAGAATTGGCAGCGTGGAAAATACCGCTGCAATACTGTACTTTATGGGTGAGAGAAATGCCGCTGCAATCATGGCAGCGCTTCACCCCGACTATGCCGCCGCGGTGACAAACGTGTGGTTGTATAATTAGGGTTTATACACTCTTTAAGCTACGCAGTGCTGTGGCAATCTACTATTAAGTATACTTCGGTTTGTTACGAAACATGTAATATAGAAGGTTCTTTGTGCTTAGTATGATTTATTATATGTTTTATTATTATATTGACGAATAATAATCTAAAGAGTAAAATATAGACATGAACAAAGTAAAACAGCACAGTTTCTTTTAAGGAGGTTTTCAAATGGAAGATTTACGTGTGTTTGGGAATATGCTTGAGAAACTGAGAAATGAAAATGATATTACAAATGATGCTTTGTGTGAGAAGCTTGACTGTACCAAAGAAGTATTAATAAATTTACTAAAAGGGTGCGTTGTGCCCACAACTGATCAATTAGTTGTTTTGGCAGATGTTTTTAATGTTACTCCCGAAGAACTCTTTTTAGGTGATAGAGATCATTATGAAGCATCGGTGGTTCATTATATGTATGATTTTAAGAGCCCCGAAGCTCGAGAAAAAATTCTCGATATAATTGAAAGCTATTCAAAGTTAGTTTCTGGTGTTAAGTAGCCGGTTTCATCGGCATAGGGGAACCTATGCCTTTTTTTATTTGTGGAGGTGTTCTATTGAAAAAGATGAACAATGTACATGTTCTTGATATTGAGCAAGTAAAAGCAATTAGAGAGTTCCTTATTATTAAAGACGACTTAATTAGAGATGGTTCTTTTAACAAGGTTTTAAGGGATGATATTTTCCAGTTGTTAGAAAGTCAAGATTGTATTGTTCTATATTATCCGCTTGAAAATGAGGAAAATAACGGATTTCACGTAGAATATCCATATCGTGGAGAATTAAAACACTTTGTTTACATAAATACTGATCAATTTAAAGAAACTCAGATTTTTACTGCCGCACACGAACTTGGTCATATATGGAAAATTATTGAATTTATGCAGGAAAATGGATTTAGTGGTGATGACGAATGGGAAGAAAGGGTTATTAGTCGTTTTGCGGCAGAACTCTTAATGCCTAAGGATGAATTTCGGTCCTTTGCGATTAAAGAAATTGTTGTGTCAAAAAAACAATATACAAAAAAGCAGCTTCCTATGACCAGCATTATTCGTATAGTTACAGCGATTATGAATGAGTTTTTCACACCTTTTAAATCTGTTGTCCATCGTTTATATGAGTTGATGATAATATCTGAAAAGTTAGCAAATACATTACTTGAAAAATATGATACCGGAGAGTATAGAGACTACTCAATGATTGTAGCTAATGAACAAGGTTATAATAGGCTTTATCAAACGCCTGATAAATTGCTTAAACACATTGATGGACTCAAGGAATTATTGGATGAGGCTAAAAATAATAATGCTATGCCGGAAAAATGGTTAGCTTCGATGTATAGTTTATTTGATTATGAATTTGACAGGCAAGATATTACGCTGGGAGTCTCTCTTCCTGATGATATAAGCATTATAGAAGGAGGAGATATTGATGAAGAAAATGGCGGTTATTGACAATGATTTTCTTAATCATTTAGTCGAACTGAATAATCGCAAAGATGCTTTTGAATTAATTGAAACATTTTTTGGAGCACTTGAATATAAGGTGGTTATGCATCCTCTTGTTTTTAAGTATGAAAAGAGCCCAATATCCAACAACTTAATGGAAAAACTTTTTAATGAGCAGCTTATATGTGTTCCGGAATTATCTGAAATATGGACAAATTTACCGACAGGGCAAATTTATTACAATGCCATGGTAAAACAAATATATTATGAATTTACAGGCAATCCTTATCCCTGTAGTGATGTTTGTGGCGATTGGAAAAAACAAGAGAGTTTGGGTGAAATACATTCTGCAGCTATGTGTGCATCTTTGAATTATGACGTTTTTTTATCTGACGACAATGCTGCTGTTCGTTACTTAAGCAAAGCAGTAGAAACTGCGGCACAAAAAACTTTAATTGTTTATAATAGACAACAGTGCTGTGATATACTTAAAGAAGCCGGCTTGTTAAACCATAAAATTCTTAATATAATAAGTCATAAGAAAAAATAATACTCTATTATGAGTAATTAATAGGTAGTTAATTGCAGCAACAAAATACTTGCTTTCCATGTACGAATACGATATAATGTCTCGCAGGAAACGAAAGTGCCTCGCCAGTTTACTGGCGGCAGGTGAGAAGTGTTACGAGCACTCCCCACCCTGTATACATAATCTGACTATGTACACAATTGCATAAGCAACACCATGCTGACTATTATATGCTCTAATGAGTATTAGCGCAAGTAAAACGCATAATTAAGATAGTCGGTTGTGTCGCACAAATAACGTGCTGTGTACTAAGTGCTCGTAAGAGCGAGATGTACATGGCATTTTTCGTTTTCGGGTAAACTGCCAACCGGGGCTTATTCTGCCCCGGCGGCAGAATACTCGAAGTACATAAAACGAAAAAAGGAGAATAAAAATGAAAAAAATCTTTAAGCGCGTATTACCTTTTACCCTCGCAGTTATGATGGTGCTGGCAATGATGCCGGTCACGGCATCGGCAGTATCCACACCAGTGGAGATACAAGTTTTAACGGGTAATCCAGGAGCTGGGATAATTGGAGCTATAGTAACCATGAGGGAGTACAATTCAACAGGTGAGATTGTTGGAACTGCAATAACAAATTTGATGGGTCTGGCTACATTTGAGCCGCTCGACATTACAGCAAACAAAGAGTACTATTTCCAGGCTCGTGAACCTGGTGTGGGTGGAGCAATAATTGGTTCAGTAACAAGACTTGTTTGGGCTGGTGGACAAAATCAATTTTGGGGTAATAGTGGTATATGGATAGACAACGATCCCGGTTCCGGAACTGACCCGACCCCTG
Source organism: Oscillospiraceae bacterium (assembly GCA_009781515.1). Lineage (GTDB taxonomy): Bacteria > Bacillota > Clostridia > Oscillospirales > Oscillospiraceae > WRMH01. The sequence goes on from WQXY01000008.1 coordinate 54,436, forward strand.
AACCAACCCCTGACCCGACGCCCGAACCAACCCCTGACCCGACCCCTGAACCAACCCCGGATCCGATGGATAAAGAGATTGAAGATGCACTTAACAATGGCACACCGCTTGTAATTGCTGAAGGTGGCTCAACAACCATATCGGCTGCAAATCTCCAAGCAATCAAAGCACAGGAAAATCCGCTTGACATCGCACTGCCAAGTGGTTTGACAATCACAATCAATCCTGCATCCATTACTGCAAACGCTAAAGCCACAGACCTTAATATTGCCGTCAACGCAGTTTCAACGGCAACAGCGGTCAATGGAGCAAGTGTGCCTGCAAACTCCATTGTCATAGCACCGACAGCAACAGGTGAATTCGGGTTTACAATCGAATTTACAATATCGGCAGCCGAACTCACCGCTGCAGGGTTAAAGGCAGATGAAGTGAAATTGTACTACATCAATGCAAACGGACAAGTGCGAAGTGATGTCGGTGAAGTTGCTGTCAACAGCGATGGTTCAGCAACAGTTAAAATAAAACAGGCATCAAGATATGTTCTTGCTAACGAAAGCACCCCACCGATTTCAAGAGTTCCGCAAACCTCTGATAATAACCTTACAATACTTTGGATAGGGTTAATGCTGACATCGGGTCTTGGTATAATAGTCAGTGTGATATGCATAAAAAACCGTAAAGTTAAGAGCAAGTGAAATTAGTAAGTATTAGCGGACGCAGAAAAAGAATAAATCTAAATGTAAAATCAAGGTGGCTTATATTAGCCGCCTTGATTGCCCTGTTTACATTTTCAACTGTTATGCTGATTTTGACACAATATGGCTATATCTCTGCACGCAGGGAATATGATGAACTTCGGGAAATTGCGTTTTCACCAAAAGCTTCCCCCAACAATGAAAATAACACAGGGGAGTCGGAAGTGCCGCTTGATAATACAGATGCACAGCAAGGTGGCGACAGTACCCCCAATGGTTCTGATGCAACAACACAAGATGACATTATTATTAACCATGACGCACTTGAGGAAATAAATCCCGATTATATCGGGTGGATAAGTATTGAGGGAACTGCTATTGACTATCCTGTAGTGAGATGCAGAAATAACAGCAAATACATATATACTACATTTTCGGGTGAAAATAATAATGCAGGTGCTATATTTCTTGACAGCTTATGCAAAACAGGTTTTGGTGGTTATGCTATGCTCCACGGTCATAACATGGATGACGGGTCTATGTTCAAAGATTTACATAAATATCTCAATAGCAATTTTCTTGATGAAAATCCTGAAATAATTATTTTTATCCCAAGTGGGGAAAGACTTACATATCGTATATTCGATGTGAAGCTGACGAATATAAACGACAGCTTATATAGTCTGCGCGGAACATCAAAGCAAGTTCGTGACAGCCATTTTAGCCGTTATGATATAGAGGAGGATGCGGATATACTTGTGTTATCTACTTGCACAAGCTCGGCAAATAGAAATGAAAGACTTCTTGTAGTAGCTGTCAGAGAGGGGCAGTAACTTCACCCTGATTTAGTTTTTTACCAGCCCGGCACTTCGTGCCACCCCTCCGAGGAGGGGAATTTTGCACTCCACAAAAATATTTATTTTCAATTATTCTATCAAAAAACTTCTTAATTATGTTGAATTGTATTTATGTGTTCACCATTGTAAGAAGTTTTTTAATCAAATAGCCAAAACCCGTCTAAAGTGCTTGCCTTGCTTTATTTTTTCGATATGTATATACTGATAAAAAGAGGGGAAAACTACGGAATATTGAAAGTGTTTTGATATGAAAAATGAGATTATTTTGTACAGACCAAACGAACTAACTGAACATATTGAGGTTAGATTTGAAGAAAATACTGTGTGGCTTACACAGCAACAAATGACAATGCTCTTTAACCAAACAAAGCAAAATATCAGCTTGCATATCAATAATTGCTTTCGTGAAAAAGAGCTTGTAAGAAAATCAACTGTCAAGAAATCCTTGACAGTTCAAAACGAAGGAAATAGAAAAATAAAGCGTAATATTGAGTATTATAATTTAGATGTCATTATTTCTGTTGGCTATCGAGTAAAATCCCAACAAGGTACACATTTTCGTATATGGGCAACTGAAAAACTGAGAGATTATTTATTAAGAGGCTATGTTGTCGAACAGCGGTGTAACGGCACTGCTGCTTACTCAAAATATTAGCCCTCAGCTTGCTTTAGATGTGCAAAAAGCTGATGCCCAGTATGGTGGTTTTGAAGTAAAACAGTTTAATCAAAGTCATGACCGCTTTTTGATTATAGACAGCGGAAGAGATGTTTATCATATCGGAGCGTCATTGAAAGATTTGGGTAAGAAGTGGTTTGCTTTCTCGAAAATGAGCAAGGAATTAGTAGCGGGTATTCTTGACGCTGTTTCGGGGCTACGATGACCACCCCGGCACTTCGTGCCACCCCTCCGAGGAGGGGAATTTACCATGCGGTCATGTTTAATGTACCGGCATGATATATACCGTAATTGCTACTGAATGTAGTATTGATGCGGTGTTTACAAATAAATGAAACACGCTGTGCATGAATTTCTTCCGCCCGCCGATTGCATAAAAGATAACACCGACAGTATAGAGTATTCCGCCAATCAGCAAAATAATAAAGAACGGGACGCCTAACACTTCAAGCATGCGTCTTATATTAAACACGACCATCCAACCCATTGCGAGATAACAGACTAAGGCGAAAGCCATAAAACGTTTACGGTTGATAGCGGTTAGTGTTGCTCCGATGATTGCGAAGCCCCAAATCAATCCGAACATAACCCATGCATCTACAGGATAAACCTCTCTGAAAGAACTGAGCACAATAGGTGTGTAAGTTCCCGCGATAAGGATATAAATTGAACAATGGTCAAGAGTTTGGAAAACACGCTTAGGTTTTCCGATATTTAGTCCGTGATATATGCTCGACATAGTAAATAGCAAAACCACCGTAAAACCATATATAGCTCCGCCGACCACACCCCATGCATTGCGATAGAGTGCGGCTACAATTACACAAGCAATCAGCGCCAGTACGCCAAGCCCGCCGCCGACGATATGTGTAATCATGTTAAAGCGCTCTTCCGTATCGGTATAGAGCTTTATATCATTTGGTTTTTCGGGTAGTACTGTTATTGTCATAAAACATATTATAACACAAAAATTTCATATTTTGCTAATCTTTGGGCTAAAGAATTCCGATACATAACAATAGGAGGTGAAGTAATGCATATACCCATGGAGTTTCTGTCCCCACAGACGACCCGGACAGACTCCGGCGCAGGAGTTCGTAACGCACCAAGGTCACAGCAGGACAAGCAGGGCTCAAGATTTGAAAAAGTATTTGAAGACGAGCTAAGCAGACATGACCAAAAGATGCTGAAGAAAAACACGAACCCCGTAAGCGATACTAACAGTACGCAGCCTAATGCAGAAAAAGCCGAAACCGTAACAATTCAAAAGAAAGACGAAAAAATAGAAGATAACGGTGAGGCATTAGCAGCCGGAGTAATGGGAAATCAAGCAAATGAGGTCGTTTTTATTCTCGAGGGAGATAAGGAATCTGTCGCTACCCCTGAAATGCGTGTAGAAACCGTGGAGCCGCCGGATACAACTCAAATAGTAAATCCGGAAAACAACGAAAACCAAACGGAAACCACGAACACTGCAGAAGCTGCAAAATCAAATGAGTTTACATTAAATACAAACGATGAAGCTCAAACATCAGTAAAAGACCAAGTAGCAGCAGCAGTACAAGCAGAAACAACCGGGCCGGCAATAAAACAGGAAAATGCCAAACCGGACGCAGCAGAAAATGAAATAAACGCAAAGACAAATGCTGCAGGGGAAGTAACGGCACGGATGCCAGAGATAAGGACTACAGACAATCAGGAAAATACACAGCAAAACAATAATGATTTTTCCCGATATGGCAATCTGAGCCCTTTGGAGAATGAAAATGATAAAACCGAAGCTACGGGACAAGAAGACAAGACTTACGCAGCAGCGGCGAGCGCTGTAAAGAACAAAACGGAAGACAAAAACGCAAATACCACAAGCGAAACCACAACAAGCGAAATTCCCCCGCCACTAAGTGACGGAATTAAACCGGAGCAGTTCAAAGCGGCACAGCAAATGACACAGGCAGCGGCAAACACACCGGTTAAGGCGGAAAATCTGTTTGAAGAAATGATAGCCCGCGTAGAAACAATAAAAAACGACACCAAAAGCTCTATGACAATCCAGCTGAACCCCGAATTTCTCGGAAAAGTCGCACTCGAAATAACGTCCGATGCAGCAGGATTACATGTCAAGATAAACGCAGAAGACAGCGGTGTCAGGGGAATGATAAACGGACAGCTTACCGCACTCGTAGAGTCACTTGAGAACAAAGGCATAGCAGTAGCAGAAGTAGAAGTAATATACACAGGAATTAATTTCGGCACATTCAAGGAACCCGGCGCAGAAGAACAAGGACAGCAAAGAAGCCGCGGTCAGAACAAACACCACGAGGTAAATGCCAAAGACGCAGTAGCATACTACACAACACTGCCGGATTTAATGGACTACTACTTAGACACAGGAATAAGCTCAGTGGAATACAGAGCATAAACAAGGAAGTAACGTAAAGCAAAGGATGCTTTACTCGCAAATATACGCTTCACAAGTGAAGCAAGGGACGGATCCCGAATTAGTAAGGGGTATCAAACTCCAAACTATGAAGGGAGATTTAACATGTCATCGTCAGTAATGAATGCTGTAAAAGACTTACAGAACGAAACAGCGTGGCAGGCAGCAAAAGACCACGCAAAAGCAGTAGAAGACAGCTCAAAAGAAGGAAACTCACGTAATGTAGGCGGAGCAATGGGAAAACACGATTTTCTCTTACTCTTGTCTGCTCAATTACGGCATCAAGACCCGCTTAATCCGCAAAATGACTCGGATTTTGCAGCGGGACTTGCGCAGTTCTCGGCACTTGAGCAAATGCAAAACGTAAACACCACGCTCGAAGCAATGAACAGCTTCCAAGCATACAGCCTTATAGGAAAGTTTGTCATAGCCGAAGCGGTGGTGGACGGAAAATTTGCGGAAATTCCGGGTGTAGTAGACAGCATATTCATAAAGTCGGGTATCACATACGCACAAATCGGCGAATATGTAGTTCCGGTATCTTCCGTAAAAGAAGTGTTCGACACCAGCAACATACTGACGACGGAAATGTTTATGGAAGCATCGAAGAACCTTATCGGTCGCACTGTTGTAGCACAGGTAGGCGATAAGGATATCGAGGGTGTTGTCACAAGGGTACTTGTTGACAAGGGAGCATTGCTTGCACAAATCGACGACGGCACCAACGAGCCGAAGTTCGTACCTGTCAATTCAATCGTTGACATTCGTGAGACAGGAACAGTAAAGCACACACCAAAGCCTCAAACCCCACCCGATGCAGTCAACTTTAAGGCCGACGGAAAAGGCGGTTTCATCGAAACCTGCGAAGCCGGAGCTGAGGAGATAGGTCGCTGGGATTGGGACGAGGCACAATGGAAATGGGTCTATACATGCTTTGCCGATGAGGAAAGCGAAAGCAACGAAGGAACAGAGGGTAGCGAAGGATTTGAAAACGACAAGGCAGCTTAAGTGCCGACAGAAGTAACAGGAGGAACCGCATTATGATGCGCTCACTATACTCCGGAATATCCGGATTACGCAACCACCAAACAAGAATGGACGTTATCGGTAATAATATCGCAAACGTAAACACAGCAGGATACAAAACAACCCGCGTAATTTTCCAAGACATTTTCAGCCAGAATGTATCAGCAGGTATGGCTAACAACAACCAGCCAATAGGCGGCGGCGGCATCGGCGGAACAAACCCGATGCAGGTTGGTCTTGGTATCAGACTTTCAACAGTCGACGTTATTCACTCAAAATCAGCATTCGGACGTACCGACAGAGAAACAGATATGATGATAAACGGCGACGGTTACTTTATCGTCCGCGGCCCGGACGGCGACTTCTTTACAAGAGCAGGTAACTTTGACATTGATAACGAAGGATATCTTGTCAACTCTCTCGGTTTCTTCGTAATGGGACGTACATCTGAGCTGACAATGGGCGTTATTGACCCGGGTCAGCCTGCATATCCTGAAAGAGCCGGCGGAACACTTTATGAAGAAGACGATGTGGTTCCGGTTGGTACAGTAATTCCCAACGGATACTTCAAAGCAGGTCAAACAGTTCCTGCAAATATCTTCGGGCCGGGTGTCCCCGCAGTTGACACGGTAGTACCTGCAGGACAGTCATACCCCGCAACAGCAATGCGGACAAGAATTGAGTTTGAAGCCATTGATGACTTTACAGAGCCACCGTCGGGTGCACAGCCTTTCCGCCCGCCCTCATTCGGACTTATTCCGGCAGGTGTAAATCCGGAGTCTGACGCAGACGGACTGTCAAGAATTAGAGTTACATCAGACGCTTACTTTGCAATTCCCCCATGGGACGAGCTGACAGCAGACCAACAAAACGACCTTTTGGCAATGATTGCCTCGGGCGACCCTGCTGATTTTGACCCTGAATTCTTCAACCAGTTTGAGCAAAAAACCGTCAGCTTACCGGGGTTCTCTGTTGCAGAAAACGGCGATGTATCAGTTATCCTCAGTAACAGAAAAGTTGTCATCGGACGCATAGCAATCGCAATGTTTTCAAACCCGTCAGGTCTTGACAAAGCAGGTAACAGCTTATATCGTGAGTCCGCATCATCGGGTCCTGCAGTGAGAACTGAAGCATATCTTGACGGCGCAGGCAAAATCGACGGCGGCGGTCTTGAAATGTCAAATGTTGACCTTGCAAACGAATTTACCGACATGATCGTCACACAAAGAGGATTTCAAGCCAACTCAAGAATTATAACCGTATCGGATACAATGCTTGAAGAACTTGTAAATCTTAAGAGATAATAGGTAAAACTGTTTGGGTGATGTGGTAAAATAGTATCACATCACCCGAACAAGGGTAACATGGAGGTATATGATGATCTTAGTTACAAGGCTGAACAAAACCTCGCAGTTCTATGTAAACGAGGACATGATTGAATTTATCGAAGAAACACCCGATACAATAGTTACGATGAACACGGGAAAAAAAGTAACAGTCAGCGAAGAAGCTCTCGAAATCGTCGAGAAAATCCGCGAAGAAAAAATCCGTATAAGAAAAGCGGTATCGTTTTAGAAGGTAGTAAACCGAATAAAACAGAGGAACGATTAAAATGTCTGAAATTCTATCACAATCAGAAATTGATGAACTGTTAAGTGCGCTAATGACAGGGGAGTCGGACGCGGCGGCGGAGGCCAATGACGGCGGTCCGGCGATGAAGGTCAAAGACTATGACTTTCGAACCGCTAACAGGTTTCCCAAAGAACAAATGCGTACCTTTCACGTTGTCTTTGAGACATACAGTCAGCTTTTATCAAACAGTTTGTCGAGCATTCTGCGTGTTTCATGCGAATGTGAAATACTGTCTATAGAGGAATGTTCATACAGTGAGTTTAATAACTCGCTGCCCGCACCGGTTATTCTTGCAATAATGGAAGCACTTCCAATGCATGGGTCGCTGCTTATTCAAATGTCTCCCGAGTTTGCCTATATGCTTATAACGAGACTTTTCGGCGGCGGCACAACGGGTGAAAACGCAAAGCAGTTTACGGAAATTGAGCTTGCACTTGTTGAGCGTGTATTACGTCAGCAATGTGCGGTGTTTGATGAAGCGTGGGACAAGGTTGTTTCGCTCAGTATGCAAATAGACAGAATTGAAACCAGTGCACAGTTTGCTCAGATAACAGCACCGAACGAACCTGTTGCCGTCGTGATTATAAACATCACAATGGGCGAAGAGTCAGGCTTGATGAGTATATGTATTCCGCATACGGCGATTGAACCCGTTGCGCAGCAGCTAAACACACGCATGTGGTTTTCAAGCGGTCTGCGTGATGACGGCAGAGGTGAAGAACGCCTTGCGGCACTTACAAGTATGCTCATGCACACACCGACCCCGCTTACGGCATATTTCGAGCAAACCCCTGCAACAGTGCAGGATATAGTAAATCTTCAAATTGGCGATGTTATCAAGCTGGATCATCCTGTGGATAATCCGCTTACGATAAAGGTACAGCATATTCCAAAGTTCCGGGCTACTGTCGGAACTATGGGTCACAGGTATGCAATGCAGATAGTAGATATTCTACAAGAGGAGGATGTACCAAATGAATCTCTCTCAAGATGAAATTAACGCCTTAGTAACAGACCCCCCTGCGGAGGAAGACTCGGGAGGCATCATGTCACCGGAAGCGATTGCGGCAATGTTAGATGATGCCACGGGCGCAGCCGCTCCCGCAGCGGAAGAAGACGAGGGTGGCATTATGTCGCCGGAAGCGATTGCAGCAATGCTCGATGATGCTACAGGCGCAGCAGACCCTGCCCCCGCACCGGATGACGACCCGGGTGGCATTATGTCACCTGAGGCGATAGCAGCCATGCTCGACGATGCAGGTGGAGCAGACCCTGTCGCGGAAGAAGACTCGGGAGGCATCATGTCGCCTGAGGAAATTGCGGCAATGCTCGATAATGCGGGCGGTGCTGACCCAGCACCTGCACCAAGTGCACCGGCGGAGTCAGGTAAAGCCTTTGACGGAGTAACGCCGCTCGAGGGTATGCTGACCGAGGAAGAAATTGATATCCTCGGTGAAGTCGGAAACATCAGTATGGGAGCTGTTGCTACCACGATGTATTCGCTTCTTGACAGGCGCGTCAGTATAACCACGCCAAGAGTTACAGTATATGAGTCGAAAGATGTGCTCTCTGTATATAAAGTTCCGTTTGTGGTTGCAACAATCGAGTATACACGCGGTATCACGGGTACAAACCTGCTTGTGTTAAAGATTGAGGACGCGGCACTTATTACGGACTTGCTCATGGGCGGCGACGGTACGATTGAAGAGCCGATTGAGCTCAACGAAATGCACCTGTCGGCAATGAGCGAAATTATGAACCAGATGATGGGCGCGTCGTCAACTTCGCTTTCAAAGCTGCTTGGCACGGCGATAGATATAGCTCCGCCCAACAGCTCTGCAGTAGATGCGGGATTTGATGTCTCGACACTGCTCGGAGATATGGATAAAGTCACAAAAATCAGTTTTGACATGGAGATTGAGGGCTTATTGAACAGCGAGCTTATACAGCTTGTGCCGTACGATGTGAGCCGCAAGTTTGCGTCACAGTTTATGGATGTGGACTCGGTTGCGGAAGCGGCAGGCGTCACGAAGCACGCTCCCGAACCTGCACCTGCGGCAGCGGCACCAGCCCCGCCGCCACCACCGGCTGCGGCGCCGTCGCCGCCTCCGGCGGCACCAGCTGCGGCTGCACCCGCTCCGGTCGAAGCACCGCCCATGCAGGCGCCCCCTGCGTATCCGGACCCGATGCAGGCTTATCCGCCCGCAGCTGCCGGATATCCCCCGGGATATCCGCCGGCGCCATACCCACCGCAATACGGGTATCCTCCGGCAGCCATGGCACCGCCCGCACCAATGGCAGGGCAAGGCAGAGTGGTCGATGTGCATCCGCATCAGTTCCAGTCATTTGACACTCCTCCACCCGCAGGCGACCCGAACAGCATCGGTCTTGTATACAACATTCCGCTGCAGGTGAGTGTAGAGCTCGGCAGAACCAAGAAAGAAATCAGCGAAATCTTGGAGTTCAACCTCGGAACAATTGTTGTGCTTGACAAGGTAGCAGGCGACCCCGTTGAAATAGTAGTAAACGGTAAGCTGATTGCTCGCGGCGAGGTCGTTGTAATTGACGACAACTACGGTGTGCGCATCACGGATATTGTAAACGGATAATATCCTAACCACAAGCAAACAAAAATAAAAAAATAATCCGCTATTGCAAAAATGGCGGATTATCGCTATAATGTATCAAGAATAACTGAAACTATGACAAAGGGCGTGAAAGCAATGGGTATAGTAGATACGAATATTCTGTTGGAAACAGGTACAAATGAACTGGAAATACTTGAATTTGTGATATCCGGCAACAGCTATGGAATTAATGTTGCCAAGATTACAGAGCTTATGCAGTTGCAGCCTGTGCAGGAAATGCCGCTTGCGCATCCGTGCGTTGAGGGTGTTTTTCAACCCCGTGATGAGGTCTACACAATTGTTGATTTATCAAGATATCTTGGACTCGGTCCGTCGGATAACCCCGAAAAAGATATTTTCATAATAACAAACTTTAACCAGATGAACATTGCGTTCCACGTTCATGCGGTTGAAAGTATCTTCCGTATTTCATGGAACGACATCGAAAAGCCGGACTCAATCATTTTTGGCGGTCAGGAGGGTGTTGTCACAGGTATTGCCAAGGTTAATGACAGAATTATCTCTATTCTTGACTTTGAGAAAATCACCTTTGATATCAGCCCTGAAACAGGCATCGACTTGAGTACGGTTGCGGCATATTCGGGAATTGACAGAGAGCAAATACCGATTGTTGTCGCCGAAGACTCCGCACTTCTTCGAAAAATGCTGACCGAAGCACTCCATACCTCGGGCTACAACAACCTCATGATACTCAACAACGGTGAGGAAGCATGGGAGCATATCAACGGATTTAAGACTGCCGGAGAAACGAACGTATTTTCAAAGGTCAGTTGCCTTATCACAGACATCGAAATGCCGAGAATGGACGGACACAGGCTCACAAAGCTTATTAAGTCTGACCCTGTGCTTATGAACATTCCCGTTGTTATCTTCTCATCGCTCATTGATGAAAACATGCAGAAAAAAGGCACCGAGGTCGGAGCAGACGCTCAGCTCTCAAAGCCCGAAATTGCAAGGCTTGTTGACGTAGTAGACGAAATGATACATCTCTACAGAGGAAAACAGGCGCAGATGTAAACAAGCAAAAACATAAACCCCGCCGGTCAGGCGGGGTTTTGTTATATGGTTTAGTATGCTTAATCTTTATATTCTTCTTCGATTTTTTGGAATTCGTCTGCGACGTCGGATAAAATATCTACCAAGTCGGGGTCAAACTGGGTGCCTTTCCCCTCTAAGATAATTCCGAGAGAAACCTCGTGAGTGTAGGCGTTTTTGTAGCAACGCGGGCTTGTCAGAGCGTCATAAACGTCAACTATTGAAATAATACGGGCGGAGAGCGGAATGTCTGTTTTTGAAAGCCCGTCGGGATAACCCGTGCCGTCCCAACGCTCATGGTGTGAATGAGCAATTTCTTTTGCGTATTTGAGATATTGGTCATTATCAGGCAGGTTTTCGGAAATGCTGTCGATAATGTGACTGCCGATAGTTGTGTGAGTTTTTATAACGTCAAACTCGTCGGGTGTCAGCTTTCCGGGTTTTAGTAAAATGCTGTCGGGAATGCCGATTTTTCCGATATCATGCAGAGCGGAAGCTTTTACGAGTGAGGGTATGTTTTCTTCTGCGAGAATATCCATAAAGCGCTTGTCTTCGAGCATATGGTCAACCAAAATGTCCGTGAGAAGGGTTGTTCTGCGAATGTGTGCACCGGACTCAAGATTTCTGTATTCGATGATAGTGGCAAGAACCTCAAGAGTGGACTCGTATGTCCTTGTGACTTCTCGTGTTTTGACGGATACGAGGTGCTCGAGTGTGTGCCTGTAGCGTGCGAGGTTGATGTGGTTATCAACACGGGCTCTAACTACGTCATGGTTAAACGGTTTTGTGATATAGTCTGCAGCACCGGCAACGAGACCGCGTGACTCGGTTTCTTCAGAGTCTGCCGCTGTAATAAAGAGCACAGGAATGTTTTTGGTTGCTTCGGCGCTTTTTATTTTATCAAGCACTTGGAAACCGTCAATATCAGGCATCATAACGTCGAGAAGTACGGCAGTCGGGAGCATGGCAACGGGCTCTCCGGGAGTGCCAAAGAGTATTTCAAGTGCTTCTTGACCGCCGGATGCTTCGATAATCAGATAATCGTTTTGAAGCACTTCCCGCAGAATAATGCGGTTAATTTCGATGTCGTCGACTATTAATATTACATCTTTGCTATCGTTGGTGTATTCCATACTCAACCTCTCAAATGATTTCAGCTATTGCCTGAGATGTGGCATAATAAGCCTGCTTCAACTCAGCTAAGCTGGCAGAATGATCCAGTCCACCTTTTATTTTGTGTTCGAGTTCGGTTGCGGCTGCGGTGAGTTTAATAAGCGACAGATTTGATGCAACACCTTTGAGAGTATGTGCAAGGCGTGCGGCATCATCAGCAGCGCCAACGCTGAGAGCTTCTTCAAGCGGGTCAATGTGGTTTCCGCCTGTAAACTGGTTGAGCAATCTTTTGTAAAGATCCATGTTGCCGCCAATTCGCTTAAGCGCGTCTTCTACATTGATTAGTTCTGTGTTAATGTCCAAGAAAAATCACCTCTTTGCCCATATTATCATCATTAATGCGTAAAAGCAATATCAATTTATGTAAAAAAATGATTACATAATTATGCTAATACGTCTTTCATGCTGTATAACCCTGCAGATTTTGCAGTGATGTACTTTGCCGCCTTTATGGCACCTTTTGCAAAGATATCGCGTGATGCCGCAGTGTGCCGCAGTTCAAGCACTTCATCATGACCTGCAAAAATTACGTCATGCACTCCGACAATTGTGCCGCCGCGAACGGAGGATATGCCGATTTCGTTTCTCTCGCGGGGCTTCCGTGAACTTTCACGTTCGTAGGTGTACTCCGCGTTGTATGGTAAGGCTTCGTTTGCGGCGTCTGCAAGCATAAGAGCGGTTCCGCTTGGTGCGTCGATTTTCCGCTTGTGGTGACGCTCAATTATTTCTACGTCGAAGTCTTCGCCAAGTATGGCACATGCTTTTTTAATCAAATCCGCGAGCAGGTTAATTCCGACAGACATATTGCCGCTGCGAAACACGGGGATAGTTTTTGAAGCGTTTTCAATCTGTGCGATTTGCTCTGCCGTATATCCTGTGGTGCACAAAATGAGCGGTACTTTTTTTGCTGTTGCATAAACAAGTAAGTCTTCCAGTGCCGCCGGGTTTGAAAAGTCGACAATCGCATCGGCAGTAATGTCGCTTGGGATATCCGACGCTTTTGCAAACACAGGGTAGTTTTCTGTTTGTGCCGTATTGATATCAATGCCCGCAACAATGCAGACCCCGGGGTCAGTGGCAGCGGCTGCTGTCACGACTTTTCCCATATAACCATTACAACCTGAATTAATAATCTTTATCATAAATGTTACCTAAATCAGTCCCACACTGCTCATTGCTTTTTTGAGCTTTTCGAGATTTTCGGGAGCCATGTCACAAAGCGGCATACGAAGCTCGCCGACATTTTTTCCCATAAGATTTAGTGCGGTTTTGACAGGTATCGGATTTACTTCGATAAAAAGCTTGTCCGTAAGGTCAAAATATTTCAAATGAATTTCGGACGCGGCCTTAAAGTCGCCGTCAAGGCAAAGCTTTGCCATTTGGGCAACCTGTGCGGGGATTATGTTTGCGAGCACCGAGATGACGCCAAGACCGCCGATTGACATGAGCGGAACTGTGTCCTCGTCATTGCCGCTCCAGAAGAAAAAATCATCTGCACAAGCTGCAAGAGTAGAGCCGATAAGCTTAAAATCGCTTGAAGCTTCCTTAGAGCCGTTGATGTTCGGGTGCTTTGCAAGTTCTTTGTATGTGTCTGCCGAAAAGGACAAGCCTGTTCGGGAGGGAACATTGTAGAGGATAATCGGCAGATTAACTCTGTCGGCGATGAAAGTAAAATGCTTCACAAGACCTCTTTGCGAGGTTTTGTTGTAATACGGAGATACCATCATGAGTGCGTCGGCACCCGATTTTTCGGCTGCCTGCGACATAAACAGAGCAGACTGTGTGTCGTTGCTGCCTGTTCCGGCAATGACCTTTACGCGGCTGTTGATATGCTTGACGCTAAAATCTATTGCCGCAGTGGACTCCTCGAGCGTTTGTGTAGAACATTCGCCTGTGGTGCCGTTAATTACAATAGCGGATGTTCCGCCTGCAATTTGGAAATCTATAAGCTCGCCGAGCTTTTTGAAGTCGATTTTACCGCCTTGAAACGGTGTGACAATAGCTGTTGCCGAGCCTTTGAATACAGGTGTTTTCATGATTAATCCTTTCTAAATGAAGCCTTGTGCACAAAGCAGCTCTGCCATTAGTACCGCACCGCCTGCTGCTCCGCGAAGTGTGTTATGACTGAGACCGATAAACTTATAGTCATATTGTGTGTCGGGACGAAGCCGTCCTGCGGATATTGCCATTCCGTTTTCAAGCATACAGTCGAGCTTGGTTTGCGGACGGTCCTGCTCCTCGAAATAATGAATAAACTGCTTTGGTGCGGATGGCAGGTTAAGCTCCTGCGGCAAACCCTTGTAATTTTGCCAAATTTGCTTAATTTCGTCTATTTCGGGTTTTTGTTTGAAACTCATAAATACGGCAGCCATATGCCCGTCAAGTGCCGCAACACGAAGACATTGTGCCGTGATATCGGGAGCTTCGGCAAGTGTAATAATGCCGTCTTTTACCTTGCCCCAAACCTTGAGCGGTTCTTTCTCTGATTTGCCCTCTTCGTCGCCGCCGATATAGGGAATGACATTTTCTACCATTTCAGGCCATGTTTCAAATGTTTTGCCGGCACCTGATATAGCCTGATATGTGCAGACGAGAACACGGTCAAGTCCGAATTTATCCTTTAACGGGTGCAGCATCGGAACATAGCTTTGTATTGAGCAGTTTGATTTTACGGAGATGAAACCGCGTTTTGTTCCGAGCCGTTTTCGTTGAAACTCAATGACATCAAGGTGCTCGGGGTTAACTTCGGGGATTATCATCGGCACGTCCGAAGTGTCTCTGTGTGCACTGTTGTTTGAAACCACGGGGCATTCCGCTTTTGCAAAGGCTTCCTCGAGTGCTTTGATTTCATCTTTTTTCATGTCAACGGCGGAAAAAACAAAGTCAACTTCACCGGCGATTTTTTGTATATCAGCTTCTGCCGCAAGTACGGTGAGATTTTTTGCAGACTGCGGGAGCGGCTCTTGCATCAGCCAACGTCCGTTTGTTGCGTCCTCGTATGTTTGACCCGCAGAGCGGCTGCTTGCAGCGACGCAGGTCAGGTCAAACCACGGGTGGTTTGCGATTAGGGTTACAAATCGCTGTCCAACCATTCCCGTTGCTCCTATTATACCAACCTTGTATCTTTTCATTATAGCTCTTTCTTTTGTGATAATTTTGTAAATAAATGTAACAAATTGTAAAAAAGACTTGAAATTTAGCGAAAAATAGTGTATCATACACGTATATTTTTTGCAATACTAAAGAGGTCGTAA
Organism: Oscillospiraceae bacterium; assembly: GCA_009781515.1. Taxonomy (GTDB): domain Bacteria; phylum Bacillota; class Clostridia; order Oscillospirales; family Oscillospiraceae; genus WRMH01. The sequence goes on from WQXY01000008.1 coordinate 69,869, forward strand.
GTATGGGTTTTGCGAAGAAATTTACAAGATTTATAGCCGTTCTTCTCGTAGTGTGCGTGGCTCTGCCGTTTGCTCTGCCGCTTGATGCAAGCGCAAACATTCCTGCCCGCAGAACACTTCGTATTGGGCTCAATTACGGGACGACGGCACTGCCCTCTGCAAACTTCATAAACGGGGTCGGCAGCGGATATGAGTTCGGGTTTTACGATGCAAATCTCGTGTTTCATCCGGTTGCCGCGACCGCCGAAACGCGTATATCTGTTATGATTGACCATAATATGCAGTGGAACCCGAGCGCCGAGTTTTCGGGGCAGTATTTTTCGGTCGGCACGGGAGCACCGGCGGCAGGTTCTGCGGCTGTTGGATTTATACACTGGCGTATCAGCTCAGGTCATGCAAATGCAGGGGACGCTTATGCGCAGATTGCAGAAATTCCCGACGGGTTTATCAGATATAATGCGGGTCATGCAAACCCGTTTATGCCCATTTACGGTAATTACACCTCAGATACAGAGGCAAATGCTGCACGCCGCTCGGTTCATCACACCCGTGATGCAGGAACGGCAAGGACAATAACTGTTGCTGTCATGGGAACGGGAAATGTAATTTTCGAGTTTGACAACACTGCAAATCCGGCGCTCATATTTGGTATCAGACCAATAAATGATGCCAGACCCTCTACGCATTTTAGAGGTGATCAGTATTTTGGTGGTTTCCGCTTTGAAAGACGCGTCAGCACCGCACTGACAGTCGTTAATATCGTTGAGTTGGAAGACTATGTGCAGGGCGTGGTGCCTTATGAAATGAGCCCGAACTGGCCGCTTGAAGCACTCAAAGCACAGGCGATTTGTGCGAGAACATATGCACTCTCGCAGCTCAACAAGCATAATACCGCTCATGGATTTGACCTTTGTAACACAATGGACTGTCAGGTTTACCGCGGCAGAAATAATGCAAGTAACAACTCAAATACAGCAGTTACAAGCACTGCGGGAATGGTTGTAACATACAACGGTGCATTGGCGCAGACATTTTATGTATCATCTCACGGCGGAGCTTCCGAAAATAATGAGAATATTTGGGCGGGAACGCCGCTGCCTTATCTGCGTGGTGTAATTGATGATTATGAAGACAGAATAGCTTCGCTCATTTCAAACTACAACTGGACAATCACAATATCACAGGAGGATATTACTGCGCGCGTGAGAAATGCAGGGCATGCAGGGGCGTCCACGATTGCTACGCTTCGTGTCAGTCAATACTCACCAACGGGTAATGTCGTCAGTGTTGTTGCTACGGATACAAACGGCAGAGATTATACTTTCTCGCGCCGTGCAGGTCTTCAATCCTTATTTGGAGCAACCCCTCTGCGCTCACAGCGTTTTAACATCGGAGCCGTTACATGGCAGCCCGGAAGTGCGATATTTGTCAATATGCCTGCCTTGAGCGTTAATCTTAACCAATACAGCGCAATCACAGGCTCAGGCGTTTCTGCAGTATCAGGCTCGCTTATGGCGATTGACGGTTCGGGCAACATTGTAAATGTGGCAGGCGGCGGTCCGAGTGTTACAGAGGGCGCAGCTACGGGTCCTGTGAACGGCAACTTCATTGTTAATGGCAGAGGTTGGGGGCACAGTGTCGGTATGAGCCAATGGGGTGCGTATTCACAGGCGTTGCACTTTGGCAGAACTGCCCAGCAGATAATACAGCATTACTTCACAGGAGTTCAAATTACAACTACATAGTCGAGTATTTGCATATGCTTAAAAAGGATTTCAGTTTCATCTTGCCCGATGAATTAATAGCACAAACGCCACTAAAAAGCCGCGATAATTCGCGGCTTCTTTGCATGGAGCGTATCAGCGGGCAGACAAGTCACAGGTTTTTCTATGAGCTGCCGGATATGCTTTCTAAGGGGGATTGCCTTGTGCTCAACGACTCGCGTGTTTTGCCTGCAAGGCTGCTTGGCAGGCGTGAAACAGGCGGTTTTGTCGAGGTGCTGCTGCTCTGTGAGCATGAGCGTCTTTGGGAATGTTTGGTTCGCCCCGGCAGAAAAGTAAAGACAGGGACAAAGCTTATATTCGGAAACGGCGAACTGACCGCAACGGTCAAAGAAACGCTCGATAACAAAAACAGGCTGATTGAGTTTCATTTTGACGGGATATTTCTTGAGGTGCTTGAGAGTCTTGGGAAGATGCCGCTCCCGCCATACATACATGAGGAGCTTAAAGATGCGGAGCGTTATCAGACGGTATATTCCCGTGAGGTCGGCTCTGCTGCCGCTCCGACCGCAGGTTTGCATTTTACGCATGAGCTGCTTGATAAGTTAAAGCAAAAGGGTATAGAGATTTGTTACATCACCCTACATGTCGGGCTTGGTACATTTCGTCCCGTAAAAACGGAAAAAATAGAAGACCACACAATGCATGACGAGTTTTTTGTTATATCCAAAGAAGCAGCCGCGATAATTAACCAAACAAAAGAAAACGGCGGCAGAGTTATTGCCGTCGGGACAACATCATGCCGCACGATTGAGGCTGTCGCAGACTCAAAAGGCAGGGTATCGGCACAAACAGGGAGTACCGATATGTTTATTTATCCGGGATATGAGTTTAAGTGTATCGACGGGCTTATTACAAATTTCCATTTGCCCGAGAGCACGCTCATTATGCTTGTTTCCGCATTTGCAGGCAGAGAGAACACATTGAGGGCATATGAAGAAGCAATTAGCTTAAAATATAGGTTCTTCTCATTCGGCGACGCCATGCTGATATTATGAGTGCAAATTTATTTACACAATAATAAAATTATGTTATAATTCACGACACGATATAAGCTGATATAGGTACTTGACATTATGAAAAATCCAATTGATAATATTTTAGCAAGCAAGCAAGCAAGCAAGCAAGCAAGCAAGCAAGCAAGCAAGCAAGCAAGCAAGCAAGCAAGCAATAAATAATTACTATTCATAACTAAAAGCATTTGTTTTCCCTATGGGCAAACGAATGCTTTTTGCGTTCTAATAAACCTATAAACAGGAGCACAACATAAAATGAAAAAATTACTCGCATTAACCTTCGCGCTCGTACTCATACTCACGCTATCCTTCACCCTCGCCGCCTGTTCATCTGACACACACAGAACCGTAACAATCGTGTCCATGCACGGCACGGTGACACTCGAACGTAATGACAGAGACTTTGATGCCCGCGGGGGTATGCGGCTAAGCAACCTTGACACCGTCCGCACAGCCGCCGCAAGCGAAGCGGAGTTGAAGTTAGACAATGACAAAACAGCATGGCTTGAAGAATTTACTGCCTTGCGTGTAGACAAACAATCATCGGGGTTTGCGCTTACTTTGCTTGAGGGATACTTAACGATAAAAATAAAAGAGCAACTAAAAACCGGCGAAGACTTCACCGTTTATGCCGGAAATGTCGCGCTTGGAGTACGCGGCACGGTGTTTATGGTGGATTACAACCCCGTAACCGGTATTGTCGATGTTTATGTCGAAAGCGGCTCCGTTGTAGTTAAGAATTCTAAAACAGATGAAGTGTTGGCAACGCTGAGTGCAGGCGACAGTGAAAAGTTCGATGCCGGAACGGTAGACTATGGGGCCGCGCCTTCCGGGAACAGCGGCGGCGGTGACGACTCCGGTACACAGCAAACTCAGGACAACAGCGGCGGTGGTGACACAACAACCAGCGGTGATGGTACAGGATTGGACAACGGTGCCAGTAGCGATGAGCAACGCAGTTCAGATGCCACTGATTTACCCGATGGGTTACATCATTACGAATACTCCGTTTATGCATATGAAGGCTATTGGAAAAGCGGCTTGCCAAATGGACACGGAATCTTAACGTGGCAAGCTAAACCTATTATAGATGGCGCTGAGATGCCCTTTGTAACATTTATGTATGAGGGGGAATTTGTTGACGGATTGATGCACGGTACTGTTACTTATTCGAATGAGATTGAGTGGAAGTGTTCATGTTTTCCCGATGGAAAAGAAGTTTATATATTTGAGGTCAATATGGGATATTCAACAGTGGATTCAATAATTACTGAAGGATTTCGTTGCTATCACACAATGCGATTCGACATACTTGTACTTGGTGTTCCGCCTTGGGGAATGTATCCTATAGATAACTGATAATACGCGGACGAGGGGACTGTCAAACCCTTGCGATATCAAACAATTTTTAAGAGGAGAAAGAACAAAATGAAGAAAACAATAGCTATGACCCTCGCGCTCGCATTTA
>WQXY01000009.1 GCA_009781515.1 Oscillospiraceae bacterium
ATCAATAAGACGCAAAATATCAATGTTTATTAAAAATGGCTCAATATTATCACCATCAAATATTGCTTTTAGCGATATTTTCCCTGTTGAGTCGGAAGATTCAAATAATGTCATAGGTCGCATACGTATAGGAGTTATTCTACCCACGCCACTATGTAAGTATGAATTATTCGGAGGAAGAACAGAGCCTGTTAAAATATACTTACCATATCCAGGATTCTGATCTATATCAAATCTAACAGCATCCCATATACTCGGGACTTCTTGCCATTCATCAATTAATTGTGGTTTATTATCTATTAATATTGATGCCGGATCAAATAAAGCAAGTTGTTTGTTACTATAATCACCACTTGAATCCATAATGTATGTTACAGAATTTGCATGGTTAAGTGATGTCCAAGTTTTACCACACCACTTAGGACCTTCAATTAATATAGCTCCGGATATTTGTAGATTTTCTTCAATTTCCGCATCAATAATACGAGGTAAATAACCATCTTTTTTTAGTGACATGAATTATACCTCCAAATGCGGATTTTGCAGAGTTATTGCATGATGATTATATCATGTTATTTACATATTGCAAATGATTTTTTTACATATTGCAACTATATTTTTGCACAATATGCAAATAGCAAATTATTCAAAATCATACCCACCGTCGATTTGAAGAACCGAACCGTTCATGTATGTGTTATTAAGCAAAAACATACAGGCATCAACTATTTCTTCGGGAGTGCCAAAGCGCCCGAGTGCAATCTTACTTTCAATCTTTTCTATGTGCCACTGCGGCTTATCTTTTTGCCACTGCGTGTCTATAAATCCGGGTGCTACTGCGTTTACTCTTATTTTGCGGTCGGCAAAATGCTTCACCAGAGACTTTGCGAGCATGTGGGTTGCTGCTTTTGATACACTATAGACACTTACACTTGCGTGCGGGTGTATCCCCATACTTGAACCGATAAAAATAATAGAACCAAAGTCCTTTATAACCGGCGCAAGACTTTGGCATATAAGAAACGGAGAGTTGACATTGACATTCATGACTGCGTTCCAGTCGTCATAGTTTATTTCACCGAAATCCTTGCGGCAGGTTGTACCGGCATTGAGTACGACACAATCAAGCTTTACACCGTCCTCGATTATTTGCCGGACTAAAATATCCGCACTTTCGGGATACGAAAAATCTGTTTCTATCAGCTTATATATGTCAGGCGCTAATGTAACAGTGTCTACTATCGAAAGTTCCTCGATATAATGCATATATACGAAGTAGCCTTTTGATATAAGCTCTTTTGCTATTGCAAGACCCATACCTGTTGTAGCACCTGTAACCAATGCGTATTTCATGGTTATACTCCTTGTCTTGTTGCTTTTAAGAACTTCTCAATTACACTGCTCATAAAAATTGAGTCTTCATGTGTAAACTTAAAATTTTGATGTGTCGGGTCTGCTATGTTGCGTACAAAATCGGCAATCTCGTAGCGAAGTCCAAACCCCGGGAATGGTGCGGAAAAGGACTCGTTTTCTTCGGGGTTTTCATAACAGACTTCAAAAGATTTTAATATCCACCACGGCGATCTTACAAGGATGTAGCCTTTCGTACCTGACACGAGTAGCTGCCCTTCACTTTTTACACCAAGACCTGTTTTTGCTGTTGCTATAGCATTCTTGTACTTAAACATTGCTTTTGCATACATATCTGTGCCGTTTTTTGCCTGAAAGCTTTCAAATTCCAGCGTTTCGTAGTTATAACCCAAAAGCTTGATAATAGGGAGCAGCGAGTTGCTTGCAAGCTCGGTAAAGCTGCCTCCTACTGTTGCATCATATTCCCTTGCTCTGCTTGAATATGGCACAAGCTTCGTAAATGCAGCTTCTACGTCGTATATCGTGCCAATTCGCCCGCCGCGAGCTATTGATAATAGATTAATAAACCCCGGAGTATACGCTGTTTTGACAGCCTCCATAAGAACAAGTTTGTTCTTATCGGCAGTGTTGTAAAGGTCTCTTGCCTCATGCTCGGTAAGAACCATCGGTCTTTCACAAAGGACATGCTTCCCCATTTTAAGCGCTTTGTGCGTGTAATCATAGTGCGTATTATGGGGCGTTGCAATGTATACGGCATCTATGCTTTCAAGGAACTTTTCGTACTCTCCGTGGAAATATGTCAGTTTATGCCTTTCACCGAAATCCTTTGCACTTTTATTTCTTGGATTATAAGCACTAATAGCTTCAGCTCCGCTGACAAAGACTATCTCTTGGATAAATCTCTCGGCGATGCGTCCCGTACCAACTATACCAAGTTTAACAATACCAAGGCGTTCGTGTCTTAGTATGGTACTTGAAACGTCTTTTGTACGGTCGAGGTATACAACCTCACAATAAGCCCGCAGATAATCGAACTTCCCTATCCAGTCAGAGCCAAAGACTATTATGTCTACATTGTATTTCTGCAAGTCTTCGATTTTTTGACCTTCGTGGTCTTCGATGATTATCTCGTCAGCAAGACCTGATTGGCGTACGTTATCTATCCTGCGCATCAGTGAGTCTACGACGTTCATTTTTCCTCTTGATACGTCGTATTGTTCTGTGGTGACGCCTACAATCAGCATATCGCCAAGTGCTTTAGCACGTTTGAGCAGGTTGAAGTGACCCTCGTGAAACAAGTCAAATGACCCGTATGTGATAACTTTTTTCATTGTTTTCCCCTTGCATGGCAAATGTTAAATCACCACGGTTATTCTACTATTTCAGGGCATTTTTGTCAATGCGGGATGTTACGCTTCGAGCTTGTCTACGACGGTCTTGAGGTGGGAGCTTTCCATTAAATCCGATACGAGTATGCCGTCTTCGCTTGCGACTATCACAATATCCTTTGTGCCGAGAGCTACAATCGGTATGTCGAGTTCGTTGATAATGAATGTGTTACGTGTTTTTTCCGTTGCAACTTTACCTGCTACGGCATCCGTCATTTCGTCAGTCAGCGTCCGCCATGTTCCTATGTCTGTCCATTTTCCATAATACGGCATAACCGCAACACGCCCGGCATTTTCAACAACCTTGTAGTCAAAGCTTGTTTTTTCTAACTCATCATACTTGTCATACAGCTGCTTAAAATCCGCGAAATTCACGTTTTCTTTTACAATGTCCATAATATATCCGAGCTTAAAGGCAAACACACCACCATTCCAATATGCTCCCTCGTGTATCAGCGCTGCCGCAGTCTTTTCATCGGGTTTTTCAACAAAGCGGGAAACTGAGTATGCTCCGGTTTTAATCTCCGATTTTGGCACTATATAACCGTACTTTGATGTTGGTATCAGAGGGTTTATCCCGATAAGCGCAACATCTGCGGCATCTTCGTTTATCAGCTTTTCAAGCCCCGTTAATGTGTTGAAGAAACTAAGCTCTGTGTACGGGTCAGCCGGGAGAACAATGATTGTTTCATCCATGCTGATATTTTTTTCCATAGCCAAATAAGCACAGGTAAGTGCAATCGCAGGGAATGTGTTTCGCCGTGTTGGCTCGACCACAACACTCACACTATCGCTAAGCTGCTTATGTATAATGTCAAGCTGCATTTCGTTTGTTGCAATGGTAATGTCCGTATCAGGGTGCACTTCCTTTATCTGTGAATACACACGCTGAACCATTGATTGTTTTTTCCCGCTTTCATCTGTGAGCACCTTTAGAAACTGCTTGGAACGCACATCATTTGAAAGCGGCCACAGGCGCTTTCCCGAACCACCCGATAGTAAGACAATTTGCATTTTATTACTCCCACTCAGATATTAATTATTGTTACAGCTATACTACTATTTTGAAATATTAATGTCAATTTGAATTGTGGTGTGTTAAAATGAAACGAATTGAAGCGCAACGGAGATTTGACTTATGGACATCAGCAAATCACTTAGTCTTTGCATGATTGCAAAAAATGAAGAGCCCTTTCTTGCTACTGCTTTGGAAAGCGCAAAGCGTGTGCTTGGATTTAAGGATATTATCGTTGTTGACACGGGTTCGACCGATAAAACAGTCGAAATTGCAAAAGAGCATGGTGCTAAGGTATATAATTTTGAGTGGATAAGTGATTTTTCCGCTGCCCGAAATTTTTCGGCAAGTAAGGCAAGTAATGACTGGGTTATTTACATTGATGCAGACGAGGAAGTTCTAAGTGTTGATGTCGATGAGCTTGCCGCTTTTATGAAAGACCCTAATCTCGTCGGAGCTCTTACAAGAGTGGAGTTGACGGACAATATAACACGGCATGAATCAAGACTATATAACAGAAAAACTCATCAAATGACAGGGACCATACATGAGCAAATAACACCACTTGCAGATAGTCCAAAAAAGATTGTAAATTTATCCTTACTTATTGCCCACCATGGTTATCTGCCTGAATTTGAGCGTGTGGAGCTAAAGTTAAAGCGAAATGAGGAGCTTTTATTATCCGAGCTAAAGCAAAACCCGACTGATGCATACACACTGTATCAGCTTGGTAAGAGTTACTTTTGCAACGAGCGTAATTTGCCTGTAGCTTGCGATTACTTTGAAAAGGCACTAACGCACGCTCCCGGCACAAACTTGGAGTACGTTTATGACGCAGTTGAGTGTTATGGTTATGCTCTTATCAATACGACTGAGTACGATAGGGCACTTGAGCTTATAGATAAGTACGCTAAGCACTATAATTACAACCCGCAGTTTCGTTTTTTGACGGCACATGTGCTTCAAAATAACGGTATGCTTATAGAAGCAGTCGAAAGTTATGAGAGCTGCATTGGTGCTGATACTGTTGATTTTAGCGGAATTACGTCATATCTTTCGTACTTTAACATCGGTGTCATTCTTGAATGTGTGGAAATGATTGAAGATGCTATAGAAATGTACAAAAACTGCGGTGACTACGAGCCTGCACTCGAGAGACTCTCCAAGTTGACAGCAATTAAGTAATAAACTATAATTACATGAAATTTTTTATGGAGCGATTATAATGCGAGAGCTTGAAAAAACTTATGACCCATCGTTGGTGGAAGACAAAATTTACAAACTCTGGGAAAAGGGAGAATACTTTACCGGCGTCATTGACCCCGATAAAAAGCCCTTTACTATAGTAATTCCGCCGCCCAACGTTACAGGTCAGCTTCATTTAGGTCACGCCTTCGACAACACACTGCAGGATATCCTGATACGCTTCAAGCGTATGCAAGGTTATGCTGCGCTTTGGGTGCCGGGGACTGACCATGCAGGGATTGCAACTCAAATAAAGGTTGAGGAAGAGCTTCGGAATAATGAGGGGCTCACCCGCTACGACCTTGGTCGGGAAGCATTTCTCGAGCGTGTCTGGGCTTGGAAGCACACTTACGGCAGCCGTATTGTAGAGCAACTCAAAAAACTCGGCACTTCCTGCGACTGGTCGCGCGAACGATTTACCATGGACGAAGGCTGCAGCAAGGCAGTGCGTGAGGTTTTTGTAAACCTGTATGAAAAGGGTCTTATCTATAAGGGCTTGCGCATTATCAACTGGTGTCCTAACTGCACAACAGCTCTCTCAGACGCCGAAGTTGAGCATGAGGAGCGCGAGAGCCTTTTATATCATCTATGTTACCCTGTTCTGGGTTCACTTGATACATTAGTGGTTGCAACGACTCGCCCCGAGACCATGCTCGGCGATACCGCTGTTGCTGTTAATCCAAAAGATAAGAGATATAAGCACTTGATAGGCAAAACAGCGGTACTTCCGCTTGTTGGACGCGAGCTTCCAATTATCGCTGATGACTATGTTGACAGCGAATTTGGTACAGGCTGTGTCAAAATCACACCCATGCATGACCCTAATGACTTTGATATCGGTCAGCGCCATAATCTTGAGCAGGTTTTGGTCATTGATGATAACGCAAAGATAATAAACAGTGGTAAATATAACGGACTTGACAGATACGATGCCCGCAAAGAAGTACTTCGCGACCTTGAAGAGCTTGATTTGCTTGTTAAAACCGAGGAGCACAAGCTAAACATCGGAACATGCCACCGTTGCAGCACGGTTGTTGAGCCTGTTGCGTCAAAGCAGTGGTTTGTCAGCATGAAGCCGCTGACTGTCGAGGCAATCAGAGTTGTCGAAGATAATACTATCCGCTTTGTGCCGGAGCGTTTTTCAAAGATTTATACTCACTGGATGGAAAATGTACGCGACTGGTGCATTTCCCGTCAGCTCTGGTGGGGACACCAGATACCCGCATGGTATTGCAGCTGCGGTCATGTTACAGTCAGCCGCACAGACCCCGACAAGTGCGGGAAATGCGGCAGTGCGGATATAAAGCGTGACGAAGATGTGCTCGACACTTGGTTTTCTTCTGCTCTGTGGCCGTTTTCTACACTCGGCTGGCCTGATAAGACTGAGGACCTTGAGTATTTCTACCCTACAGACGTACTTGTAACAGGCTATGATATCATTTTCTTCTGGGTTGCCCGTATGATTTTCTCGGGTATGGAATTTATGAAGCAAGCACCGTTTCATACTGTCTTTATGCATGGCATGATACGCGACAGCCAAGGGCGAGTAATGAGCAAGTCACTCGGTAACGGTGTTGACCCCATTGAAATTATAGATAAATACGGTGCAGATGCACTGCGATTTTACATTGTGACGGGAAACAGTCCCGGCAATGACATGAGGTTTTATCCCGAGCGCTGCGAAGCAATGAGAAATTTCGCAAACAAAATCTGGAATGCAAGCCGTTATGTCATGATGAATTTGGGCGAAATGAGACAGAGGGACGGTTCTTTGCCTTTAGAGCTCGAGGATAAATGGATTTTATCAAAGCTGAACCGTCTTGCGGGTGAGGTCAGCGACAACATCGATAAGTATGAACTTGGGGTGGCTGCAGCTAAGATTTATGACTTCATTTGGGACGATTTTTGCGACTGGTATATCGAGTTGACAAAGCCACGTCTAACTAATCTACAAATAACAAACAGCAATTCCGAGCATGTTGACGACACTGCACAGCAAGTACTTGTCCGTGTTCTCACGGATTTCCTTACTTTGCTCCACCCCTTCATGCCTTTCATCACAGAGGAGATATATCAAGCACTTTATAGCGGACGAACTGCGTTCGCCCCTGCAATAATGACAAGGGCATATCCTAAATTTGACGAGGCTTTGAATTTTCCGATAGAAGAAGCAAAATTTGAGTCTGTGAAAGCGGCTATACATGCCGTTCGCTCGCGGCGCTCCGAAATGAATGTACCACCGTCAAAAAAATCTGCACTGATTATCGTCACTGACGAGCCCGATATTTTTGAAGCGGGCGAGTCTTACATAGCAAGACTTGCATATGCGTCAACCGTAACTGTTACATCAAAGCCACCTGCCGATATAAGCGGCTTTGTCACGGCTGTTACAAACGATGCAAGGCTCTTTATGCCACTCTCGGAGCTTGTTGATGTCGCAAAAGAGCGTGAGCGTATCGAAAAAGAGATTAGCAAGGCAAAAGCAGACATCGAAAAGCTTGAGCAGAAGCTGGCTAATGCCGCATTTACCGCAAAAGCACCTGAGCAGGTGGTAAATACAGAGCGCGAAAAGCTCAGCCGGCAAAGCGCACTGCTGAGCAACTTGGAAGCAAGTTTAGAAGAATTATAATAAAAAGAGAAAATAACATTTTTATTCTTTACACGTTTCGAGCATAAGAGACTGTAAAACTCATTTCAGGAAGCAACCAAACTCACTTCGTTCAGACAAGGTTGCTTCTTTTCTGAAATTTCGTAAACAGTCTTAATACTCTACACTCAATCAGATTAAAAATGCTATTTCCCTTTTTTAAGAACGGAGCGCAATTCATCTCTCATTTTAATAGCTTCCTCGCGAGCGGCTTCCATATAATCGCAGTCGCTCTTTTTCCATGCTGCGATAATCCCGCGCGAAGAATTTACAATCGCACCGCGCCCGTTTTTGTCAAACGAAAACGCTGCATCGCTTGCCGTGCCGCCTTGAGCGCCATAGCCCGGCACTAAGAAAAACGTATGTTTGAGGCGATTGCGTAAAAATTCCGCTTCAATAGGATATGTTGCTCCCACAACAGCCCCGACACGTGAGTATCCGAACTCATCAATGGTGTCCTTTGAAATATCTTCGAGCAGGTCCCCTACTACATGATAAACCATGTCTTTGCCAATTGATTTGTCTTGTATTTCGGCTGCCGAGGGATTTGAGGTCTTAACAAGAGCAAAAATCGCCTTGTCATGTTCTATTGCAGTATCAATAAAGGGCTTTAAGCCGTCCGAGCCGAGGTATGTGTTAACTGTAAGAGCATCGGCATTAAACGGCATAAACTCCGACTCGCCAACCTTGACTGTGCCAAGATATGCCGCGCTGTATGCCGCCGCTGTTGAGCCGATGTCTCCGCGTTTTGCATCGATTATAACGTACATTCCTTTTGACGCCGCGTACTCACAGGTGAGGCTCAGTGCCAAAACACCATGCGCTCCGAGCATTTCGTAATAAGCGGACTGCGGCTTAACGGCAGGCACAATGTCACACAGAGCATCAATTAAGCCCATGTTAAAGAGGATTATTGCACGGGAAGCGGCTTCAAGGTTTTCGCCGTATTCCTCAATGCACTTTTCCATAATATCCGGCGGAATATGTGCCAAATCAGGGTCTAAGCCGACAACCGTCGGGTTATTGAGTTCATCAATTTTCTTTTGCAGCCTTGCAAACGACATGGTAAAACCTCCTACTATTCTTTCGTCATTGCGAGCCACGGAGTGGCGTGGCAATCCAGTAATCATTTTTCTGGATCACCACGTCGCCATTAATGGCTCCTCGTGATGACGGCGTTGTCTTCTATCCTTTGTCCTCTATTCATTATATACTACTTCACCATTTACAACCGTCTGTTTTACTTTGCCCTGCAGTCTCATTCCTGCATATGGTGTGTTTCGTGATTTCGACTTAAACACAGACGGCTCTACAATCCACTGCTCGTTCGGGTCAAAGACAACCAAATCATCGTCTGTTTGTGTCAGTCCGAGTATCTTAGCCGGATTAACCGACATTAACTTTATTATATCATCAATATCAAGCTTTCCTGTATGATATAAAAATGTAAGCGAAACCGCAAGCGATGTTTCGAGTCCGATAATCCCGTTTGGAGCCCTGCCCACGGGCAGAGCCTTCTCAGCCTGCGAGTGTGGCGCATGGTCTGTTGCTATTACATCTATTGTACCATCACAAAGCCCTTTTATTATTGCTTCAACATCTCTTTTTTCTCTGAGTGGAGGGTTCATACATGCGTTTGCACCCTGCTTTGCTACCTCGTCACTTGTCAAAGAAAAATAGTGCGGGCAGGTTTCAGCTGTTACCCGAACTCCGTCGTCTTTTGCTTTTCTGATTATATCGACAGTTTCGCTTAAGCTGATATGTGCTATATGTATTCTAACTCCAAGCTCGGCGGCAAGTTTTACATCACGTGCTGCCATTTCCGCTTCGTCCTCGCAATGGCTGATAAGGAGTATGTCATTTTCGGCAGCGAGTTTCATGGCACTTCGCATTATCTCATCATCTGCAATCGGCAAACCGTCGTCGGACAATGCAACTGCACCTGTTTTTTTTAGTGCTGCAAAATCCGTGAGTTTCTTACCCTGCTGTCCGAGAGTTACTGCTGCAATGGGCAGCACTCTTATTGGCGACCCCGCTGCTTTTTGTAAGATTTTTTCAATTTCTTCCTTGCTGTCCAAAACAGGCAAGGTGTTTGGCATGAAGCAGCATGTGGCAAAGCCTCCGGCTGCTGCGGCAAGCGAGCCTGAGATTATATCTTCCTTATATTCAAACCCCGGCTCGCGAAAATGCACATGTATATCTACAAGCCCCGGTGCCGTTATAAGTCCGTTTATATCTTTATGGAGTTTCATTCACAGCCCTCCTAAGTTCCTCAAATGTCCCGTTTTCGAGCGACTGCCGAATACGTGACATTAGAGTATTATAATGGTATAGGTTGTGCAAAACCGATAAGCGCATTGCAAGCATCTCCCCTGCTTTGAACAAATGCCTTATGTACGCACGGGTATAAACCTTGCAGGTCGGACAACCGCATAGTTCATCTATCGGTCTGCTGTCGTCCTTATACTTCTTATTATTAATGTTGATGCTGCCCTCACTCCATGTGTAGAGCCGCCCGTGCCGCCCGTTTCGGGCAGGCATCACACAATCAAAGAAGTCAACACCGCGTGCAACACACTCAACAATATTTTGCGGTGTTCCGACGCCCATAAGATAACGCGGCTTGTCCACAGGCATGTGCTCCTCGACTATTTCAACGGTATCATACATTTCCTGTGTTGTTTCGCCGACAGCCAAACCGCCGATAGCATATCCGGGCAAATCAAGTTCCGCAATTCTTTGCATATGAGATATACGCAGGTCGGGGAATGTAGTACCTTGGTTAATACCAAAGAGGGATGGTCGATATTCTTCTTCCCCAAATGCTACCTCACTCTTGCACCTTACCAACCAATTATAAGTCCTGTCGCATGACTTCCTTACATATTCGTAAGGTGACGGAATTTCCACACACTCATCAAATGCCATAATAATGTCCGAACCGAGGTTTTTCTGTATTTTGATACTATCCTCGGGGGACATAAAAATCTTACGCCCGTCAACATGTGAGTTGAACGAGACACCTTCTTCGGTTATCTTCCGCAGCTTTGCAAGTGAAAAAATCTGAAACCCACCGCTGTCGGTTAAAATCGGACCGTCCCATACCATAAACTTATGAAGCCCGCCAAGCTCTGCGATAAGCGCGTCACCCGGTCGGTTATGCAAATGATAAGTATTTGCAAGGGCTACCTGACATCCGACATCCTTTAAGTCACCACTTGAAAGAGCGCCCTTTATCGCAGCCTGCGTCGCGACATTCATAAACACGGGTGTTTGTATCACACCATGTGCCGTGGTATATTCACCCCTCCGTGCACGAAGTGCACCTTCATTTTCGTTTTTAATAAGCTTAAACATAAAATAATTCTACCAAAAATAAATCAAATACACAATTATTGCATTGATTTTTCATTATAAAACCGCAATATTTCTTTTTTTATGATATATTTCACATAATAACTTGACATTTTATGGTATTTTTTGCTATATTCATGAGTGGAATATAAATTTGAGTACTTATTGATATTCAGGAGGAAAGTAAACACAATGAAAAACATGAAAGTATCCATGAAATTAATCGTCAGCTTCCTATTGGTTGTTCTTTTGGCGACGATTATCGGTGTTGTCGGCATTTTCGGCATGAACAGTATCAACAGTTCAAAAACCGAAATGTACTACACCAAGACCGTACCCCTGCCCTATCTCGGCAAAGCCACAGAAGAACTTCAAAACGCAAGAGTTAATGTCCGCGAAATGGTCCTGTACGCTGAAAAAGGCAACGAAAAAGGCGTAGAAGATGCATGGGACTACACCTCTAAGCTGCTGCCGGAAATTGCTTATAACTTAAGCGAATTCGGCAAATACGTAGAAAACGATGACGTAAGCAAGCTGTACGAAGATGCCAAGAAGATGTACGAAGTCGAATATCTTCCCGTAGTAAATGCAATCCGCGATAATGCGCGCTTGTATGCATCAACACAAAACTATGATTACTTCCATATTATTGACGACAATCTTGACAAATGTAGAGAACTCTCCTACACCATGATGGATAAATTCGATACTGCTATCGACCTCCTCATGGAAGAAGGTGCGGACTCTTACCAAGCGGCAGACCAAATGGCAACAATGTTACTTACAGTTATTATTGTAGTAATAGTTGTTTCAATCATCATTGCAATGTTCCTTGCTTTCTACATTTCCGGTCTCATTGCAAAGCCGCTGTCTATCATTGCCAATGCATTCAAACTCATCGGCTCTGAGGGCAGACTTGACTTTGACGATGCCACAAACAGATCAGCCAATGAAACAGCCACACGCAAAGACGAACTCGGTGACTGTGCAAGAGGCTTCAAAGGCATCATCTCTCATCTGACAGAAATTGAGCAGAACCTCAGTGCTATCGCTGACGGCGACCTCACCACAAGTGTTCATGTCCTCTCTGCCAATGACACCATTGGTAACTCACTTGAGAGAACACTCGACAACCTTAACACAATGTTCGGTGAAATCAACTCTGCATCAAACCAAGTATCCACAGGTTCGAAGCAAATCGCAGACGGCGCACAATCACTCGCTCAAGGCTCAACCGAGCAAGCAGCTTCTGTTGAAGAGCTCTCCGCATCAATCGGCGAAATTGCTCAAAAAACAAAAGAAAATGCCGGCATGGCAGAACGTGCCGCTCAGCTTGCCAAAACAATTATGGGCAACGCAGAAAAAGGCAGCGGTCAAATGGGCGAGATGACCACAGCAGTCCACGAGATTAACCAAGCCAGTCAGAGCATCAGCAAGGTTATTAAAGTTATCGACGACATAGCATTCCAGACGAACATTCTCGCACTCAACGCTGCTGTTGAAGCTGCAAGAGCAGGACAACACGGTAAAGGCTTCGCTGTTGTTGCTGAGGAAGTACGTAACCTCGCTGCAAAATCTGCTGAAGCAGCCAAAGACACCGGCGGTCTTATCCAAAACTCAATGGAAAAAGCCGAGCTTGGCGCACGTATCGCAGGCGAAACAGCCGAAAGTCTTGCAGAAATCGTATCCGGTATCAGCGAGAGCACAAATATCGTCAGCGAGATTGCAAAGTCTTCAGAAGAGCAATCCCTCGGTATTACACAAATCAACACAGGTATCGACCAAGTAGCACAGGTTGTTCAGCAAAACAGTGCAACGGCACAAGAGTCCGCTGCAGCATCAGAGGAAATGAGCAGCCAGTCCACAATGCTTGAAGAACTCATTTCACAATTCAAGCTTAAGAGTGCAGGCTTCGGCTCCTCGGCGCTTCCTTCAAGAAGTGCAAAAGCCGCGGAAGCACTGCCACCGGTACCCGCAGACAATGTTTACGAACCCGGCAACGACAATTTCGGTAAGTACTAAGATATAACATTATGTCAACCCTCACCAAAACGGCGGGGGTTGACATTTGTTTATGACTTACTGTATAATCTTAATATGTTATTAAGGACAATAATATAGGGTTTTGAATGGAGGCAGATAGACATGAGGATTAATAATAACGTCAGTGCACTAAACGCACAAAAGCAAAATAAATTAAACAACGAGGCTGTTGCAAACAGATTTGAAAAACTCAGTTCCGGCAAGCGCATCAACCGCTCGGCAGACGACGCAGCGGGTCTTGCTATTTCCGAGAGAATGCGTTCCCAAATAATGGGTGCTCTCACGGCGTCCCGCAACACCCAAGACGGCATATCTCTCATTCAAACGGCAGAGGGCGGACTCCAGTCAATTCACGAAATGCTCCAGCGTGCCCGCGAAATCGCCGTGCAATCTGCAAATGACACAAACGATAACAACGTTGACCGTCCGGCACTCCAAGGAGAGTTTGAAAACATCGTTAACGAAATTGACGACACAGCAGACAAAACCGAATTCAACGGCGTTAATGTTCTCAACGGCGAAACCGGCACAGTATCAATCCAATCAGGTCCAAACGAAGGTGATACCACAGACATCGAAATCGGTGCTATGACTGCAAGTGCTCTTCTCGGTTTGCAAGGTGATGAGTACGACGCCGCTACAGATGCCAACGTAACAAGCAGTGCCGCCGCCTCAAGTACAATCGGCACAATAGATAACGCCATCAACGATGTTTCCATGCAGCGCGCCAATCTCGGAGCCATGCAAAACCGCCTTGAGTTCCGTATGCAGGCGCTCGACATTCAAGCTGAAAATGCCACTGCCGCCGAAAGTCGTATTCGCGACAGCGACATGGCAAAAATGATGACCGAATTGACCGCAAAGAGCATACTGCAAAAAGCTTCCACCGCAGTGCTTGCTCAAGCGAATGCCCGTCCGCAAGGCATCCTCGGTATGTTAGGATAAAATGGGATTTAAAGAATTAATGTCTGTTATAGACAAAGAGCGCAAGCTATACATTCAAATGCACCGCCCGCCCGACCCCGACTGTCTCGCATGTGCATCTGTCATGTCAGACATGCTGACAAGCGTCGGCTTTGAGCCGGGCATTGTTTATACGGGTGTCATAAGCAAGCCCGAAACTGTCGAGCTTATCAACAACCTCGGCATTAAGCTCATACGTCTCGACACGGACACAAACAAGCACTTGGTACAAAAAGAAGACCAAGTCATTGTTGTTGACTGCCAGAAAGAAAACAGCAATGTTGCTCCCCTTCCCGCCGAATATATAGCATGTATCGACCATCACCCTGAGCTTATCGCAAACGAATACAAATACGCGGATATACGCCCCGATTTTGGCGCCTGCTCAAGCATGATATATGAGTATGCCTTGGACATAGACTATCAGCTCAGCCCCGTTCAGGCAGCCTTACTTATTTACGGCATACGCATAGATACGGACGATTTGAGCCGCAGAAAGTATCTGATGGACGTTGATATTTTCGCCGCTTTGTATAAAATCGCAAACCTTGAAATTCTCTCAAACATCGGGCGAAACGCTATAAGACCCGAAGACATCAGCACAACAATTGTTGCGTATGAAAACCTTACAATTAAAAATAATATCGCCTACAGCTTTGCGGGCGATGACAAAGCCAAGGAGTCCTTGGCGGAGCTTGCCGACAAGCTTATTTCGCTTGCCGATATTTCCTTTGTGGTTGTTTACAGTAAATGCTTTAACGGCTTTAACTTTTCTGTCAGGTCGCAGACCTTTACGCTAAATGCGGGTAAAATCGCAAAAAACGCCTTTGCACGGGCAAACGGCGACGGTGGCGGTCACAAATACATGGCAGGCGGACTTGTTCCCAAGGTGGCATTTATGGACCTGCACGGCAACAAGGCCGTCATGGAGCATGTCATCACTTTGATTGAAGAAGCCATCGTCGAGGTTAGTCAAGAAGAAGAGTGATTTGTTAAATATGCTTCGATAAAGCCGTCAAGGTCACCGTCCATGACGGCATTTATATTGCCGTTTTCAAAACCTGTGCGGTTGTCCTTTACAAGAGTGTAGGGCATAAAAACATAGCTGCGGATTTGACTCCCCCATTCGATTTTCATCTGTTCACCCTTGATATCACTTATTTTGTCCAAATGCTGCCGTTCTTTTATCTCTAAGAGCTTCGAGCGGAGCATCCGCATTGCAACTTCGCGGTTTTGATGCTGAGAGCGTTCCATTTGGCAGGCAACAACCAAACCCGTCGGCAGGTGAGTGATACGAATGGCACTTTCGGTTTTGTTAACATGCTGCCCGCCCGCTCCCGATGCACGGAAAGTATCAACCCTCAGGTCTTCACTTTTTATCTCAAGTGCAGTATCATCAGTGATAAGCGGTGCTACTTCTATCGCGGCAAATGAAGTATGGCGGCGACCCGATGAGTCAAACGGCGAAATCCGCACCAAGCGATGGACGCCGTTTTCGCTTTTGAGAAGCCCGTAGGCGTTCTCGCCGTCGATTTGTATCGAAGCCGACTTCATACCCGCTTCCTCGCCGTCAAGCCAGTCAAGCAGCTTGAGCTTCATGTTATGCCGCTCAGCCCAGCGTGTATACATTCTGTATAACATCTGTGCCCAATCCTGAGCCTCAGTGCCGCCTGCTCCCGCATGAAACGACATAATCGCCGAGTTGTTGTCATACTCACCTGACAGCAGCACCTCGAGCCTTGCCGTTTCAAGTGCTTTTTCAAAGGCAGACAGTTCTTCTTCTATTTCCGGAAGAAGGCTTTCATCATTTTCCTCGGCACCCATTTGGCACAGCGTCTGCAAGTCGCTCCAAGCCCCGTCAAGTTTTTCATAAGCCCCAATCTTGTTTTTCTCACGCTTTATCTGTTGGAGCACTTTTTGTGAGTTGTCCAAATCCGACCAAAATCCGTCTTTGGCACTTTCCGCCTCAAGACGTTTCAGCTCCGCTGCCGCCTCGTCAAGCTTGAGTGCGTTTTTCAAACCGTCGAGCACAGGTCGCAGCGCCGTTATTTTTTGTTTATATTCATCAAAAGCTATCATGGCAACATTATGACAAGGGGACGGGGGTTTGTCAATATATGACAATCCCCCGTCCCCTTGTCATTCTAACGGCATTTTACTTTCACGGAAATATTAAAGACTGCTCCTTTTCCAAGCTCTGACTTTACCCATATCTTGCCGCCCATCATTTTAATAATACGGCTTGAAATAGAAAGCCCGAGTCCCGTGCCGCCATACGTGCGTTTCATACTGTTATCTGCCTGTTCAAAAATATCAAACAGTTTTTCCTGCTGCTCGGCTGATATCCCTATACCATTGTCGGAGACTTTTATATGCAAAACACATTTATCTTCAAATTTTTCTGCTCCGGAAATATCCAAACTGATTTTACCGCCGTCAGGGGTAAATTTGATAGAATTATCGAGCAAACATTTTATTACCTGAGCATAACGATCTTTGTCCCCAAAAATAAAGTTTGGTGTATTTTTATCTATATCTAAAGAAAAATCTTGTTGCTTCTTTTCCGCATAAACACGTATATCACTTAATACTTCATCAAGCATTAAAGGCAAGTCAAACATCTCATTTGTAAGCTCTATATTATCCGTTTCAAGTTTTGCCATATCGAGAATGTCTTCAACCATCTTGAGCAAATGAGAAGATGACTCTTCAATTGTATCAAAGGCATATTTTCTCTTTTCATCATCATTAGTGCTTTTTCCAATCGTAGTCATACCCATTATCGCATTGAGTGGTGTTCGCATTTCGTGGCTCATATTTGACAGAAAATAACTTTTTGCCTGAGTGGCGGTATTCGCCAATTTGATTGCTTTTTCCAACTGAGAGGTTTTTCCGAGTATTTCCTGAAACATTTCATTGCGGACATAAGAGTTGGCGATAAGCAAGCTTGCAGAGTGTAAAATAGACTCCTCTTCATGTGTAAAAATCCGCTCTTCCTTGCAATCATTATATCCGACATATCCCCAAAATTGATTATCCATAAAAATAGGAATGACAAGAATTGATAATATCCCGCGATTTGTTAAAATAGCCTGCTCCTGCAGTGCCATGGTGCTGACGATTTTATTGATATATTTTCCCGATGATAATATTTTCTCCCAACCGGGAACCTCTTCATTGTATGTAAACGAAGTTCCGTCTGCAAATATCGTTTGCTTGGGAGACCATTCAAATAATTGCATACAACATAAATTGTCGTCTGATGTAAGGTTCTTCCATAGATATATGCAATCTACACCTACAGCTCCTGCTATTATACTCATGCATTTATCTATGACTTTTTCGAAATCATCCGCATACGAGTTAAACAGCAAAATCGCCATTTCGTTTGCCGCCTGCAGCATCGCATCACGATACTCTGTTACAACAACTTTGTGCTCCATCGCACTGCGTTCATAAACACTTGATAAAATACCGGATACGTGTACGGCAAGGTCTATTTCACTGGTACTCCAGTACGACCCGTCATCTTCTCTTGAAAAGTCTAACATCGCACATACTCTGCCTTTTACAAAAACCGGGGTCGTAATAAAGCTCCTGTGATTGTTACGAAAATGTTTAGCTGCTTCAGCATGGGCTTGATGATTTGAGTGAATACAAAATTCTTCGTTTGTCAGCAGATTATTAACAAGTACCTTTAATTTCTCATCGGCTATAAATTTTTCTCCTATATGCGTTTCCTTTGATAAATACGGACATGACCATTCATGCTTACATATAAGATCCGTGCTCTCATCATCTTGTTCATATAACAAAACCTGTGATAACTCCATAAATTCGCCGACCATTTTTAATGTTTCTCCGAAAAGGACTTCATCATCAGCATCGGATAAGAATTTATGTGATATTTTGGACATCAATGCCTGTTGCCGCAGCCGCTTGAGTATATCCATCTGGTTTTTAATTCTCATTTTTACAACTATCGGATGAAATGGCTTTGAGATATAATCGGCAGCACCTAAGGCAAATCCTTTTTCCTCGGCATCTCTGTCATCGAGTCCCGTGATAAAAATTACCGGAATATCCCGTGTCCTTTCGGATGCCTTTAGAGTAGTAATCACTTCATACCCGTCCATATTCGGCATAATAATATCAAGTAAAATGACATCCGGCGAAACTTCTCTTACTGTTTCAATTGCTTCAAGGCTATCTACTTCGGCTATAATCTTGTAATCCGCTTCTAAGATTTTCTTAAGTGCAATAATATTATTTGGTTCATCGTCAATGACTAATATTGTGTTTTTATTCATTTCTTAAAATTAATCTTTCTTTCAAACTTTTAAGAGAAGCAATCGCTTGTTTGAACATACAAGCTTCAACCTGTTTGATTAACTCTTCGCAGCCCGGCAAGGAGTTTGCAATTTCATCCACCAACTCCATACAGCTTGTATCCTTGGATATAAGCAGCGGTTCGAGCTTTTCGACTGTTTTAATTGCTTTTTCCATATCAAATGTATCGCCGCTTGCAATAATCCTTGTTTCATCAAGAAATGGAGCCAGTTCGTTAAGTACTAATATCATTTCCGACTCAAAGTTTTTGATATGTTCTTCACTTAATTGATTTGTACCGTCAGCAAGCATAGCTTCTGCCACTGCCGCAGCGGATTGCAGTCGTTTTTCACCGATTTGTGCAGCGTTGCTTTTTGCCGTATGAACCAATCTGTGGGCTGTTTTTATGTCTGAGCGCTCTAAGCTTTCAGCAAACTCCTTAAAAGTTGTTTGATTGTTTCTGACAAAGTTGGTTTTCAGCAGCTTTTGTGTTTGTTCTTCCTCTTCATTTTGACGGACTTTGTCAATCTCTTTGTATTCCACCACAGGAATAAATCTAATCAAACATCTCCACAAATCGTTTGCAGTAAACGGCTTGCCGACTGTTTCAGACATTCCGCTTGCTCTGTAGAGTTCAAGGTCGTTGGACATTACATTTGCCGTCAGTGCAACAATCGGAGTTTTGACACCGAGCTGTGTGATTTTATCTGCAGCTTCCAAACCGTCCATTATAGGCATATGTATATCCATAAATATCAAATCAAACGGTTTTTGGTTTTCTTTGACTCTTTCGGCAACGGCATTGACCCCCTCCTTACCGTTATGTGCAACAACCGTTTTTAATCCCACCCTTGTAAGATGATCGCATATAACCTGTTGATTTAAGCTGTTATCTTCACAAATAAGAATTTCACCCTCAAACATAGGCTGCGTCATGTCGTCAATAGCAATTTTTTCGATATCTTTTACTATATCACTGTCAATAAGCTCAAACGTAAGTTCAAAACTGAATTTGCTGCCGATACCGGGTGCACTTTCTACCTCTAACTCACCGCCCATCAGCTCAATAATATTTTTTGTAATTGTAAGCCCGAGTCCTGTGCCTCCGTATCTGCGCGTTATGCTGTCATCCGCTTGCTTAAACGGCTCAAATATCCGCTCTATCTGATCCGGCGTCATGCCGATACCACTGTCTTTGATTTCAAACTTGACTGTTGCATGTGTGTCATTTTCTTCTACCAATGATGCAAGAAGCTTTACCGTGCCGGACTTTGTGAATTTTACCGAATTCGATAAAAGGTTCATTATGACCTGTCGCAGCCTGATTGGGTCTCCGAGCAGCCTTTTTCCTATAAATGGCTCGGCATAACAGTACAGCATTATTCCTTTTTCTACGGTTTTTGGTATAATCGCTGACTGGCAATGAGCGAAAATGTCAGGCAGGTCAAAGGGAATTTGCTCAAGGTCTATTTTACCTGACTCGATTTTTGATATATCGAGAATATCGTTGATAATATTAAGAAGCCACTGCGCACTTTCTTGTATGTTTGTAAGATAGTCTCTGGTTTTATGCGGAATGTCGCCATACTGAGCAAGCTCTGCAAAACCTATGATACTGTTCATAGGCGTTCTTATTTCGTGGCTCATATTCGCCAAAAACGTCGATTTTGTCATATTAGCATCTTCTGCTTCTACTCTTCGAAGCTCACTTAACTCCTGTGCTTTAACCAGTTCACTTTCCCTTTCACGGATTTTGCTCATCATTCTCTCAAGTCTCAGGTCAATAGCGACCGATATATATCTTGCAATTAAGAAACAAATACCCATTACTATCAACGTTATTACTGCTCCGGCAATAATGAAGAATACTACTTTGTTAGTATCCTCGGCAGTGTGGAACCCGACAAATATCATACCGACAACAGCGTCATCAACACCATATATCGGTGAGTAATGCCCCAGCATATCTTCACCATATAGTTCAATGTTTCCAAAATATATCCCGCCGTTAAGAACGATTTCACTTATTTCCTCCGACGCTCTGCCTCCCAAAGCAAAAGTTCCGTCAGGATTTAATGCGGTTGACGAAATCCGTTCGTCGTTTCTGAAAATCGTTATTTCACATCCTGTCAGCTCTTTCATTTTTTCCGGAAATTCCGGCACATCAAGTCTGAACCCTAAGGACACAGCGCCTACTATATCCATATTGTGGTCATATATCGGTGCGCCGGCATATGCACCAAGCTCAATGACAGCGCCTTGAGTAAAGTTTGTAGACCTGACTCCCTCCAGAATAGCTTTTGCCACATGAGGCTGATTTAATATATTATCGCTATGTCGTCCCGGCTCATGTGTCCTTACAAGTACATACCCGTCTTTATCAATAATGTTGCAAAAATCAATTTCGGTCATACTCTTTAAGGAATTTGCCATAGACATAATTTCATCTCTATCATTTCTGATAAGAACATCAAGCAATTCCGGATTATTTGCCATGCCTATCGAAGCAACCCCGGCTCTAACCAAAAGGTCTTGGATTTCATTTTCAACCACGTTTACTGCAACTTCGATTTTATTGCGCATAGCTATATTTAACTCTCTGTTAAATAAAATAATTGATGAAACAAAAACGACAACGCACGAAACTACACTGAGCACTATCATCGGGATAAGAATTCTTCTCCTTATACTCATTAAAGTTCCCCCCTAAATAATGTAATAGACCATTGCGTTAATTATGCACCATATAATGTAGGTTTTCAATCATATTTTACACATTATTCGTGTCTTTTTCGTGTCTTTTTTGTACATTTGTAAGCAGCATCGATGCCTGACGTTGATGCTTGCATTGACAAAATACGTAAAGTATTGACATACTACCACCCTTACTATAGAATGTTTAATTGTCGCTAACTATATGTAAATAAATTACGAAAGGTGGTTTTAGATAGTGTCAAAAATGGTAGAAGTACGCTGGCATGGACGTGGCGGACAAGGTGCAAAAACTGCATCCCTGCTACTCGCCGACGCTGCGTTTAACACCGGAAAGTTCGTGCAGGGTTTCCCTGAGTACGGTCCGGAACGCATGGGCGCGCCTATTACTGCGTACAACCGCATCAGCGATGAGCGCTGTCCAATTCACAGCAACATCTACGAACCCGATTATGTTGTGGTCGTAGACGCGACGTTACTGTCGGCAGTTGATGTCACCGGCGGTCTCAAAAAAGAGGGAGCCATAATCATCAATTCCGCAAAGTCGCCAGAGGAGCTCAAACCCTTACTCGAAGGTTATGAAGGCGGAGTTTATACTATCGACGCCGGAAAAATCGCAGAGGAAGAAATCGGCAGAAACATTCCGAACACACCAATGCTTGGTGCTGTAGTTAAAGTCAGCGGAGTCATTCCGGAAGATGAATTCTTCAAAGACATGGAAGCTTCGATGCATCACAAATTCGCAAATAAACCCCACGTTATCGAGGGCAACATGAAAGCTCTCAAACGTTCAATGCAGGAGGTTAAAGGATTATGATTTATGTAAAAGATGCAAACTTAAACCTTCCGTGGAATGAAGTAAATGTCGCCGGTAACATCTACGGCGGCGGAACATCTCTTGATGTCAACACCGGCGATTGGCGTCTGTTTATTCCTGCATGGATTGAAGAAAAATGCAAGCATTGCATGCTTTGTTTCCCAACCTGTGCAGACAGCTCAATCCCTGTTAAAAACGAAAAACGCGAAGATTTCGATTTTAAGCATTGCAAAGGCTGCGGCGTATGCTACAAAGTTTGTCCTTTCGATGCAATCACTTGGGAAAAGGAGGATAAGTAATGGGTATTCGTGAAAGACTATCAGGCAACGAAGCAGTAGCTGTTGCGCTGAAGCAAATTGACCCCGACGTTGTGGCGGCTTATCCTATCACTCCGTCAACGGAAGTTCCGCAATATTTTGCACAGTTCGTAGCCGACGGTCAAGTCAATACCGAGTTTGTCACTGTCGAGTCCGAGCATAGCGCAATGTCAGCTTGTATTACAGCAACCGCTGCAGGCGGCCGCTCCGCTACAATCACCTCCGCATGCGGTCTCGCCCTCATGTGGGAGCTTCTCTATGTCGCCTCCGGCTCACGTCTGCCGGTCACACTTGCTGTTGTCAACCGTGCACTGAGCGGTCCTATCAACATCAACAACGACCATTCAGACTCCATGGGCGCAAGAGACAGCGGCTGGATACAGCTCTATTCGGAAAACAATCAAGAAGCCTACGACAACTACATCATGTCACTTCGTATCGCCGAGCATAAAGACGTTATGCTCCCTGTTATGACATGTCAAGACGGCTTTATCACTTCTCATGCTATCGAAAACATCGAGCTGCTCGAAGATGACAAAGTTAAAAAATTCGTTGGTGAGTACAAACCCGAACATTCGCTGCTCTCAGGCGAAAGATTATCAATCGGCCCGTACGACACACCAATGTTCTACTTTGAACATCAATATCAAAGAGCACGTGCCATGGTTGACTCCAAAAAGGTTATCCTTGAAGTATCCAAAGAGTTCGGCGAGCTTTCCGGCCGCCATTACGGTCTCTTTGAAGAATACAAAATGGAAGATGCCGAAAGAGCAATCATCGTTCTCAACTCAACAGCGGGAACAGCAAAAGCAGTGGTTGACGAGCTTCGCTCAAAAGGCGAAAAAGTCGGAATTATCAAGCTTCGTGTGTTCCGTCCTTTCCCAATGGAAGAGCTTGCAAAGGCACTTGCCCATGTTAAAGCTGTTGCAGTTATGGACAAAGCAGAGAGCTTCTCGGGCATCGGCGGTCCGGTATTCGGCGATGTACGCAGTGCATGCTACGAGCTGAAAACACGCCCGCACATCATCAACTACATCTACGGCCTCGGCGGTCGTGACGTACCGATGAGTGATATCCAAATAGTCTTTGACGCACTTAAAGAAGTCGTCAAAAATGATAATCCCGGCGAAATCTATCGCCATGTCGGCGTAAGGGGGGTATAAATATGGCTTACAATCTGAAAGTAGAAGCTTCTAAGCCGGAACGTTTTGTCGGTGGTCACCGTTTGTGTGCAGGTTGCGGTGCAGGTGTTGCAGTTCGCGGCGTGCTGCGCGCACTCAATGACGAAGACAAGAGCGTATCGGGCGTTGCAACAAGCTGTCTTGAAGTTTCCAGCTGCTTATACCCGTTTACAGCATGGAATGACTGCTTCATTCACTCCGCATTTGAAAACGTAGCCGCATCGGTCAGCGGTGCTGAGGCTGCTTACAACGCACTCAAGAGAAAAGGCAAGGTTAAGGACACATATAAGTTCATAGCTTTCGGCGGCGACGGCGGAACCTATGACATCGGCTTCCAAGCCCTCTCAGGTGCAATGGAACGCGGTCACGACATGGTTTATGTCTGCTACGACAACGAAGCATATATGAACACAGGTCTGCAGCGCAGCTCCGCAACTCCCAAGTATGCAGAGGTTTCGACGGCTCCCGTCGGTTCAAAAATCCCGGGTAAAGCACAGTTCAAAAAGGATTTGACCGAAACGATAGTTGCCCATGACATTCCTTATGTTGCTCAAACAACATTTATGACCAACTTTAAGGATTTGCACGAAAAGGCATACAAGGCACACTACACACCGGGTCCGGCATTTCTTAACGTCTTAGCACCATGCCCGCGCGGTTGGCGTTATCCGCCCGAAGACCTTATGGCAATCTGCAAACTCGCAGTTGACACATGTGTCTGGCCGCTGTACGAAGTCATCGACGGCGAATGGAAGCTTACATATGAGCCGAAAACAAAACTTCCGGTCACAGATTATCTCAAGCCGCAAGGACGTTTCAGCCACATGTTTAAGCCCGGCGCAGAGTACATGATTGAAGACTTCCAAAAAGAAGTTGACAAGAAATGGGAACGCCTCCTCAAGAAATGTAAATAAAATAACACCCAAAGTATCAAAGGAGACGGAATTTTAGTTCTGTCTCCTTTTTTACAAATCACCCGCCGCTACGCGGCACCCTCTTTACTAAAGAGGGCTAAACATTGACAAACCCCCGTCCCCTTGACAACTTGACAACTTGACAATTTTTTCTTGATTTTTTTGAAATCTTCCTTTATATTTATATATGTAGGAGACTGTCAATGAGCGAAAAGGTAGAAAAAAAGCTGACAATATCAAATATAACTGAGCAGGAACTTGACGAGCTGCTAAGGATTAAGGTTGAGCTTGCCGACGTAAAAGAGCAGGCTGAGCGAAACAATCATATCCTCAAGGCTATGTTTAGAGCCATGCCCGATTTGGTTTTCTGTAAGGACATAAGTAGAAGATATATCGAATGTAATAAAACATTCGAGAAATTTATCAACCATTCTAAAGATGAAATCTTGGGAAAAACCTTTGCCGAAGTAACAGGCGAGACGCTTGAAATTGTCAAGTTTTATGCAGATGTTGATGACTCCGTTATAAATGAGGGCAAAACCATTATGCAAGAGGATGTAGCCATGTCATATAACGGAGCCGAGCGATTTTACGAAATGATAAAAACACCACTCATCGAAAAAAACGCCGAGGGCGAGGATGAAATTTTCGGACTGATGGGAATAATGCACGATGTCACCGAACGTCATATACTTATAAGAAATCTGCAGGACGTTCAAGTTCATTTAGAGAAAGCACTCGATCAGGCAAATTCCGGCAGCACTGCAAAGAGCGAATTTTTGTCACGTATGAGCCACGAGCTTCGCACACCAATGAACGCCATTATGGGTATGTCACAAATCGCAAAAGCCTCTAACGACCCCGACAAAATAAAGGCATGTATTGACGAAATATATGACCACTCACGCCACCTGATGCGCCTTATCAGCAATCTGCTTGAAATATCAAGCGGAATAAACAAAGTCACCGAAGCAATGTTCTCAATCGCTTCTATGATTGAGTATATCGAAAGCCGGGCAAGCTCCTTTATGGACAAAAAGCAGCAAACGCTGAATATTTCAATCAGCGATGCAGTACCAAAAATAGTCATAGCCAACGAAAAACGCATTGCACAGGTCATTATTCATCTTCTGACCAATGCTTCCAAGTTTTCTCAAGACAATGGCTTTGTCACGCTAAGTATTGACTTGGCAGAAGAACACACCGAGAAATTTATGCTCAAAGTATCCGTGATTGACAACGGAATTGGCATGTCAACAGAAGTGATGAACACAATCTTTGACATGTTTGAGCAGGGCGACGGCAGCCACACCCGAAAGCACGAGGGCGTCGGTATCGGGCTGACATTATCACGATATATTGTTGAAATGATGGGCGGCAAGCTGTTTGTTGAGTCCGAACTTGGCAAAGGCTCGGTATTTACCTTTACGGTTCCGGTCAACTGTCACAACGAATAGCATCTTCTATCAAATTTTCTATATCAAGCAACTCTTCGGCTGCCTGCACGTCAGGCAGCTTTGGTTTTGTGCGCGGACGGCGCGGTGTAAAAACCGTGCAGCAGTCTTCATATGGCAGTATTGAAGTTTCAAACGTACCTATCATTTGTGCAATATCGGTAATTTCCCGTTTATCAAACGCAATGAGCGGTCTGAACACGGGAATATCGACGCACTGCTCACTTACCGCAAGTGCCTCGGTTGTCTGGCTTGCAACCTGTCCCAAATTGTCGCCCGTCACAATAGCACTGCACCCGTGAAATTTTGCTATCCGCTCTGCAATGCGCATCATAAAGCGTCGCATAATCACTGTAAGCAGCTCCTCGGGGCATGAATTGCGGATTTCTTCTTGTATACGGGTAAACGGTATCAGCTCAACCTTAAAGCGTCCGCAGTATTTAGAGAGGATGTTTGACAGCTCTATTACCTTTTCTTTTGCTTGCACCGATGTATACGGGTGCGAATAGAAATGCACGGGAATAAGCGTAACTCCCCGCTTTGCCATCATGTATGAAGCCACAGGACTGTCTATACCGCCCGAGAGCAGCGTAACCATACGCCCACCCGTTCCGACAGGCAGACCTCCCGCTCCGCGCATTGCAGGCCCGTGCACGTAAGCTGCCATGTCACGAACCTCAACATTTACCATAAACTCCGGATTGTGCATGTCGGGCTTTAAGTGCGGGAATTTTTCATGAAGCTCCCCGCCCACATATTGCGAGAGCGAAATGGAGCTCATCGGAAAGCGCTTATCCGCACGTTTTGACTCCACCTTAAAGGTATTTGCCGCTTTTAGCGAGCTTTCGAGATAAGTCGCCGCAGCCTCTACAATCGCATCTTTGTCTTTTTCACACGCAGCCGCTCTTGTGACACTGACAGCGCCAAATACCGTCCGTGCAGCGTCAAGTGCCGCAGCCATATCACACTGACCAAGCGGCTCGATATATACTGTAGACTGCATTGTATATATCTTGAACTTCCCAATCGGACTTAAGCGGCGCTTAATATTTTCGATGAGCTTTCGCTCAAAAGCTCCCCTGTTTAGCCCTTTGAGGATTATTTCGCCTTGTTTGAGTAAAATTATGTCGTTCATCAAAAACTCCTTTACGCCTTAAAGGCAATTTGCCTGTATTGTATGGCCTCCGCCAAATGCACGGGTTTTATATTCTCTGCTCCCTCTAAATCGGCTATAGTCCTTGCCACACGAAGAACTCGGTCATATGACCTTGCCGTCATAGAAAGCTTATTAAATGCATTTTGCATAAGATTTGCACATTCCTGCGATAAAAAGCAATATTCCTGCGTCTGTTTATGCCCTATGTGTGCGTTGCACCGTTCATTTCTTCCTTCAAACCGTTTAAGCTGTATCATGCGGGCTTTATTTACGCGGGAGCGTATTTCGGCAGAGCTCTCAGCCGCCGTGCGGCTTCGCAGTGTTTCAAACTCCAAGGACTGGGTTTCGATATAAATGTCAACCCTGTCAAGAAGCGGTCCGCTCAGCTTCTCATGGTAGCGCATAATCGACATTAAACTGCATGTACATTTACCCGACGGATGCCCGTACCACCCGCATTTGCAAGGGTTCATCGCACATACAAGCATAAACCTGCATGGGTAGGTTACACTCTGCGCTGCTCGTGATATGGTCACTTGACCGTCTTCAATCGGTTGTCTCAGCGCTTCGAGTACATTGCGGGGAAACTCAGGCATTTCATCTAAAAACAGCACCCCGTTGTGTGCGAGGGATATTTCTCCCGGCTTGGGGTTTGATGTGCCGCCTGCCATTGCAGCAGGTGATACACTATGGTGCGGCGAGCGAAACGGCCGCACTGACATAATCGGATTATTTCGGCTTGTTAGACCTGCCACCGAATGTATCTCGGTGGTTTCGAGCATTTCATCACGGCTCAAATCAGGCAAAATTGTAGTAAGTCTTTTGGCAAGCATACTCTTGCCCGCACCGGGCGTGCCTGTGAGCAAAATATTATGCCCTCCGGCTGCCGCAACCTCAAGTGCCCGTTTTACTTTTTCCTGACCCTTTACCTCTGAAAAATCAAGCACATGCTCGTAGTGCAAGGTAGGCTTGCAGGCTTTTACAGGCTCAATGCGCTCCATACCCATCAGGTGCTCGAGCAACTCATCTACATGAGCGACAGGATAAACCGTTACACCTGTGGCATATGCGGCTTCCGCGGCATTATCAGCAGGCACAAACAGCTCTCTGACGCCAAAGCGCTCGGCACTCAGTGCCATCGGCAGTGCTCCCGAAGCAGCCCGAAGCTCTCCTGTCAGTGAAAGCTCACCAAAAAACGCAGTGTCGACGGGCACTTTTTCCATTGCTCCCGAAGCTATCAGTATACTCAGCAGCACGGGCAGGTCATAGAGCGTACCTGCTTTCTTTTTGTCCGCAGGTGCTAGATTGATTGTAATGCGGCTGACAGGGTAATCAATTCCGCAGTTTTTAATCGCCGCACGCACTCGCTCGCGTGCTTCCTTGACGGCTACATCGGCAAGCCCGACAATATCGAAGCTCGGCAGTCCCGATGACAAATAACACTCGACCGATACTTCATAACCTTTAATTCCGCCAAGACCAAGCGACCTAACTTTTGATACCATAGTAATATACCTCAAATCATTAGTATTTGTCTATAACGTAGCACAAAGGTTTTACACATTTCAATACACGTTTGAGGCGGTTTTTATGGTATAAAAACGCAAAAATTCTACATTAAAATGTAGAATATGGTGAAAAGAGGGTTCAAGAGGGCTATTTTAATATCTCAATCAAGTTGTCAACTATCCGCTCGGCGTCTTCAAATTCCGCCATTAAAATATGCTTTGAGATAGTGCGGATTGTTGAAAGGCTCTGTTCGGTAAGCGCCGAGCTGAGAAGCTCCTCTAAGGTTCTGTTCATAGTACCTGCGTCCATATCGTCAAGAGCAGCACGCAGCTCACGCAGCAGGCTGACAAACTCTGCAGTATCTTCCTGCGTGACGGGCTTGCTGATGTTTGTGCTCCTTGCGGTTTTTTTCAGCACTGATTTTACGCTATCAAGCAGCTTGTGAATACCGGTTAAAAACCTGTCTGTATGAGCTTCGATATAGTCCATGTTCTTTCTGTCGCCTGCGGCTTCAAGTGTTGCCGCAATTTCAGAAAGCTCGGCAGCACCGATATTTGCAAGCGCGCCCTTTAGAGCGTGAACACAAATTGTATACATTCTCAAATCGCCCGTGTTTCTGTACTCATGCAGTTGCGTCATACGCTCGCTGCCCTCATCAAGGAATGTAGCAAGAATATCGAGATATAAATCGGTTCTGTTACCTGATGTGCGGATACCTTTTTTAACATCAACACCCTCAATGCTGATTTCGACACCGTCGTCGGTTTCATGTGCAGTATCCTCGTTTGTATCCAACGCATATAAGCGCTGCTGCTTGGACTTTGGAATAAACACACGCAGCACATTGGCAAGCACCACGGTATCAATCGGTTTTGCTATAAAATCATCAAAGCCCGCTCCCATAAACACTTCACGCATGTTTCCTGCGGCATTTGCTGTGAGTGCTACAATCGGCAGGGTTTTGTAATACTCGTCCTGCTCACCCATGGCACGGATTATTGACGTTGCTTCAATTCCGTCAATACCCGGCATTCTGTGGTCCATAAATACTATGTCATATTTGTTCTCTTTGACCGCTTCAATGGACTCCGCTCCACTAATGCATAAATCCACTTCAACCTCGTAGGGTGACAAAAGCCCCGCAGCTACTTTAAGGTTTGTCACAATGTCGTCAACAATGAGCACTTTTGCGGTTGGGGCTGAGAACTTGACAGTCTCGTCACTATCGTTTGTATAAACGTAACGGCTATCTTCGCCGTTATATACGTTAGCTAAGGAAATTGTATGCACAGGGGTTGAAAGTGTCCGCCAAATATCATTGGACTCTTCACCAAACTCAGTGACCCCAATGATTTGGAAGTCTCCGCCAATGGCATCAATTTCAGTCTTCACTTCAGCCATAAGTTCTGTTGACCCTATTGCGTAGGCGTATGACCCCGATGCCATTTTGGCGAGAAAATCATCGGAGTTGTCTATAATATCACATTCAATATCGAGGTTTTTTATTGTGCTTACAAGAGAATTGACGTACAAGCTGCGTCTTTCATAGACCAATGTCCGTTTTGTTTCCGGCTCGATTACTACTGCAAGCTTATCAAAGTCGTCGATTTTTTGCGGTATTACAACAGTAAACTCACTGCCTTTGCCATATTCGGACTCTACCGTTATTTTGCCTCCCATGGCATTAACAAGCCCGTTTGTTATGGAAAGCCCGAGTCCCACACCCTCAATGCCTACATTTCGCTCCCTGTCAACCTGTATGTACTTTCTAAACAGGCTCTCGTGGTCTTCTTTTTTGATACCGATACCACTGTCTGAGACAACCATTTTAAGGCTGAGCATATCACCGTCACGTACATGCCCCGTGACCCGCAGCTTAACAAATCCCTTTTCGGTATATTTTACGGCATTTCCCAAAAGATTTATTAGTATCTGTCTGATTTTTGCTTCGTCGCCGATAAGGCCGCAAGGCAGCTTGCTGTCGATATCTACGATAAAGCGGATACGGGTATATGCCATTCTCATTCTGATAATGCTGATAATGTCGTACATCAGCGACGAGAGTGCATAGCTCGTTTGCACAATGTTCATGTTTCCCGACTCGATTTTCGAGAAATCCAGTATATCGTTAATAATCGAAAGCAGATTTGTCCCCGCCTGCTTGACAGTCATAACATGCTCCATTGCAATGTTTGACATCTTCTCACGCAGGGCAAGCTCCGTCATACCGACAATTGCATTCATCGGGGTGCGTATTTCATGGCTCATTCTGGCAAGAAAATCACGTTTTGAAGATATCTCATACTCCAAAAGCTGCGATTTTTGCATAATATCCTTTGTCATTTCCATGCGTGTCATTGCGCTGGCTATCATTTGCCTTGATGAACGCAGCAGCAGAACCTCATTTTCGGTAAAATGCCTGCCGTGGTTTACATCAAAAGCCCCAATATAGCCCCAATATTCATCATCCAAAATAATCGGCACTATCAAAACAGACTCAAACCCGTGCGGCTTCATGTCTTCTTGTACATTTTGCGGTAAGTCACTGACCAAACTGTTAATGGTTCTGCCTTTGGATAAGAGGTTTTCCATATATGGTATGACTCTATGCTCGACAAATGTAATCTCACCATCGTTATCTTCCATGCTGGTAAAGGGTGTGTCCGCTTTCCACTCATACACCAAGGAATAATACGCATCTTCTCTGTCCTCGCGCAATCTCCAAATATCAATTACATCAGCATTTATGCCGTGTGCAATTATCTCTAAAGCCTGATAAATAGACATTTCCAAAGCATTAATATCAGGCTCGAGCATAAGCGCCGAAATCTGACCTATGGTTTCGAGTATTTTATTTTGCCTGTCAACTTCTTCCATCGCAAGCTTAAGCTCTGTCAAATCCCTGATTGTGACAAGAACTCCTGTAATCTCCCCGTCTCTAATCAGCGGGGTTTTGACTGTTTCGGTATATGTACGGTTGCCGTCTGAATATGTAGACCAGTCACGCGTTAAAATTACGGTTTTTCCTTCGAGCACCTGCTTGTCCGCTTGTGCAATGCCTTCGGCTGCTTCCTCGCTCATTGTGCCAAGCTCTGCCGCAGTTTTTCCGATAATCTCGTCCTTACTGAGCATTGTCCGCTTGGCATAAACATGATTAACACTTGTAATTCTGCCGTTGACGTCCTTGGTAAAAATCATGTCCTGCAAGGCGTCATACACACAATCAAGTGTTATCTCATTGTTTGGGCTGTTAATAGGGTCTTTCTTGTTATTCATCATATTCACATAAAACCATAATATTATTACAATACGATTACTATCTTATGAACCCTCGTCATCGCGAGCAAAGCGTGGCGATCCGGAGACCGTACTTATTGGGAAGCTAAAGTTTATACTTCTTTGAATTTATATGTCGTCTTTGCGTTATAGGTTTCCCCTTTTCGCAAAATCGGCGCAGGAAACGATGGTGTGTTTACAGAGTTCGGGAAATACTGTGTTTCAAGGCAAAGACCTGTGCGTTTGCCGTAGAGCGCTCCGCCTTTTCCTGTTTCGCCCGCCTGCATGTTTCCGCTGTAAAATTGGATACCCGGTTTTGTGGTGGTACATTCCATGCTCAAACCGTTGCACTCGAGCACCGCAGCTATCGCGGGGGCGCGGTATGGCTCATTTGAAAGCACCCAGTTGTGGTCATAGCCGCCGCCAAGCTCCATTTGCCTGTTATCGCTCTCAAGCCCCGGAGCAATTAATGTCAGCTCACGCAAATCAAGCGGCGTTCCCGTGACATCCATGAGTTCTCCCGTTGGAATGAGCGTTTCATCAACGGCAGTAATTTTATGTGAAAAAATCTGTATTTTATGGTCTTTTATGCTTCCCGAATTATGACCGTTAAGGTTAAAATAGCAATGATTTGTAAGGTTGATCGGTGTGTCCTCGGTGCATGTGGCAGTATATTCAATACCAAGCTCGCCATTTTCGAGAGTGTATTTCACCTGCACATCAAGGTCGCCCGGATATCCTGCTGCCGTACCCTGTTTGTCAAGAAGTCTGAGCACTAAAGCGCCGGGCTCTACCGAGGCTGACCAGTTTTGCTTGTCAAACCCGATAAAACCGCCGTGAAGACTGTTTGGGTCATCATTTACGTCAAGTTTATATGTTTTGCCGTTCATTTTATACTCGGCATTTGCGACGCGGTTGCCAATTCTTCCGATGACCGCACCGTGATAGCTCTTATTGCTCTCGTAGCCAGCGATATCGTCAAAACCGAGTGCAACATCACGTACCGTATCACCCACAGGGACGCAAATTGAACTGATTGCAGCGCCATAGGTAATAATATCCACTGTAAAACCTGCATCTTTTAACCGGCAAAGCTCTACTGTATCACCATTTTTTGTTTGCCCGAACGGAAGTTTTTCTATAGTCATTATATTGCTCCTTAATTTATACCGGGTTTTCTACATTTCAATTTAGTATTTTATTCTTTTTTAGCCTGATTGTCAAGAATTCCGCGTTTATCTGCACCGCGTTTGTATATAATGTATATCAATACAATGCCTATACAAAATATAGCCATTGAAATGTATTGCGAGGTTGAAAACGGTCCGTATATGCCGCGCGCTTCGTCACCTCTGTAATATTCGAGAACAAAACGCAGCACCGAATACATCATTGCGTATAAACAAAGCGACAGACCCGAGCCTGCGGTTTTTTTGTATGCAAACGAAAGCACCGCCGCTATAACAAACAGACAAGCCGCCTCAATCAGCTGCGTTGCAAGAAGCGGCACGCCTGCCGGCGCTCCAATGGAATACGGCGGAAACACCACGGCAAAAGGATGCGAGGCGTCCACATGTATACCATAGCAGCAGCCTCCGAAAAAGCAGCCTATCCTGCCAAACCCGTGTGCAATAGCCATGCCCGGTGCAAAAAGGTCGGCAAGCGGGAGCATTTGTATCTTATAAGCCTTGCAATATATATACAGGGCGGCGGCTCCGCCGATTAAGCCCCCGTAAAAAACTATATCGCCAAATAAATACGGAAACCATATTTCAAACGGCAGCTGACGGAAATTATCCCAATGGGTAATAATTTCCGGTATCCTTGTTATCGGTCTGAGCAAAAACATGCCTATAAGCCCGCCGCATATGCAAATCAAAAATGCCATCGGCATATGCCTGTCTTTGTTGCCTCCGAGCAGCCTCACCAAAAACCATGCGGCGAGAGCACCTATAATCATAAATAAACCATAGGTCGCTATCGGTCTGCCAAACACTTCAAATAAAATAGGATACATGTAAATTCCTCAAAGTTTTAATATAAAAGGGCTGTAGCAAAATAGCGACAGCCCTCTTTATTAGGTGGTTTGCGCGGTTAATACATATACCAAGGTACGGAAGAACCTATGGCGCCAATACAGGATATACAAAGAATAACTGTCAGTATGGCTCCTCCGAGACCGACTATTGAGCATACGATACCTGCTGTTGCCATACCTGTCGGAGCACCGACATCTAATGCTTTATTTCTTCCCATAATTCCAAGCACCAAGCCAACAATCGCTGTGGCTACACCTGCATATGGAATACAAAGCGAACAAATGCCAAGCACCATTGAGGCAATACACAGACCCTTACCCGGATACGAACCCGGACGCGGTGCATAACCGTGCGGCGGGTAGCCCGCAGGTGGATAGCCCGGAGGCGGCGGAGGCGGATACCCCCCCTGCTGCTGCGGATAACCCGGAGGCGGTGGTGCGGGATAACCCTGTGGCGGCGGAGGTGGAGGTGGATGCTGCGGGTGCTGCGGAGGCGGAGGCGGGGGTTGATATTGATTGTGATCACTCATTTGAGAACCCTCCTTATGCGGTTTAATGCGTTGATTATAGCACTATGACTTGTTTATAGTCAAGGTGTTTTGTCACAAATTGTTCATAAGTTGCTTTTTTACTTAAAAGGTGGGACTTCGGGCATTGTTGCGAGCATTTTATTGTACAGTTTTATGTCCTTATCATTGATTTTAATGAGCTTTCTCGCACGCCTTTTTGCACGGTTTGTAACAACCTGCGTGTCGCGGATATTTTCATTGTCTGCCTCTAATGCCCTGATGTAACCCAACAGCCGCAGTTGGTCGGCATATGTGTTGTTATATTCAGCCAAACGTGCCTCTTTATCGAGCTGTGCCTGTGTTTTTTCCATTTGAATTATTCTCCCTCCACGGTAATGCTACGCTCTCGTTAAGCCTTTTTTCTTCTTTTCAATTTTTTCGTCATATAAAACACTGTCGGCACTGAGCATTGCCGCTTCAAAGCATTTTTTCGTCGACTCCTCAAGAACAACACTGCCGATACTTGCCGCAATCTTATACGGGTGATAATTCTTGTTGTTGTACTTCTCAAAAGCATCACGAAGCCTAAGCTCCAACTGCTTGCCGTTTTCTTTGTCTCTCACGGAAGAAAACACTGCAAACTCATCTCCGCCCATTCGTCCGATAATGTCTTCCTCACGCATGGTTTTTTTGAGTATTCCGGCAAAAATTTCAATTGCCTTGTCGCCCTCGCTGTGTCCGTGATTGTCATTTATGAATTTTAAGCCGTCCATATCCATAAACATAACAATCGGTATGTGCTCGGTGTTTCGTTGCAGATGCTGCAAGCGCGAGTATGCAAACTGGAAGAAACCTCGTCTGTTATAAAGACCCGTAAGCTCGTCGGTGATAGAAAGCGTATGAATGGTTGAAAGAAGCTGCGATCCCTTAATCGCTGTGGAGATGTTAATTCTCAAGGTTTCGTAAGCATCTATGGAAATGTCGCGATTAAACGGCAGCAGCATTACCCCGACTTCCTCGTCCATAAAAAACAGCGGTTGGAAATACATAACACGCCGCTCGCGGTAATAGTCAAACCCCTCTATTGTTGAATAGTCTGAAAACATTATCGGCGACCAACTGTTATGCTGAATGTTAAATCTATCCTCACCGTCAAAGCCGATAAGCGTCTCTATAGACCTGTTTGCATGGGCGGCATTTCTTTCAACGGGCTTGTGGTAAATGCCGATAAGTGCCGTTTTTATCGAAAGCCCCGATATGGATTTATACAGCTCGTCGGCAAGCGTATCGGCGTCAAACATTAAAAGCAAGGCATTTGTAATACGCCTTTTCCGCATACGGTCGTCATTTAAGCCGTATTCTCTTTTTCGCTCCTCGTTGATGCGTATATCATAAACAAGTGTTGTAGCGAATGTAATGGTAGACAGTATCGTATGCGCATGGGCAAAATCGCCTTTATGCTGCTCCACTCCCATTGCCAAAACGATAAGCGCCTTATGCCACACTGAAAATTCGCGTGAATATGAATGGTAGTATGTGACCAAAATCCTGTCGAGTGCATTGATAAAATCATCTTTGTAAAACGGTTCTACACGCATCTGGACAAGCAAAATATCTACCCAACGTATAATTTGCTCGTGAGGCACAACGTCCTGCAGCAAGTCAATGAAGCCCTTTTTCAGATAATTATAAAGTGTGTCATGCTCGGCTTCACTTTCGTTTCGTCCGGATTTATATTGCAGAGCTCTATCCGAGCAACCGCAAGACTGGCGGACAACCAACTCCGGGGTAATGTGTGTAATGTCGTCAACTTCTTTTCCGTTTATCCTGTCAAGCAAAAGCCCTGCGCTCACTCGCCCGAGCTTGACAAAATCCTGACCGACCGTAGTGATTGTAGGAACATAGATTGACGATACTATGTCATCGTCAAATCCTGTAAGTGCGATATCCTTAGGCACCATAATATTTCTGGCTTTAAGTTTTTCCAATACACCGATTGCAGACTGGTCGTTGGTGCATACAAATGCGTCGGCGGGCAGCTTTCGCACGTCATATAACTCGTGCACTGCATTTCTGCCGCCGTCACGACCAAAATCACCCGGGAACAGATATTTCTCGTCAAACGGTATGTTATTGGCTTCAAGTGCGTCCTTATAGCCTTGAAGACGTGCTTCAGCCTCAGGATGCCCGTCGGGTCCTTTGACAAAAGCAATATTCTTTTTTTCATGCACACGTATCAAATGGTCAACCGCACTAAACATTCCGCTCGTATTATGTGTCATAACAGACGGTATGCCATCTATGTCTATCGAAACTGATATTACAGGGATATCCTTAGGAATTCTTTCGGCATATTTTGCGAATTCTTCAAGACCTATGTTTTGAGCGATAAATCCTGACAAAATAATGACACCGTCAAGCAAATCATTGCCCCACATAATATCAAAACATGACTCCATATGTGAGGTGAAATTATTGTCTGTTGTTTGATAGGTTCCGATATATGCGGTCAGATGCATGTCGTTTGCTTCCGCAACCTCAACGATACCTTTCCAAACATCATATTGACAGGCAATATCAATAGTTGAGCAAAGCACACCAATATGTTTCCTGTTTCCCTTTGCCATACCGGACACCCCCTGTCTTTATTACACTTTTATTGTACCATTACAATTGTAAATATCAATAGCTAAATTTGGGTTTAATTTATGCCTTTACAACTTTGAATGTAGAAATTCACACTTGTGAGTGTGAATTTATTTTTACGCTCAGCTCGCAAATTGTGAAATTCTGTTGCACCGCAATGCATTGCAAGGTGTTGCAAATAAAGCGCTTTTTCGTGCAAATGTGTATTGAAATGTAGAAAACTTTTGTGATACGGTTTTGTTGCA
Source organism: Oscillospiraceae bacterium (assembly GCA_009781515.1). Lineage (GTDB taxonomy): Bacteria > Bacillota > Clostridia > Oscillospirales > Oscillospiraceae > WRMH01. The sequence continues at coordinate 37,130 of WQXY01000009.1, forward strand.
AAAAACAAATATTTTTCATATAATATGGAGGTAAAGACAATGGCAACTAATCGTGAATTCAAATCAACTCTTTTTTCGGAACTCTTTAACGAACCGCAAAGGCTGCGCGAGTTGTACAATGCTTTAGCAGACACAAACTACGGTGAAGAAACAGCTATCGAAATCAATACGCTCGATAATGTCTTTTTCAACGACCTAAAAAATGATGTATCGTTTACAATAGGCGATAAGTATGTGGTTTTACTTGAACATCAATCAACAATAAACGCAAATATGCCGCTGCGGTGTCTTATGTATATAGCACGTGTATATGAGAAAATCACAAACGAACGTGCGATATATCAAGAGAAACTGCTTGAGATACCGACACCCGAGTTTATCATACTGTATAATGGCGAGAAACCATACCCGCCTGAGAAAACACTCCGTTTATCCGATGCATACAAGGCGGCAGATGATGCACATGAGAAATTTGGTAATCTTGATTTATCGGTTAGGGTCATAAACATTAATCCGGGGCAGAACGACAATCTATTGCAGAAAAGTGAAACGTTAAGTGATTATACATCGTTTGTTGAGCATATCAGACGTAATCAGCGTGACGGAATGATACTGAGCGAGGCAATAAAAGAAGCAATCAACTGGGGTATGGCTCAAGATGTGCTTGGTACATTTTTGACGAAACACAGCGTGGAGGTGAGCAGTATGTTAATGACAGAGTTCAACATTGATATAGCTAAGGAAGTATGGCAGGAGGAAGCATATGAGAGTGCGTGCGAGGAGTTTCGCGCGTTGATTGCTGACAAAGATGCTGAATTATCTGCCAAGGATGCTGAAATAGCCTCCTTAAAAGAAAAATTAAACATTAAATAAAGCTAATATTGCCGTAACAAAAAGAGGAATTGTCCCATTTTGGGACAATTCCTCAAACACTTGCAAATACACTGAATTCATGCCGTAGGGGCGGCAGGTTGCCGTCTACTCTAAAGCCCTCTTTAGTAAAGAGGGCTTTAGAGCAGACGGCAACTTAGCCTGCCATAAAGCGGGCTAAAAATTCCTTGGTTTCCTGTTTTTGCGGGTTTTGGAAAATCTGCTCGGGAGTGCCTTCCTCGCAAATTATGCCGTCTTGCATATAAACCACGTGGTTTGACACATCACGTGCAAATGCCATTTCATGCGTAACGATTATCATCGTCCAGCCCTCGTCGGCAAGCTTTCTGATAACGGCAAGCACCTCACCGACCATTTGCGGGTCAAGCGCCGAAGTCGGCTCATCAAACAAAAGCACCTCAGGCTCCATTGCAAGCGCCCGCGCAATCGCGACCCTTTGCTGCTGACCGCCCGACAGCTGCCTCGGACGTGCGTTAATAAACGGCGACATACCAACCTTTTCCAAATAATCCAAAGCTATTTTGAGCGAGGTCGCTTTATCCTTTTTAAGCACCTTGCGCGTTCCAACCATGCAGTTTTTTAAGGCGGTCATGTTATAAAACAGGTTAAAGTTTTGAAACACCATGCCAACCCTTGTGCGGTATTCCGGCACTGACGATTTGCGCTGCATGATATCCTCACCATGAAACAAAATCTCGCCGCCCGTAGGCGTTTCAAGCATGTTAATACAACGAAGCAGCGTAGACTTGCCCGAGCCGGACGCGCCGATAATGCATGTCACATCACCCTTGCGGACGGTAAAATCAACACCCTTTAGCACTTCATTTCCGCCAAAGGTCTTTACGAGAGAGCGTACTTCAATAATATTATCACTCATTGCCGCTTCTCCTCTCTGTAGCTGACCATTCCGCTTGTATGTGCGAGTGTATCATGTGTCGCAAGGTCGTAGCTCTTATTGCCGTCCATTTTTTTCTCGAAATATCGCAGAAGCCTTGAGAAAAACAGTGTCATAGCAAGATACATCACCATTGTAATGGTGTAAGTTTCAAAGTACATCAGATATGCTCCCGCCACCGCGCGCGACGCGAACATAAGCTCAACAACGCTGATAACCGACAGTACGCAGGTATCCTTGATGTTTATGATTAGATTGTTGCCTATCTGCGGCATAATATTTCGCAGAGCCTGCGGCGAAATAACATATGTCATGGACTGAACATGCGTCATGCCAATCGCTTTTGCACCCTCGCTCTGCCCGGGGTCAATCGACAATATACCGCCTCGAACGGTTTCTGCCATGTACGCTCCCGTATTGATAGACACGATAAAAAAGGCGGCAATCATAAACGGCATATGAATGTTAAACACCATGATTGACCCGTAGTAAATAAACATCGCCTGCACCATCATCGGAGTGCCGCGGAACACCTCAATATAAACATGAAGTATCAGTCTTACAACACGAAGAATAATCCTTTTGAAAATATTATCCCGCTTGTCTAAGGGAATTGTCATGATAATTCCTACGATAAACCCGATAATACAGCCAATAACCGTGCTGACAAATGCTATAAGGAGCGTATTACCCGCTCCTTGCAGCATCGACATACCACGGTTTTCCAGTATAAAAACTATTCTCTCAATAAATGTAGTTGGTGCACTCATTGTCTTAATTAATCAACCGCTAACGGCTGCACTCTGATTGCCTCATTCATTTTACGTTCAAAATCGGCGACTGTCAGCGTGCTAAGCGCTTCGTTTACTCTGTCAAGCAGCTCGGTATTTCCTTTTTGAACCATCATACCAAGATTTATTTCTTCTTCAGACACGGTAAAGTTACCGTTGCTTTCTGTAAAGTCTAAAAGTTTAAGTTCGGGATAAACAGATACTGCAGCCATTGCCGTCGGCATGTCCGTAACAACAAGCTCCACCGCGCCCGATGTAAGTGCAACAAGCATTGCAGGTGCGGAGTCCATACCGGGCAGCATGTTTACATTTGGCACCTGCGGCAGAGCAACATCATACCAAACTGTACCAAGCTGAGAAGTTCCCGTCGCGCCGCTGAGACCTGATAAATCCGTTGCCGAAGCAAAAGGTCCGTCTGCTCTGACAAGACTGACTATTGAAGCAAAGAAGTACGGGTCTGAAAAATCAAAAGACATTTTACGCTCTTCAGTGATTGAGCGGCCTGCAATTTCAATGTCGATTGCACCCGATTGTACTGCCATTGGCAGGCTGTCCCAGTCAATCATGTGAATTTCGAGGTCCATACCAAGCTTTTCGGCAATAAACTTTGCCATCATAACATCGTAACCGAACGCAAAGTCACTGCTTCCGACAATCGGCACAGCACCGTTGGCGTCTGTCGGTTGTGACCAGTTGTAGGGAGCATACGCACATTCCATACCGACACGGAGCACTTTTCTATCCCCGTCCGAGTTTCCGCCGCAAGCGGCAAGTAGTGTTACTGCCATTACTAAAACAAATATCAATGCAAGTAATCTTTTCATTTTCTTATCCATTCCTTAATCAAAAATTTTGTGACGCCCGATATAATATCACTAACTCAAGCGAAACGTCAACTGCCTTGCCCGGCAAACGGTCTGCCAAAAACTTTATGTAGAAAATTTATTATTTCTCTGTCTTCACCCACATAATTCACAATTAACCTTGTGTCTTTAAAGAAGTAAGGGGGGTAAATCCAGCTTATGCTTGAATTTCCAATGGAATAACCGTCACTGCTAATCGTTGCGGCATCAGTATTCATCGTCCGTTCTGATTGAAACTCATAAACACTGATAATCTCGTCACCAATCAGCAATGGTCTGCGTGGGACGGAAAGAAAGCTGTAGTCCGTATCAAAGCTGACCTCGATGTATTCAAAGCCGTTATCGCTCAGAAGCTTTAGAAATCTATCATAATTAAGTCCGCCATCACCGCAGGATACCAAAAATACGAGTATAACTGTTAAAACCGCTACCCAAAGAATTTTCACTGTTTTCATAAAAATGCACCTCACTTACGCCGTATTGTAGCATAAATGAGGTGATATTTCAATAATTTCCCGTGTTATAAAACGAAAATCTTAAGCACAAGCAATGCAACTCCTATAAGTATCGGAAGCAGTGCTACCATTTTGTTGGCACTGACACTTTTCGCATTTTTTACAGGCTCATCTGTGGGGTTTTTCGTTAATGTGTTATAAATGTATGAAAGTATGGTTTTTTGTTCCTTATCTCCGAGGGTGTACCCGACAAGCCATGCAATACCAAATGATAAAAACAAAAGTGCAAGCGGCAGGGCATAGTCCGAAAACGGTTTGTCAAAGTCAAAGGTGTACGTGAGCCAAAGAGCAAACGGTATGGAAAATGCCGAAAGAAGAACCGACATCGCATAATTAATTTTCGGTTTTACATGGATTTTTCCATGCTTATGCTCAACTGTATAGTTGTTGTATTTTCCGCTCAGCAAAGCTATGCCGATTTTCGGATTTGGTGTTACGCTCTTAATATCGGGACATCCCGCAACCTTACTGTAAAGAAGCTCGCCTATTTGCGTGTCCGTGACTTGAACGGGTGCCGAGAACAGTTTTAAGTCAATTTTTGTTTCAGCCATAATGCATCCCCTTTTTTTGATGTTATTGTGACAGGGGGACGGGGGTTTGTCAATCTTTAGTTGACAAACCCCCGTCCCCCTGTCACCTGTCACCTGTCACTTAAGCTTAGTAAAATCAATCATATCAACCAAGGCTTCAAGTTCGCTTTTTGAAATCCCAATTGTAACAGTTTCAAAAATTGATCCTTCAGGGTTTCTACCTTCGTTATATGCTCTTAAGCAATACTCATATAAAAAAGGTTCATTACCACCGTGAATAGTTATTATGATAAACGCTCTATCCGTACCTACAATAATAACAGAATACCTGGCATCTTGCATTAGCAACGCAGTTGTACCATTCTTGTTAGTATATGACCAATCATCAAACGCTGTAATATCGCTGACTTGCCAAAATGCCAAGTCTAAGGTGCCCTTACGGGTATGACGAAATTGGAATGAACTATTACCATAATAACCATCAAAACTAAAAGTACCAAGCGGATAAACGTAACCCGGAAATGCAGATATTGACTCATCAAAAAATGGCTCATAAGCTATTATTTCAAAAAATGGTTCAAAGTCAGAAGGGTCAACTTCATAATAGTTTATGACATCAGAATGACCTTGATAAATCAATCCATGAGCTTCAGCTATTTTTTCCGGAGAAAGCTTTCTCCCGTCATACGGCATCATGTGCATTTTCCACCACATTTGAATAGCGTCAAATTCCGGACTACCGGGAAGACCTTGCAATGCCACTGCATCTAACTTGTGTTCAACAATTTGCGCATCGGGATTTGCTTCCACAAAATCAGCCCAAGGAAGACCCGGATTATGTATTCTGTTTCCATCATTATCTACAAGATATATGTTAAGAGGAACACTGCTCGGTAAAAGCATATCCCTCAGCCCGAAAAAGTTCGTTGCGATAGCTGTGATTGTAGTGCCGAGGGCAAGACAAATGACCGCTGCGACAAAAAGCACTCTCGACAAACGCCTCGTGCCGTACTTTTGTGTGCTTTGCATTTCTACACTTGCGGCGGCTTTTGTTTTTTGGATAAGAGAAAGCGGCGGAAGCTCGTCGGATTTCAGAGTTTCACTCAGTATGGTATCGATATCAATCTTTTTCATATTTGTCCACCCCTTTCCTTATTTTCTGCCTTGCGTTAAATAGTCTGCTTTTTACCGTGCCCGGCGGCAGGTTTAATGTCCTTGCGATGTCTGCGATATCCATTTGGGCATTATAGTGCAAAATGATTGGGATACGGTACTTTTCGGGGAGCTTGTCAACCAGCCCTTGCACAAACTCTTTTTCCGCCTGCTTCAAAAAGTCGTCTTCGACATTTTGCCCGCTGCTGATGTCAAAATCGAGAGGAGTCTGCGGTGCAATACGCATACGTCTTGCATATTTTCGCTGTTTGCTTTTCCACAGTGAGAGGGCTTCGCGGCATAAGAAGCTCTGCGGGCTTTTTGCTATATCAATTTTCAAAGGTTTTTGCAAAACGATAATCCATGTTTCCTGAAATAAATCCTCGGCATCTTCCTTTGAATAAGTAATGCTCCTGCAAAAGCGGTACAGTACAGTGCTGTGCTCGTCAATCAAACCGGTGATTTCCGATTTGCCCGACGGTGCGGCAGATTGTGATAAAGTCATTGCCATTGTTGCGCTCCCCCACGACTCTTTTTCGTGCATTTATTCTTCGTACTGTTTATATCGTCACATATTTGCTTTTGGTTCATTTTTTATTTATTGTCTTAATTATAACACAAAAAATGAACCGTTATTAATTACGCGACGATATAAACAACATGCCGCGTATAACACATAGCGAAAACAATAAAGGAGACATTAAAGATGAAAAGAGCTATAGCATTATTGTTGATACTTACACTTGTATTTACAACATTTCTAACGGGCTGCGGAAAAAACACTCCTGCTGACAGCGACAACGGGCAAGACCTCTCTGCACAGCCTGCACCTACACCGCAGCTCGCTGCCTTTCCCAAATTATCAGACACCATTCCAAATATTGACAATATTGTTTTGACAAAAGACAAAATTTATTTTACGTCAACAGAAGCTTATCCCGACCGTTCGTTTTATCTCGGCACTGCCATATACTCTGTAAATATTGACGGCAGCGACCTGACGGAGCTGAAAAATTATACAGAAACTTATGATCCCCCGTCCGAAGCCTTGGGCGGCGAAACAATAATAGTTTCCATGCACGCGGACGATAATGGCAATGTCTGGATTGCAGAAGCTGCTTATTACTATGTATTTGCGTTATTGAATGATGCGAACTTGGAAAGCTCACCGATATCGCAGATTTGGGATTACAAAGCGTCTGTCGGCAGTGAGTATGCTGTGCGAAAGCTTGATGCAACAGGCAGCGAAGTTCATGCTCTCGACTTAAATGTGCCCGAAGCAATGCACGAGGGTTACTATGTTGAAAGTATTGCCTGTGACGGTGACGGCAATTTATATGTAGGCTCCGTTATGGGTATATCTGTGTTTGACCGTGAGGGAAACAGTCTTTTTGACCTTGTATTTTCAGGCCATTACAGACGTTTAATAAAACTCCATGACGGGACTGTTGCAGTGCCAAACTCAGGAGAAATGCTTCATATAATTGATTTTGAAAACAAAGCATGGGATAAGCCAATATCTCTGCCTGAGCGTGCGTATAATATTTTTTCGGGAAATGAAGAATACAGCGTTGTATTTATTGACGGAGTCAAGCTTCATGGCATCAAAACAGGCACGCAGGAGGTTGAAATTATTCTCGATTTTGGCGAAAACAATATTAATCCGAAAATAGTAGATAATTTACTGTTTTTGCCTGACGGACGAATAATGCTGACAAATAGAGCACTTTCGGCAAGTGATAACGAAACAGAGCTTCTGGTATTTTCTATTATCCCGCCGGGATTTTTAAGCGAGCAGGGGATAATTGAACTCACATTTGCCGTATCCGATCCGGGCGACAGCAACGGAATTAGAGAAGCCGTCATGCAATTTAACAGTGAAAGCACAACACATCGGATAGAAATTATTGACTACACTGATTATTCGGGAAACTGGCATGTACCTGTTGAAAGGCTTGCTATGGAGCTTATCACAGGAACTGCTCCTGACATTATTCGTGTGCATAGTGTTCCGTATGAGCAATGGGCGGCAAAAGGCGTGTTCGTCGATTTGTATCCGTATATCGACGCCGACCGCGAGCTTAGCCGCAGTGACTTTTTGGAAAGTATTTTTGCCTGCGCAGAGGTTAATGGCGGTTTATACGGTGTTCCCACATCATTTTCTATAGCCTCTTTAGTCGGCAATCCGTCTGTAATTGGGGATAGTACGAGTTGGACATGGAGTGAATTTATGTCTGTTATTAATGCAAATCCCAAAGCTGATTATCCGGTTGGCGGCGAAATGAGAGAAGAGTACGGTTTAAGATATTGGCTTCAATCCACTATTGGAAACTATGTTGACTGGGTTTCGGGAACAGCGCATTTTGACAGAGGAGATTTTGCAGAGTTATTGGAGCTTTTCAAAGATTATACTGCCTATGACTACGATAATTATCAATCAACACAACAATTAGTTGCAAGCGGCAGGCAACTCATGGGTCAATCGCGTTTATATACATTTATGTATTATCATTGGAACCGCGAGGAATATGGCGGAGAGTTTATTTTTAAGGGTTATCCGACCGAAAACGGAAGCGGTATTTATGCCGCGGGTGGAACAGATGTGATGATAAATGCTCAAGGCAAGGATGTTGATGCAGCTTGGGAATTTGTGCGGACTTTTCTGACCGAAGACTGGCAGCGCACCAGACCCGGCAATCACTTTATGTTTCCGACAAATAAAAATGTGTTTAATGAAAAATTAAAAGAAGCTATGACACCGCCCGAAGAGGAACAGTGGATAACTCCTTATATGGGTACACCTTTTATGGTCAATGCAGCTCTTACTCAAAAAGAAGCTGACCAAATCGTCGCAGCGGTAAATGCCATTTCCGGCTTTACGGGGTTTTCAACTCCGTCTTTGGAAGACATCATAATGGAAAGTGCCGCGGATTATTTTGCGGGGCGGATAACAGTAGAAGATGCTGTCAGAATAATCCAAAGCCGCGCGAGTATATACATGGCAGAACAAGCCGGGTAATGTGACAAGGGGACGGGGGTTTGTCAACTTAGAAGTTACATAACTCGTATGATGTGCTTCGCCCTCCTTCAGGAGAACGCTTAAGTATACCTTTGCTTATTAAATCATCAATATCGCGAAGAGCCGTGTCATGCGAACACTTACATAACTTTGCCCACTTAGCTGTAGTTAGCTTTCCTTCAAAATCGTCAATCAACTTATTAAGTATTATAAGCTGCCTTTCATTCATTGCGATATTTCTAAATCTATCAAAAATTAAGGTTTTATACACAGCTATTTCCAGCTTCTTTTCGCTTGCTTCAACAGCATGTGTCAAGCAAATTAGAAACCAGTTTATCCATCTGCTGATATCATTGAAATAGTCTGTAGCAAATTCAAGTTCGTTATAGTATGCCTTTCTTTCTTTTAGAATTTGAGTAGACAAGCTATAGTACCTTTTAGAATTGTCTTCAGCGCGAGCTAATAAAAGGTCTGCAATAGCACGTCCTATTCTACCATTCCCGTCATCAAACGGGTGGATTGCTTCAAACCAAAAATGCGCTATTGCCGCTTTTACATAGGGGTCTGTATTTTGCTTTTTTTCCAGCCACTCTAATAGCTTTTTCATTTCGCCGGGAACACGCTCAGGAGCAGGTGCGACATAATGTACTTTTTCATTACCAAGCTCGCCTGAAACGACTGACATTCCATCGACGCGATAAGCACCAACTGTGATTTTACTCATGCCGCTCCATCCCGACGGGAACAGCGCAGCATGCCATCCAAATAGTCTCTCGTCAGTAACCTTCTCCGTGTATCTTTGCGTTGCGTCAAGTACCATTTCCACAACACCTTGTGTATAATGGTTTGTATAAACATCATCAATCCCGGCTACATCAAGACCAAGCCTTTTTGCTACAGATGACCTAACACTTGACCTATTGAGGATTTCACCCTCTATTTCTGATGATGCTACAACCTCGTCCGATACCGCATTCAATATAAGATTATCATGTACTTCAAATCCGAGTGCATCAAGCTTGCCGAATAAACGGCTTTGCGATTTGTAGAATTGAATAAGGGAATTTTGAAACACGCTGTCATCATAATTCATATCTGACCAATCGGCTCTTTCGTGGATATATTTCTTCATTTTCCTACCTCAAAGTAAAGCTTGCGTAGATTACCGTCTTATTCGACGCAGAATATGCGTAGAATACCATCTCATTCTACGCATATTTTATATATTTGTCAAGCGTGACAAGGGGACGGGGCAGTTTTTTATTAAACCTCTCTTTTCAATCCTCGTAATGCCCTTTACATGCAACTATTACTAAATTACGGTCTTTATCTCCTGTGTACACAAGACGGTTTGCATCATCTATTTCACGGCTACATTCTTTTCGTCCTTTCAACGCTTCGGGTTTACCAATTCCCTTTAGAAAGCCGTTTCTTTGAATGTCTTTGATGAGAGCATTAATACGCTTCAGTGTTTTTCTGTCCTCGGTTTGCCAGTATAAATATTGTGAAAATCCTGTTTCGGTGAAGGTAACCTTCATGAATTATAACCTCTGCGTACTTCAGCAACGAAAGAAAGAGCTTCCTCTGCAGTCATTGTTTCCATTGCATCCAACTCTTCTATTGTGAATGAAATAATTTTACCATCGGTTATTTCTTTTGCAGATTTATCAACCATAGTAAGATATTCTGCATTGCGTTTTGCCTTTTCCAGCTCGTTATATTCTCTTTCGCTTAAAACCACAAGGTTTTCATTTCTTGGGCGCGCAATGAGAACAATTTCTCCTGCATTTATCATATCACTGACTTTCTTAAAATCATTTCGTAAGTCTACTGTTTTTATCGCTACCATATTATGCGCTCCTATCTGTATTTATTTATGTACTTATTATAATACTTCTTGTTGCACTTGTCAACACTTTGTCAAGGGGACGGGGGTTTGTCATACCCTGTCATGGGCGGGACGATGTGGACATCGTCCCCTACGCAGGCACCAGGTTGCCTCCCCTACAACCAAACTACACCTCAGCTCGCCGCTGCCTTGCCAGCACCACTCCTGCGGGGATTGCGGCAAGCAGCAGCATCGCAATGCAAATATACGCTTCCACAAACGGTATGGGTATCATTTGATATAACGTTACGTTGTAGCTAATAATTGCAAAAGGTTCACTAAACATCAGCACGCATAAAAATACAAACGCTGTAGCAATCGGCACGGTTGGCAAGAGCAAAGTTATGTAGTTTTTACTCATTTTTGAGAAAACAAAAAGCAGCAATGTAATAACCAATGAGACACTGAGCATTAACAGACCTACAGCGATAAAGAACTGTCCGTATGTACCTGAAAACCAGTTATATCCGGGCAGTTGAGTAAACAGGCTGTGAAGCCCCGAATTAATAAATGCATACCAAAAACTAAAAGTATAAGCACCAAGGATGATACCTATTTGCAAGACTGCTATAGCAAATGCAGAGAAAAGCATCGCCGCCAGTTGAATTGCAAGTGTTTTTCGCCCTGTTTTACTTGAATACTGCAAGCTTCTGACGCCGCTCATATTATCTCTTGTTACAACAGGAGCAAGCAGGATAAATAAAGTGGCAATAGTTATAATAAAAATATTCGAGAATAAATCTACATGAGATGTTAAAGGTAAAATATACTGCATTTCACCGCTGTCGTGAATATCTCTAATTCGCTCCATTGCAACCGGTGACAAACTAAACCATCCTTGCAAATCGCTTAAATACTCGTCTAATAATTCTTCATTATTATAAATACTATCCTTAATTATTTCGCTATTTATGAACTTAAAAATACGCTCTACATAAATTAGTTTCCAGTAATATGGTGCATAAACTAATTCCCCGCTGTCCAGTAACACCCTCTCACTTTCTGTTATAGTATAATCAGCATTAGTGTCGTAATCAGGATAAACTCCCCCTATGTTAAAAATAAATTCTTCATCAATATTACTGTAAATATTTTTTGCCTCAAGCATTAGAGCATCACTATATGATGTTATACCTGCATTAATAAACAGCGGATTTCCCCGTATAGCTTTATTAAACCCTTCTTCTATATATCTTGTTTCAAGTGTTAATGCCGCTTCTATAATTTTTTGCGGATTGTTCATATCAACCTTCGGTCCGACAATCTCGACCAAATCAGCATAAACTATTTCTCTGTCAGAAGATACCATTACAATTCTGTACGCAAATATTCCGTAAAAACCTGCAAACACTGCTAAAATTAAAAGCGGCACGGGTCGCAGTACTTTTTTGATTTCTTGAAAAAAGATTTTCATTTATATACTCCTTGGTATGTTGTTCTCTTGTGCAGACGCGGACGAACACAGTTCGTCCCTACACTTCAGTCCGCCGTCGTCGTCATTGCGAGGAGTACGTAAGCCTTGCATACAAGGCTTTAACGACGTGGCAATCCAGTCGGATTACACCTCAGCTCGCTTTTGCCTTGCCAACATCAACCCTGCGGGGATTGCAGCAAGCAGCAGCATCGCAATGCAAATATACGCTTCCACGAACGGTATGGGTATTATGTCATAAAATGTAAACCCGTCGGTTGTATAAACAGCAAAGGGGTCTGTGAATAATATTGTGCACAAATAAATGAATATCGCAGCAATCGGAACTATAGACAAAAGCATTGTTATATAGTTCTTACTAAGCTTTGAAAATACAAAGACAAGGAGCGTAACCGCAAAGGAAACAACAATAAACAGCAGACCGACAAGAATAAAGTATTGCAAATATGTGCCTGCGAACCAGTTATACACTTGCGGTCTGAAAATACTGTGAAGCCCCGTATTGATAAAAACATGCCATATATTGACCGTATAAAGCCCGAGAATAACTGTCACCTGCACGACCGCAATCACAAATGCGGTAAAAAGCATGGCAGCAAGTTGAATGGTAAGCGTCCTGCGCCCTGTTTTACTCGAATACTGTAAGCTTCTGACACCGCTCATATTATCCTTTGTGATAACCGGCATAAGCAGAATGAAAAGAGTTCCGAGTATCGTTACAATTATGTGCCTGAATAAAAACGCATTGTATGTTTCGGGCAAAATATTCAGCACTTCACCATTTGCGTAAATTTTTCGTATCCGCTCCATTCCCGCAGGGTCGACGCCCCACCAATATTCCAAATTCTCAAAATATTCTTTCTCGCGAAACTGCGAAATATCGGTATAATCGCCGTTAATCAGCCGTTCAATCGTAGTGAAAATCCAGCTGTCAAACTCAATGAGTTTAATCAAAGAGGGTGTGTCCCATATCACCATACTGGCATAAAAAGCCTCCTCTGCGGGGGTCAATGAATAGTCAGCCTCGGGGTCAAATGGCGGCATATTGCGAAACGGGAATATGTCTGCAATTTCCTCCGCACTAATCCCGGACTGTTCATAATCTTCAAAATCAATATCCCTATACTGGTTTTTTGCTTGCAAAATTCTGTAATCATCATAGCTTTTTATACCTGCATCGATAAAAATCTGATTGTCTTTTATCGCCTCGTGAAATTCGGCAATATATCTTGCCTCAAGCTCCAAAGCCGCTGCTTCGAGTTTATCAAGCTCGTCCATGTCGATTTTTGTTCCGGCAAGTAACGCAATATCAACAAAAGCTATCATTCGCTCGTATGGTGTGAGGGACTGTCTTATAAAAAGAAACCCGTATAAACCGACGAAAAGTGCAAGCACCAACAGCGGCACAGGTCGCAATATTTTTTTGCTTTCTTGAAAAAAGATTTTGAACAGCATGTATTTTTATTCTCCTTTGTATAAAACATTATCTATCGTCATCGCGAGCGAAGCGTGGCGATCCAGTCGGTGTACATATCATATTTTTGTTTCTGGATTGCCACGTCGCTAAGCAATACTTAGCTCCTCGCAATGACGGCAATCCTTCAAACAATCTCTTTCCTTAAAAACTTCTTTATACTTATAATAATCACGGGGCAAAGCAGAAGCATACATATCAGCGGGTAAAGTGTTTCAAAATGCGGCAGAAGCATACGGGTTCCGCCGTCTGTAAACCAAATGCTGCTGCTGATAACCTGCAAAAGCGGAAATATCATTGAAATGTTCCAAATAAACGGAATAGTCCCCTCGCTTTGAGAAGCATACATAACCAACAAATAATGCATAAGTATAATTCCCACTATGCTGCAAAAAGCAACATAAGTATTTCTGATTAAAAGCCCGAAAGGAATAGCAATAAGCGCCGCAACAATACCGTTGAGAAGTGCGATGCCCGTTCCCGCAAAGAAATACTCGCCGATAGTCATGCTTTTCCATGTTATAACAGGCAACCATTTGAAGTGTTGGTCCCAAACCATGTTATACTGCGCCGAAACGTTCTGCGACCAAACCACTGAATAGTCATTGACCGCAAAGGTCAATCCATATGTCACGGCATATGTTATGAGAAAAAAGCCTGTTCCTATTGTCAAAGCGGCAATAATCTTACCCTGTATCAGCCGCCGCCCCGTCTTGGTCGACCACACCACCAAATCAGTACCCGACATGGTTTCAAATCCCAACGTCCAAAGCATAATAAGGATAAAAAATACACATGTTTGTGCGGCTGTAATCATGCCGATGCCGATGTTTCCCGCTCCCCCGAATATTGCATTGTGTATCCCTGCGGTATAAGGTCCGAAATACACCGACGCACCGTCGTCTCTTTCTGCTTTGGCTTCAATGACAGGGGTTAGCAGCTCATATTTCCACAGCTGTATTTTTATTGCAGTATCCGACAAAGGGATTTCACCATTTGCTAATGCGTTTTTAATCTCTCTGCCGCCATTGCCGTCAGCAAATATATTGCCCGCACTTTCTGCCGCACCCAAAACTTCCATATATCGCCAACTGATATAGCCATAATCATCTGTTTCGGAAACACTTTGCAGACGCTCTAAATAATCCTCCCCGTACAGGGTTCCCGTGATTTCACTCACTTCATTCATATAATCAATATAATAATTGCGTGAAGAGGCAAACACTATAAAGGCGTTGATAGCCAAACATGCCACCAAAAAGCCGTAAATCGCAGGCGACCGTAATAATTTAACTATTTCATGTTTTAGTAGGTTCATAATACTTTCTTCCGATTATATATATCTTTCCATTTTCGTCATTGCGAGGAGTACGAAGTACGACGTGGCAATCCAGACTTTATCTTTTTATATGATTACTATCTGGATCGCCACGCTACACAGTCTCACTTTGTGAGACATTAGTAGCTCGCGATGATGAATTTTTTATGCCAATCCCGCTTCATCACGGTAAATATACAAAAATGTATCTTCAAGTCCCGGTGTCACAGACTTTGCCGTTTCGGGCAGCTCCCCGCTATCGCCATCAAGTGCAAAACGTACCACAGCGCCGTTTTCACCGGCACGCTCCGACAAGTATATCGCACCTTGCGGCAAAGAGTTTCCAAGAGGCATTTCAAAAAACTTTCCTGCCAATTTTTCAACAATCTTACCCGGTGCTCCCGCAAACATTACCTTATGGTCTTTGAGCATCATCAAAGTGTTTGCAATGGTTTCAATATCCGAAACTATGTGGGTCGAAAAAATAACTATTCGGTCTTTTGCAAGGTTGGATATGATATTTCGCAGCCGCACCCGCTCCTTGGGGTCAAGCCCCGCTGTCGGCTCGTCTAAGATAAGGATTTTCGGGTCGTTTAAGAGTGCCTGTGCAACTCCCACACGCTGTATCATACCACCCGAGAATTTACGCATTTTTTTGTTTTTGACATCGGATAAAGAAACCATATCGAGCAGCTCATTTATCCGCCTGTCGGCATTTTTTACACCCTTGAGAGCCGCAAGATAACGCAGATACTGCATAGGACTGTAACCCTTGTAATATCCGAAATCCTGCGGCAGATAACCGATAAGGTCGCGGTAGCTTTCGCCGAGAGATATTATCTCCGTGCCGTTCCATAAAATTTCGCCCTTTGTCGGGAAAATCAAGGTCACGAGCATTTTAATGAGCGTAGTCTTCCCCGCTCCGTTTGGAGCGAGAAATGCGCAAATGCCATTGTTAAAATCAAGACTGACATCCGTCAGAGCAGTGAAGTTTCCGTATTTTTTTGTTACATTATTTACACTAAGCATAATTTCCCTCCATAAAATAGGCTAAACGCAATGTACGTTTGATGTACATACGCAGTTCTATAAGATATATAACGAATAAAGCACATATTAAAGATACGCTCAAAGCAAGAGGCATGCTTGCCAAAAAGCTTTCAATTTCTATAGGGGAAAACAAGATAGCAGCCAAGCTCCAGCCTGCCGCCCATATAACCGGAACACTTACTTTGCTGACGAAAGACTCTGAAATCAAAAGTGCCAAAAGCGACATTGTGCTGTATGTAAGTGCCGCCAAAAGAGCCGATGTTACAACGCTTTGGTACATATCTGTCTGAAGAAGCGGAAATGTCGCAATGGGAACAAAGATTATCCCTGCAGCCGACACTATAATAAGACGCACTGATGTAATGTAGCGAAGATTATATCTGCATGACGATATAACTTCCCATGTCCCCGTCATACGCTCTTTCCACGAAGTAAACGCAAATACGGAAAAGTATAAAATCGGTGCAAAAAACATGGTTGGAAAATGAACTACTGCAGTAATCGCATTTTTAATGGCAGGTCCAAAAATTGAAGTTATAAAAAATAAAATGCAAAAGCTCACTATTGCAGCAGAGGCAACCGCATCACCCACACCGCAAAACGCATTTTTGAAGCCAACAGCTTTGTACAGATGTCTGACCTCATCGGTCAGCGATTTTTTCCTTGGTACTGCGGCATTTACTATTGCTTGAATACATTGCTCACGCTCATTACGGTTTGGCATTTCAATATTCATCTTTGAACTCCTCCCGTACTTTTTTTATCATTCTGTAAAACTTTGTTTTGACAGTTGCCTCCGGCATATCCATTGAGGCTGCAATTTGTGCGAATGTCATATCACTGTGCAACGTGAGGCGAAATATCCTTTGTATCTCAGACGGCAATGTGCCAATATGCTCCTCGATTTTCCGCAGCAGCTCTTTATTGTGCAAATCAATCGTTATATCTGAGGGTGTGTAAATCTCGGTTTCATCAATTTGCACTTCATCGGGTCGGAACCGTCGCCGAGAGTCAATAATCCTGCTGTTTGCAACCTGATAGAGCCATGTCCGAAAGCCTGCCTTTTTCGGGTTATACGTTGAAAGTGACTTGAGGGCAGAGATGAAGATTTCCTGCGTTAAGTCCTGCGCGGTGTTTTTTACATCGCGGCTATCCATGGACTGTCGATAAGCAAAGCGGTAAATTTCATCGTAATACCGCCCGACAAGTATATCAGCCGCTGCTCTGTCATTTTTTATTACACGGCGAACTAACTTTTCATCATTCATCCGCTCTTGCTCTCACTTTCGGCTTCATAGACTATATACGAGATTGTAGACGAAAAAGTTTCAAAGTGTCAAGCCGACAACAAAAAGAGGTTAAGTCCCAAAATGAGACTCAACCTCAAACACTTGCAACTACAGGATTTTTTCTTTCATCACGGTAACGGTTTCGCAGTTGGGGGCGTCGGAGTATCATACCAAGGGCCGTCATACTCAGTATTATCCGAAATCCAGATATTTACATTTGCACTGCTGCTTGCATATGTACCGAAAACATCTTCACTAAACAAACCCTTACCCTTAAAATGTTCAAACTGCCACATAAAACTCCACAGGGGCATAAAAACTGCTTTTACATTCTTGTCAAAGGTGTAATGTATGTAAAGTACATTTCCCTCAAAGCGGGCTTCAAATTCGGCATTCACCAAATGCCCGATTTCAGTATTATCTACCACCTGCCAAGGATTAGAGTAATAAACATGAAGTGTATCGCCCTGAATATTATCGAGTTCGCTCGGGAGCATAATTGTCATTTGCTCCCGTGAATATTTTATTTCTGTGCCGTCCTCATAAAATAAGAATTGATAGTCGCTGCTATTACCCCAACCGACAATTTTATCGGAATTTGGAATAATTATGACATCACCGCTGACCTGCACTGTGATATTACTGCCCCTCGGCAAGTGCGAAATATCAAATTCGAGTTCCCCTTGAGGTGG
Organism: Oscillospiraceae bacterium; assembly: GCA_009781515.1. GTDB lineage: Bacteria > Bacillota > Clostridia > Oscillospirales > Oscillospiraceae > WRMH01. The sequence goes on from WQXY01000009.1 coordinate 54,929, forward strand.
CATACTCGGTGTATAACTGCTGCCACTGCTGTTATTATCGGGAGAAGCCACAGAACTCTCAGCGCCACCATCCGGACCATCATATAAATTTTCGTTAAATCTCAAAACAGCAAACACTACAAAAATCGCAAGCACAACACCGACAGCAATAGCAATGATTATCTCAAGACGTTCGCTTTTCATCTTGTTATTTCTTGTTTTGTAATAAACTGTGTACTTATTTATTAAGGCGGCGACTGTAAAGAGTATTGCCCAAGAAACAAGAGCTTTTAAGATAAATTTCCAAAGGCTGTTTTCATAAATCAGAAATTCGGTCAGCATCGCAAAAATATCCATTGCAACAGATAAATTTGTCAGACCAAGAACTAAAACCGCTGAAAAGAACGCTGCCGCATAGAGCTTAAATTTTCGCAAAAGTACCGAAATCAGATTGATTATAGCTGCAAGTATCGCCATATAAAGTATCATTACAACAAATCCGGCTAACACAAAGCTTATGTCAAAGTTGAACATTAGGTGTACATTATCACGCCCTGCGGCAATCGCTGCGATTACGCCGTACTGTATCAGATACACCACCATTAATGTAAGCGGCACTAATACAAGATATGTATATGTTATCATTTGAAACGAAAGATATCTGCTGTTATTTGTTTGCGGGTAAACTGCAAAATTTTGATTATTGTAGCGGTACATGCAGTTAAAGATTATAAATGCAAAAGACATTCCGAAAATCCAGAAAAACGAGTTATCTGCAAACTGATAATAATCAATTCCGTCATTTTCTTTGAAAATCGTGTATAATGCCGCACTTAAATCAGTCAGAAAGAAAAACTGTATTACAATAAAAAAACCGAGTAAACCGCCGAGCTTTTTGCCGCTGAGCTGTGTGCGGGTCAGCCGCCCTGCATTTATCAGTTCGCTTTTTGCCATAAACATTCTAATTCACCTTCCTTATTTTCTTTTGTCAGATAGATGCAGATATCCTCTGCTCTCACTGTTGAAATTGTGAGTTCTAATTCTTTCGCTTCGCTTGTGACCGTTTCGGTCAAAGGTTCGTATATCACTGCTTCTGCCGAAAATCCCGATTTTGTATAAACAACATTTTTACCTGCGGTAAATTTTTCTACTGCGTCTTTCTCACCCTCGACACGGTATGCACTTTCCCGAAGCTCATCAATGTTATCAAACAAAACCAATCTGCCGTTGTCGATGAGAATAATATCGGACAATATCCCTTCAATCTCGGATAACAGATGACTTGAAACAATAAACAACCGTGGATTTTCGGAAAACTCCCGCAGCAGCACCTCATATGCCGCTCTGCGGACGGTTACGTCCATTCCGAGCACAGGCTCATCGAGCATAACAAGCCTTGTTCTGCAGGATATCCCGCAAATAAAGTTGAAAATACTCGCCATTCCCTGCGAGAGCTGCTTATACTTGAGCTTCGGATTAAGACCGAAGTATTCAAGCAGCTTTGTTGCAAACTCCAAATCAAAATCATCAAACATAATAGCGTAGCTTTCAAGAATTACCCTGAGCTTTCGGGCCTTTTCATAATCCATATTATGGTATGTATAGACGAGGTTATTAAGTACATTCAAGTTATCCATCGGCGCTTCGCCAAGTACCTCAAGCTCGCCGCCGCTTATATCAAGCTGCCCTGCAATCATTTTCATCAGTGTCGTTTTCCCTGCACCGTTTCGCCCGATAAGCCCGATGATACGCTCGCCCGATATATCAATAGTAAAATCGTTTACGGCATCGTTTTTGCCGTATGTTTTTGTGAGCCCTTTTGTTTTAATGATACTCTCACTCATATGTTTCGCCTCCTTCTGCTTTTTCCGCACCGCTTTCAAAAAGCTGTGATATTTCCGTTATTACGGTTTCTTTTGTAATTCCTGTTTTTATCGCCGTGTCAACCAAGCTTTCTGCTATTTTTCTAAACCCCGTATCTCTTTGCTCATGCCGTAATCTGTCTGCCGCTCCGATTTTAACTGTCATTGAAAGACCCCGCTGTTTTTCAAGAACACCCTTGCTGACCAACTGGTTTATGCCCTTTGCGGCAGTCGCGGGATTGATTTTCAGCTCCCTTGAGAGTATCAGCTGCGAATACACAGGCTCACCCTCTTTTAACTTGCCGGTAACAATATCATCTTCAATCGCCTCTGCCACTTGGATGTAAATGGGTTTGATACTGTCAAAGTTTATTCTCAAGCTTCTCACCTCCGCTATACTACATTACTATTGTAACGTAGTATAGCATGTGCATTTCCACTTGTCAACAACAATTTTGAAAAAGTTGACAAACCCCCGTCCCCCTGTCACTATTATTTTTGGAACAAAACGGGCTTGTCGCGGGTTTATATATTAGAGAGTGCTTTCGGAGGAACTATGCTGGAAAAACTGTACAGAATGTATCGAGGCATAATGCTGCAGCGTGCGCTTGGTGTTCTTGGCGACCATGCGCTTGCCGAAGATGCGGTTCACGAAGCATTTATCCGCATAGAAAGGCATATCAACCGCTTTGAAAATATGAAACCGGATGAATGCCAATACCTTTGCCTCACAATAGTCAAAAATGCAGCGTTAAATATGCTCCGCGACAGAAGAGATACCGAGGCTCTGCCGGAAACAATGCCTGCAATTTCAAATGACATCACACTTGGTTTAGACATAAACGCTGCTATGGAGCTGCTTGAAGAAGGTCAAAGACAAGTTGTTCTGCTACGGCTTAGGTACGGATTTGACACTTTTGAAACTGCAAGACTGCTTGGTATCAAAGCAGGAACGGTACGCAGCCGCTTAAACAGAGCAAGAATTATCTTGTGTAAGGCGCTGAAGTGAAAGAAAGGCATGGTCAATAATATGTCATTAATAAGTAATGAAAAAATAATAAACGCTCTTAAAGACTACGATTTCGCCGAAGTAACCGCGCCGGTGCAGGTATCGTTTTCAAAAGAGTTTGATGCGAAAATGGACAGATTTATCCGTCAAAAGAAGCGTATGCGCAGTGTGATTACAACCTTAAAACGAAGCGCAGTTGCGGTTTTTGCAATCGCTATAGTAGGTTCATTATTCTATCTGCTGATGATGCAGCAAAACCCTGATGAACCCACACCCGGACTACATCAGGGAAGTGATACCCCACCCGTCGACAGTATGTATTTTGAAAGTGGCGAAACAAAGATTTTGTTTGAATTTCAACAAGAAAAAGCGCTTTTAATGCAACCACTACAAGTTTTACCTTTTTATTTAGAAGGCGATTACGATTCGTTCTATGCGACACAAACAACAAGCACCGATATCAGACAAGGATTTTATGAGCCCGGTGATGATCAGCTGCCTTTTGATATTATTTCGTTTATAGAAATAGACGGAGTTTTATATAGTCTCGGACAGGTAGCTTATGGTGATAATGCTTTCCTATCATCGCTCAGGGAGGGATATGCATACCGGTTTAGTCCTATAGGTACATTAAAATTAGATACAGCAAGCGCAGTCATATACGCTCAGCACAAATCTTACGGTGCAAAATACGACGCTGTTGCGTACTATATAATCGAAGATGGAGTTCCGGTACTTTTAACCGAAATCGCCGGAGTTGTTAAGTATTCGTTTTTTGACCAGAGCGGTGTTGAAGCAATACTCAGTACCGACAGAGCACTGCCGTATACACAGTATACAGTCAGTAAATTTGATTTGGAAAATCAAAAATTATACTATACAAATCTCACTGATTTATTGATGTGTGACGGTGTTTCTTATAACGAAGATGATGAGCTTTATTATACATGGCATAGACCGCCCGCTTCGGACAGCGAGGAGCCCGTAGAGGGGCATACCTATACGTTTGTAAAAGGCGGAGACGGTAATGATACCCCTGATACACCTGCAGATGAAACAACAGACGAAATAGATATATCAGGCTCTTGGGTTTATACTTATTCCGAGCTGGACGACGGTACCATATATACATTTTTTGATGAATATGAAATTTGGTTGGAGTTATCGTCATACTATTTTGAAATTCATAAGATAGATACTTATGACAGACATTTAATTCATACCGGCTCATTACATAAAACCGGCGATTATTCATATACACTTTTTGATACTGTAGCTATAATAGATGGTGAACGCGCTCCGTCACCTTTAGGTGACAGTACGCTCGAGTATGATCCCGCAACAGGTTTGCTGAATAATTTCGGATTATACTATGCCAACGAAGGGTATAATCAAATAAATATCTATTATGAAAGAAAATAAGACATTTCAATACATTTTTCCCCGTTTGACTGTATGCTTAATTTTCATTATTGCCAGATTTAACTCTATTGTTGTTTCATCGCCGGATATCTCAAGAGCATTATTATCTAAAACCTCAGCTAAAATTTCACCACTCCTTTGCATAAGAGATTTTTGCTCTGCTTCTTCTTGTATATTCGGGAGTTGACTGATTGTTCTTGATAATTCTCGAATTTTCGTAAAGGTTTCTACTATTGCTATTGTTGTTTGTGTAGCAGTTGAACTTTTAAGAATAGTTGCAAGCATGTAAAGCCCTTTTTCTGTAAAGGCTTTAGGCGGTTTGTTTTTTCCACCCCAACTTGAAGTCGAAATTTTCGACTTCAAGTTATTCCACTCTTTTAAGCTGAGTGATATTATATAACCCTCAGGAAATTTATCAGGGTTATTTGCAACTGCTTCATTCACTCTCTTTGTCTCAACTCCATATAACTCAGCTACATCCATATCCAATAGCACCTGCTGCTCCCGAATTGTTATGACCCTCTTTTCTACTTCCTCAAATTTTAGCATTTCATTCATGATTTTGTCCCCTTCTTTATATATATTTTGTATTGTTAATACAAGTCAACCATAGCACAAACATTTCCTACATTTCAATACACATTTGAGCAAAATCAACCCATTGCAAACACAGGGTTTTCGGGGAGCTTTTCACCATTTCGCCATTCAAAAGTTGTAACTTTTCACCTTACCAAAAATCCTTTTCAATACATTTAACAACTCCATAACAACTTTATGGTACAATAAAAAGCCGTGAGGGGAGACGATGACCGGTTTTCTGAGCTTGCGAACGAAAACCGCTGGCACGTCTCACCGATGTAAGAGCTTTTTATTGTGTTATAATATTATTGTGGAGGTCTGCAATCATGGCGAATATTCTTATAGTCGAGGACGAAAAGGCAATCAACGACCTGATACTCATGAACCTCAAACTCGTCGGACATGAGGGACGGCAAGCCTTTGACGGCAACGAAGCAGTAGAAGCTCTCGAAGACTTCAAACCTGATTTGGTCTTGCTTGACGTCATGCTCCCGTACAAGGACGGCTTCTCGCTCATGGAAGACAAAGCCTTTGAAAACATTCCCGTCATTTTTCTCACGGCAAAAGACTCCACACTTGACAAGGTCAAAGGGCTCAAGCTCGGAGCCGACGACTACATTGTCAAACCCTTTGAAGCCGTAGAGCTTTTGGCACGTGTCGAAGCAGTTCTCCGACGTATAAAACCTGCCGAGCGAATTATTAACATTGACAACACCATAGTATATTTGGACCAGCGAACCGCAACGGTTGGCGAAATCACCGTAGACCTGACAAACCGCGAGTTTGAGCTGCTCGAAGTGCTGATAAATAACCGCAACATCGCACTTTCTCGCGAGAAGCTGCTTGACCTCGCTTGGGGTTATGATTATTTCGGCGATACCCGCACAGTAGACGTGCATATCACAAAGCTCCGCAAAAAACTCGGCTTTGAAGAACGCATCAAAACAGTATATAAGCTTGGCTACAGGCTTGAAATATAACGAGGAGCATCATCAATGAAGCTTTGGCAAAAACTATTCATCGGAACACTCATAATCTTCATAATTGCCTTTAATGCCGGTGTCTTATACCTCACCAATTATTCATATAATTTCAACCGGCAAAAGGAAACAGACCACGGTATTCGTGAACAGGAAGTAATACTCAGCTCTGTCACGGGTCGTATTTCCAATGCCGAGCAGTTTTTTACCGAGGCTCCTTTTAATTATGACCGCCTGACGGCAATAATCGAACCGATAGCGAATTTTTACAAAGAGCAGGGCGTACTGCTTGCGTTATTTGACAACGCAAATACTGTATTTACAGATATTCCCGTTACCGAAGATGTCGAAAACTTGCTCAAGTTTGAAAGCTTAAGCAGCAAAAATATCATGGAAAAAACTATTGAGGGGAAAAGGCACATACTTGTTGCCTCGCGGCTTACCGATTATCCTCACCTGACTTTTATATATGCCCGCGATATCAGCGACGTTGATGAGTTTCGTGCTGATATCAGCAGGGCTTTTGCTATAGTAAATGTCGCCGTTTTAGCTTTTCTCGGCATTTCTATCTTCTTTTTGCTTAGGCATATGACAAAACCTATCAATGTTTTAATTGATACAACCAATGAAATAGCAGACGGGGCTTACGACAAAAGAGCAAAAGTAAAAAGCAGAGATGAGCTTCGGATACTCGCAAGAAGCTTCAATAAAATGGCAGCATCAATAGAAGAAAACATGACTTTGCTCACAAAATCGGCAGAGGAAAAACAACAATTCATCGACGACCTCACGCATGAAATAAAAACGCCGCTCACATCTCTGATAGGCTACTCAGAATACCTCTTGGCTGCCAATTGCACCGAAAGAGAGCGTACTATTGCCGTCGGGCATTTATATGACACAGCGCTACGCTTAAAAAATCTTTCGGAAAAACTGCTCGACCTTGCATACTCGCGTGATGAAAACATCGAATGGGAAAGAATAAATATCTCGGGACTGCTTGACGAACTGACTGTAATGGTGCTGCCCGTGCTCGCTCCGCGTGATATCAAGCTGACAACACAGTCCGAGCTTACACTCTTGACCGGCGAGCGGACACTCATTTTGTCAATGATACAAAACCTTGTAGAAAACGCAGCAAGAGCGTCAGAAGACGGCTCTGAAATACTCGTCAGAGCGTATATGGAAGACTTCCCCGTGATTGAAGTGACTGACAAAGGCTGCGGCATGAGCAAGCTTGATGCCGAACGGATAATGGCGCCGTTTTACCGTGTTGATAAATCACGCTCCCGCAAGTTCGGCGGTGTAGGACTCGGGCTTAGTATTGTTACACAAATTGCGTCCTTGCACGGAGCAACAATAGAAGTGGAGTCTAAGGTCGGCATCGGCACACGAATAAAGGTAAAATTTACAAGTCATTAACAAGTCCATAGCAAGTTGGAAACATTTGTAGAGTATTGTAAGGTGAAAATCGACAGTGTCATTGCGAGGAGCACATAGTGCGACGCGGCAATCCAGATACATTTCAATAAGTTTTCCGTCTGGATCGCCACGCTACGCTCGCGATGACGACAACACAAAGGAGCAAGACTAACATGGAAAATCCAAAATTCAAAAATCCGTTAGCAGCAATATCACTGATAATACTCGTTATCTTTTCTATTATTGTATTCCCGTTTCTTTTAGCCGCAACGCCGGAAAACCGCAAAATCGAAACAATCGAGCCGGAAACAACACTCACAGCAGATAAACCCTTAGGAAGCGTCAACCCCGACGGCACCACATTTCTCCCCGACATCAATGCAATACCAAAAGAAACAGTTATCGAAAGATTTGAGGAGCTTTTCATACATAATGGCGGCACAACTTACTATGAGAACAGCGACGATGCGCAGCGTGTTCTTACGCAGGAATTTCGCAGTGCAAGATACGTCACCGCTGCCGATTATATGGACTTTCCGAGATGGCAGATACTTTATTATGAAAGTGGTAATGGACGATTACTGTTTCGTATACCTGAACACATTTCAGCCGAAGCCTACCTCAAATCTTGGGAGCATGATATCGTGGATAAATGCTGCAACTATGTTGAGTTGGGCTCGTTTGTTGATGGCTCTCCCGCGCTCGTAGTTACATACAAAAACGAGTATATTGGCGTGGTTGATTTCAATGCATATACCGGTGAACTCACGCATACATATGTAATTGAGCTGTGTAATCATTATGATAAATTCGGCACGTACAGTTATGACGATGCCACCGACTGGGCATTGGCAAAAGAAACAATAGCGCGGGAGGGAAGGATAGAAAGAGAAAGTATGTTGAGGGAGAAAGCACAAGAGCATGACAGGTCGCATGAAGAAATACCGCTGACACCTGTTCCACCGCCCGTTCCGTAAAATTTACATCTTCCTAACAACTTCATAGCAACTTCAAAACACACACGGGGTATGCTGGGGACAGGACTAAAGGCCTGTCCCCCTAATTATTTATTTTGAGGTGAAAAATTATGAAACGAATGAAACTAAAAAATATCATCAGCCTTGCCCTATGCTTCACCCTGATGCTCGGACTGCTTGCAGCCTGCAACGAAAACGCAGACACACCGGAAAATACTGACCCGAACAGTCCTTCAAACACCGTAGGCGGCATAAACAACCCGTATGACTACGAACCTCCGCAGTACATATACGTCGCCAAAACCGTATCCTTTCCAATCGATATTGATGTAGTTCATAACCTTTCTTATTTTGAAGAAAAGGTGTTTTTTACAGCCCGATTTGAGGAGCTTGACGAAAAAACACAAAACGTTATTTATACCAACCGCATTTTTTCAATGAACTTGGACGGCACAGACTTTAAGGAGTTATCAGATTATGTCCTGTTTCAACCCGAACCGATTGACGGCTTATTCGGCAACTCATCCCTTACTTATATGCAAGTTGACAGCTTCGGCAATATATGGGTTGCCGAAGAATGGCATTATAACAATACGCAGCTTCCCTCAGGCAGTACCTTACGCAAATTAGACTCCGGCGGCAATGAGCTTGTCTCTATAGATTTGGGCTCATACGGTGTCACTGCGTGGCAGCGACGAAGCAGCAGCTTCGGCATTGACAGCATGGGGAATATCTATTTCAGCAGCGAGGATGACATGGGTTCACTTTTGTATGTTTTAAGCAGCAATGGAGATGTAGAGTTCAAGCTCAGCCTTGAAGATACCAATATTACGCAGTTTATTCCGACGCAAAACGGCAGTATGGCTATTATTGCTTATATGTTTATTGATAATGGATATGTATGTGCGCTGCAAAGAGTGGATTTTGACAAAAAAGCTATTGGAGATGCCTTTGAAATACCCGAAAACAGGCTCAATATGTACCCCGGCAGCGGTGATTTTGATTTGCTCTTTGAAGACAACAGCCAAAACAACCTGTATGGCTTTGATGCGAAAAATAACGAAACCGTGAAGCTTCTCAGCTGGCTCGAAAGTGATGTTTTAGGTCGGCAAATAGGAAACATTACAATGCTCCCTGACGAGCGTATCATTTGCACAAACTGGCAAACCAAGCGTGTTACAAAAGCATACGAAAAAGCGGTTAGCGAGCTTCTCATTCTCACAAAAGTACCATATTCCGAAGCGGAGCATAAAACCATACTTACGCTCGCTACACTTCATCTTGAAAACGTAAAAGAGCAGGTAATCAGCTTTAACAAGACAAATCCCGATTATCGCATACACATCAAAGATTATTGGGAAGACAAAAACGAGGATTTTTCTACAGCTATATTGCGGCTGAACACTGATATTATCGCCGGTAAAGTTCCCGATATTTTGGACGTGTCAAACCCGCATATTCCGTATAAACAATATGCCAAAAAAGGTTTGTTTGAAAATCTTTACCCGTATATCGACTCCGACCCCGTGTTTAACCGAAATGATTTTATCGAAAGTGTGCTGAGCGCCGCAGAAACAAACGGCAGTCTTTATCAGCTCTTTCCGTCATTTTATGTAAACACTTTTGTCGGTCATCCCTCTGTTGTCGGGACGCAAATCGGCTGGACGATGGACGAGTTTGCGACTGTTCTAAACGCACACCCCAAGGCGGACTATCCGCTCGGTCAAGGTGGCGACAAGATGTGGTTTTTATGGAGTGCAGTTTCATTCGGGATAGATGATTATGTTGATATGAGCGCAGGAACGGCTCATTTTGATGCGGATAAATTTTCACAGCTCTTAAAGTTAGCTGCTACATTCCCCGATGAATATGACTATAACGCGAATGAATATATGAGTTGGGAAAGATTTGTTGCAACAGGCCGTGCGATAATGTCTTTTTTCTGGATAGGAAATATTGTTGATATTCAATATCAAAAGGCACTTTTTGGCGGAGAAATTGCTTATAAAGGCTTTCCAAGCGGTGCCCAAAGCGGCGCTTCAGTCAGCAGCAGCGGTGCAGTGCTTACTATAACTACGACATCTGCACACAAAGAGGGTGCGTGGCAGTTTATACGCACACATCTTGACGGGGACTGGCAGCTCGGCAACACATGGGGAATTCCGATAAATAAAGCCGCATTTGAAACTTATATCGAGCGAAGCAAGGACGAAGCCCTGCGCAATGTGCAGATGTACGCAGAGGGACGCGACATGACCACTGCTATGGAAAAACAAATGAAACCTATCACTGACGCTGATATTGATCAGTTGAGGGCTCTCGTTAATTCCGTTTCGACTGTTTCCGATTGGAACATTGATGAGCAGCTCTGGAACCTTATTTCAGAAGGTGCATCGGACTATTTCAGAGGCGCAAAAACCTTGGACGACACAGTCCGCATCATCCAGAGCCGTGCAAGTATATATGTCGCTGAGCAATCCGGGTAACGATTTTACAACCCGCTAACAACTCCATAGCAACTTCAAAACAAGCATAGGATAATCAATTCAGTTGCAAATATTCTTTTACCCCTTTTTGTAGTATCTGCGAAAAATTAACGTGATGTTTTTCGCCTGCTTCTTTTAACCATAGTGGAATGGTCGCATTTATCTTAACAGATTTACCTTCGTAATAGTTCTTGTAAAACTGAGTATTACAAGCAATCAGCGTGATAATATCATTTTCATTTGCTCTAATATCCTTTATTTTACTTGGCTTTGGCATTGGTTTCCCTTGCTTTTCCATATCGTACAGCATAAGACATAATGCATCTGCAGCATTTTCTATACCCTCAGCTATATCTTCCGCTTGTGTATAACAACCCTCTATATCAGGGAAATATATTGAAAATCCACCATCTTCTTCATTTTCAAAGACAGCCGGATATGTATACTTAGCCATATTATTCCTCCTCACTTTAATCCCGCATCCTTTAGTATCCTGTTTAATGTACCCTTTTTTACATCATCAGTAGTATGTCTGCCAACTTGAAATGTTTTTCCTGTAATGGGACTAAACCAATTTTCATGTCTTGCTCCCTCAGATTGTTTATAACACCCATTTTTCTTTAGCATACTTTTTAACTCTGAGAATTTCATACGCAGTTCCTTTCGTTTACCTGCATAGGCATTATACTCCTAATTAGGCTCCTTGTCAAATAAATTTAACGTACGTTTATTTATCTACCATATCACAATTACTTATATGAATTCAATACACGTTTGAAGCCGCAAAATGTAGAGTTTTTCTACATTTTATGACTTTATACTACATATCAACAACAATTACTTCACGCAAATTTGTCGACATATTTATTGACATGTCGACAAATTTGTCGTATAATATGACAAAACCACAATTACGGATCAAAGGATAAGGTGGCTGTCATGTTAAACGAAATTTCTCTAAGCACCGCATTAGACGCAGCAGTGCCAATAACACGGTTCAACCGTGGCGAAGCCAACAAGATTTTTGACGAGCTGCACAAAAACGGTTGTATGGTTGTCGTCAAAAATAACAAACCCGCCTGCGTTATGCTCACCCCCGATAGGTTTAGATACATGACGGAAATGATAAACAAACAAGAATTCTTGGCAGTTGCAGAAGCAAGAGTTCCGTACAAATCCGAAATAATACACTTATTCGACAACAAAGAAAAACCGACATACACAATCATTGCAGGAGTTAACGGTGTTGGCAAAAGCAGCTTTACCGGAGTGCTAAAAAAAGAGCGAAGCGACCTTGGTTTTGTAATTGATGTAGACAAAATAGCACATGAGAGGAGTTGCACCGCCATAGAGTCGGGCAAAATAGCCATTAATAAAATAAATAAATGCTTGCAGGATATGGTATCATTTAGTCAGGAAACCACACTTTCAGGGCACCGCACCGCAGCAACCATCAAAGAAGCCAAAGAAAAAGGATATAACATTAGGTTGTTTTACATTGCCCTTAACTCACAAAGCGAGCTGCTCGCCCGCATAGAAAACAGAGTACGCAAAGGCGGGCATAACATACAAGAAGACGACGTAGAGCGACGGTTCGAGAAACGGTTTGAAGATTTAATAAAAATACTGCCGTTTTGCGATGAAGCCAGCTTGTTTGACAACGAAAACGGGTTTGTCCATGTCGGCGAGTACAGAAACGGCGAGTTGCTGAGCATAGGCGAATATAAACCTTTATGGGTAGACGAGCTCAAAGACAAATCATTTTAACCAAACTCTCACCAAAGGAGCACTTTTATGAAAAAACGACTTATAGCACTAATCATATTAATAATAATACTTCTCTCGCTGACGGTTGGTTGCAAAAGCAACCCCGATGATGACGATACAGGCGGGCTCGCGGGCGACCGAGATGAGTTCAGATATGTCCCCGAATTTATTTCAATGCCAAATCACATCAACGATGTAAGACGTTTTACATTTTCAAACGGCATTGCTTACTTTGCCACAAGAGAAATAGCAAATGCAGAAATGAATATCAGCACCGCAAAGATTTTCTCGATGGATTTAGAAGACAGAAGCTTTACGGAACTGACAGGTTATAAGCCGCTTTTTCCCGAAGAAAGTGACATTTTCGGCAACACATTCATAGATAATATAACTGTAGATAATAACGGGAATATTTATATAATTGAAACAGGTCATTTTTCCCACTTTAATCTACCACCCGACTTTGACGGTGAAATATGGGAAAAGTACAAGTATGAAGAAGTAATAGCCTCTCATTTTAAGCTGTTAAAGCTCGACAATACAGGTTTGGAGCTTTTGTCTGTTGATTTATATACACTTTTAGACGACTGGACCGATATTACCTCTCTTGAAAGCGACGATGACGGCAATATCTTTCTACAATCATACGATAATATTTATATTTTTGATAATACCGGCGCTCTGCTCTTTACACTCAAATCACCGTATGGCGGTGATACCCGTTTGTTAAAAATGCAAGATGGTTCTGTGGCATTATCAGGACCTACATACTCTCCACCTCACGACTATAATTTTTGTACCATAGATATTACAAACGGCTTATTTGGCGAGAGCATTAAGATAGAAAATTCTAAAAGCGGAATATACCCCGGCGGGTCACACTTCGATTTACTTGTTAATGACGGCACCGCTTTACATGGTTTTAATTTTGATACAGAAGAAACAACCGAACTTCTCAAATGGATTAACAGCAATCTCATCGGCGGCACTCTAAAGAGCATTAATATATTAAATGACGGGCGTATATTATGCACCGAACAGGAATTTAACTTTACAACAGTAAGGTTTGAATTTAGACTGATAATACTGACAAAAACCGCACTCTCCGATTTACCCGAGCAGATAGTATTAACTCTTGCAACAGTATATTTTGATCAACAATTGGAAGAGGCTGTTATTGCGTTTAACAGATATAATTCAAAGTATTTCATCGAAGTCACCGATTATTCACAGTATGGCACAGATGCCGACTGGACTGCAGGACACACAAGACTAACCACCGAGATAATATCAGGCAAGGTTCCCGATATTATAGCCGTGGCGGGACTTCCGTACAAAAGATACATTGAGAAAGGGCTTCTTGAAGATTTATATCCGTTTATTGATGCCGACCCTGAGATTAGCCGCGACTTACTTGTAGAAGGTGCACTGCGAGCTGCAGAAATAAACGGCGGTCTTTATCAGGTATTTTCAAATTTCAGCATACACACCATACTCGGCAACCCCTCTGTGCTCGGCACTGATACAGGTTGGAACATGGAAGAATTTATTGCCATAATAGAAGCAAACCCCTCTGCAACAACTCCTGTAGGAAGATCGGAGGGTATTGGAGGCATATATGATTTTGTATCAGGACTCGTTTTTATGAATTTAAGCGAATATGTTGATACAACTAACGGTATCGCGCACTTTGAAAGAGGTGAGTTTGTACGGCTTCTAAAGTTTGCAGAAGCACTTAATTCGCGCTCTGCTTTTGGGAATATTAACGACAACCCAGCCGATAAGATATTATCGGGTGCTCAGATTATGGAAATCGCAACTTATTTTTACCTCTCACCAATGAATTATGCCTATTACAAAGCTGTGTTTGGAGGCGAATTTGTATTCAAAGGATTTCCCGTCGAAAACAGAAACGGCAATATTATGGAAATCCATGGTGGTGAAATTGCCATTACCACTACATGTAAAGATAAAGAGGGTGCATGGGAGTTCGCACGAATGTTTTTGACAGAAAAATGGCAAACAGACCAAAGCCAAGGCGCATCTTGCCCCACAAACAAAGCAGTTTTAGATGCAATAATTTATGAAGCAATGAACCCGTCTTATGAGGCAAGCGGCACCTCGCATGGCTTTTCGTATAAAAGAGAAGCTTTGACCCGTGAAGAAGCCGACCAATTACTCGCTCTTATCAACTCTTTAGGAGGGGTCAGCATCCGGGAATGGGATTTGTGGAACATCATCAAAGAAGGTTTATTAGACTTTGAAAGTGGCAAAAACAACGCCGAAGATACTGCTCGCATCATCCAATCCCGCGTGAGCATATATTTAGCTGAGCAAAGCTAAAGCTTTGCTCAGGTTGCTGAAACAAGCGGGGTAGTTTTTTACAACTCCCTAACAACTTGATAGCAACTTTGAAACAACAATCGGTTATTATACACTCCATATATTGGGGACAGGCCTTTAGTCCTGTCCCCTAATCATGAGGTGAAAATTATGAAACAAATGAAAAAGAAGCTTACACGGATTATAGCTATAGCACTTGCTATAGCTATAACGCTTGCTATGACAGCAGGCTGCAAAAAAGAGGGCGATAACAACATCAGGGGCGACGCAAACCCGCCGGAGCAGATGTTTACATCGCAGTATATCTCGCTGTCTGATGATATAAACAGCATAGAAAACTTAGTGCATCACGGCGAAAAGTTGTACTTTACTTCCACCACTTCCAAATACAATAACGAACTGTTTGACAGCAATTATTCATCAAAGATATACACGATGAGCATCGACGGAAACGGCATCAAAGAGCTGACGGATTACACACCACAAGCTACGGTAATTGCGGATGTCGGAGGTGGGTATCAAATAGATTTCATGCAAATCGACAAAACTGGTGATATCTGGATTTTTGAGCGTTGGAGATATGGTCGCTACGACTTGCCTGCAGATTTTGACAGTGAAAATGACTATCCGACGAAATATGAATATATTGACCTCGAAAGCGGCACAGCTTTGCGCAAGCTGTGCTCAAGCGGTAGCGAGCTGCACTCCACCTCTAATTTTGAATATGTCAAGTCTATTGCCACAGACGGCAATAATAACCTTTACGTGCTCGTAAATGATTATGAAAATACGACATTACATGTGCTTGACAGTAACGGGTCTTTGCAATTTGAACTTGATATTGAAAGCACAAACGCCGATTACCTGACCTGCACACCTGACGGTACTGTGGCATTTCTAAGTACGATAACAGGTGATAACGGCACAAATACCAAGGTTTTACAAACTGTTGATTACAACTCAAAAACGCTGACCGATACGGTCAGTATCCCTCAGGATACATCGCAAATCCACCCCGCTGCCCGAAGCTTCGATGTTATTTTTAGCGATGCCAAATCTTTATACGGATTTGACATAAAAACCGGAAAAAGTGAAAAGCTGCTCACTTGGCTCGATAGCGGTGTAACGATTGATAAAGTTGATAACATCGTTATGATATCCGAAGAGCAGATTTTATGTACATCTTACTCTGAGAACAGGTCGGGTTCGGGACGCAAATATGAGGGGATCAAATACGAATTGATAACGCTTACTATAACTCAGGTATCGGAGAGTATCACGAGCTCTGTCTTGACACTTGCTACCTTTGGTGACGATCATGTACGTGAAGCCGTGTCAGTGTTTAACAGAACAAATCCCAATCGGCAAATAAAAGTTATAGATTATTCGGACTATAGCACCACCGATGATTATTTTGCAGGTATGACCAAGTTAAATACCGAGATAATCGCCGGTAATATTCCTGATATTATTTACTTAAGCGGCTTGCCATACAGTCTATATGCATCAAAAGGTCTACTCGTTGACCTTTACCCGTTAATTGATGCCGACCCCGATTTTAACCGCAGCGATTTTGTTGACGGAGTCTTTCGCGCCGCGGAAATTGGCGGAGCTCTTTATCAGATATTTACGTCCTTTAGTGTAAATACAATCATTGGCAATCCCGCTGTTCTCGGCTCCGGCACAGGTTGGAACATGGATGAATTTAAGGCAGTGCTCGATGCAAATCCAAATGCAGATATGCCGCTTGGCGGCGGAATGCATAAGGATGAATTTTTACGCGCAGCGGTTTCACTTAACATAGATGAATATATCAATTGGAAAGCTGGTACAGCAAGCTTTGATACACCGGACTTTTTGCTTCTATTAGAATTTATTAATTCATTTCTTGACAACCCGCAGCCTCTGCTTGACGGTGGACTTCCCCCGCCCGAAAGCAGATACGGCGGTATTGATATGGACCCTATTGCCACTGGGCGTCAAATCATGGCAGAAGTAAACTTTCATGAGTTTATCGTTTACCCGATGCGCTACAAGCCTTTGTTTGGCGGCGACATAGTTTTCAAGGGCTTTCCGACTTCAAAAAGAGCAGGCAACTCATTAAACATCGATATCGGCAGTCTCGCAATAACTACCGGAACAAAGGATATAGACGGTGCATGGCAGTTTTTGCGTATGTTTTTGGATAAAGATTATCAGCTTGAAAATTATTTTATGGGTTTTCCAACCAACAAAGCAGCTTTTAACGTACTGCTTGACGCTGCAATCCCACCCATTTCACAAGAAGATGTAAACCAAATTCTTGCACTCATTAGTTCCGTTTCGGGAACTGTCGGTTGGCAAGCCGATATGACACTAATGAACATCATTACCGAAAGTGCCGCAGACTACTGGAGCGGTAAAATAACAGCCGAAGACGCCGCCCGTGTCATACAAAGCCGCGCCTCAATATATGTAGCCGAACAAGCAGGGTAATTTTTTACAACTCCATAGCAACTTAGAAACAATCACACGACAGAGGGACTTCCCGTTCCTCTGTCTAAATTTTTTCAAAAGAATGAAACTTATTGCTCATTAAAATGATATTATAAGTGAAAAGCTTTTTAGGGAGTAACTTCGAGTGTTTACAGACGAACAATTTATACAATACGCACGGACATATATGGACATGATTTTTCGCGTGGCATTTAATTACTTAAAAAGCCACTGTGATGCTGACGACATAACCCAAAATGTACTGATGAAACTTTACAACTCAGACAAGGCATTTGAAAGTGATGCGCATGTCAAGCACTGGTTAATTCGCGTTACCATAAACGAATGCAAACGGGCATTTCTTTCGCCGTGGCGGCGCGTTGAGCCAATAGAAGAACATGCGGACACTCTCAGCTTTGAAACACCTGAGCAAAGTGAGATATTTGATTTAATAATGAAAATGCCGACCAAATACCGTATAGCTATTTTGCTGTATTACTACGAAGACTACTCAACCGAGGAAATCGCCCAAATACTCAAAATACCCGTTTCTACTGTAAAAACCCACTTGAAGCGGGCACGGGAAAAGCTAAAAAACACTATTTTAGAGGTACAAGACTATGTTTAACAAAGAATTGTATAAAGAGACTTTTTCAACGCTAAAAGCCTCCGAAAACACGCTCTCCGAGGTGCTAAGGAAAACAAAAGAAAGCAAAGCATATAAAACACATCAGCCTGCACTACGCCGTTTAAGACCGGGATTTGCAGTAGCAGCCGCCATACTCATCACACTATTATTTACAACAACGGTACTTGCCGCGACAGGCGTTCTCAATTACAGAGATTTCTTCAATTCGGTATTCAATAACGAAGCTGCAGCACCTTATATTCACACAGGTGACGATATAACCATACATATAAGCGATAGTGATATTGAAGTAAAACTGGTCTCGGCGTTTTTTGATGCCGCTTATGTTGATAAAATATTCTTTGAACTCGATATTACAGACCCCACAGGCAAGCGGCTGTCCGACTCGTTTATACTCTTTGCACGAACCGATTTTGGTTATCACCCTCTCAGCTTGGATTATTCCGCTCATGTGCAACGTATAAACGAAAACACGGTGCGAGCAGCTTTCTCTGTTTCTCATTTTTTCAGAAAAACACCGGAGGGCGTAAATATTAGTTTTGATTTGATTGCAGCCGGAATTTACTATCCTAAGCCACGACCCACAGGGCTTTTCATCGGGAAGCTGATTGACTTGGAAACTCCGATAAACGTTCCGGGTTCTGAGTTCATCGAAATTCTTGAGGTCAGCCGCCAAGGAGGCGGAGTATCCATAACATATCAAATTGCAGATTATGCAATTTACGGTTGGGGCGAGGGCAGTCTTGGTTTAATGAAACCTAACGGTGAAATCATTTGGTCAAGATTTTCGGTAGGCTCTGATACAACGAAAATTTCCTTTAATATCGGCGACATAAATCCGAACGACTTAGCTCTTGTGGTAGC
>WQXY01000010.1 GCA_009781515.1 Oscillospiraceae bacterium
CAAAAAGATACCAAGACCGTCATCAATGAAAGATATTACATGCAATGCCGATGAGTTTGTTTCAATGGTTGATATTGATTTTTATGAATACCGCAGAGCAAACGAGCAAAAAACAGTACGCCGCAATGTTTCGCTACCGTCATGGCTTAATACAGAGGTAGAAAAAGCAGGTATTAATGTTTCGGCATTATTACAAGCTGCGTTAAAAGAAGAACTTCAAGTAAATGAACCTCGCAGATATTATGCAAAAAACACATAGCAGAATAAAAGGAACGCTCCTAATCGTTTATTGTAGTCGGCAATATATTTGTGGTACAATATGTTCAAGAGGAATAATTTCAAATGCGAAATACATTCGGAAATAACATAAAAATAACAATCTTCGGAGCGTCACATGCTCCCGATATAGGCGTGAGCATTGAGGGGCTGCCGTCAGGCTTTGCTATTGATATGGACGAGCTGCGAGCCTTTCTCAAGCGGCGCGCACCGGGGCAGGGAGCACACACAACAGCAAGGAAAGAACCCGACGAGGCGGAGTTCATAGAGGGTTTGACAGACGGCAAAACAGGCGACACCCCGCTGAAAGTGATAATCCGCAACACGGACATAAAACCGACCGATTACAATAGCATAAGAGACATACCCCGACCCTCGCATGCAGATTACACAGCATTTGTAAAGTACGGCGAAAAACACGATGTCAGTGGCGGAGGAGCGTTCTCGGGAAGAATGACCGCGCCCATGTGCATAGCAGGCGGAATATGCCTGCAGCTGCTGGCGCGTGAAAACATTCAAGTTGCCGCGCACATAACACAAATAGGAAATATAAGAGCACCCGAATTTGACCCTGTACACCCGACGCTCCCGGTGTTGGGCACAAAAGTAAACGACGACATGCTTGCCGCAATCGAAGAAGCACGGCAGGAAGGGGACTCACTCGGCGGGATAATCGAGTGTGCTGTTGTTGGAATACCTGCGGGAGTGGGAGAGCCGATGTTTGACGGTGTCGAAAACCACCTGTCGGCTATAATCTTTGGAATACCTGCGGTCAAAGGCATTGAGTTTGGCAACGGCTTTGCCGCTGCAAGCTTAAGGGGCTCTGAAAATAATGACGCCTTTATTATCAAAGACGGAAATGTCCAAACACGTACCAACAACCACGGGGGTATCTTAGGCGGTATAACATCAGGGATGCCGATAATATTCCGCGTTGCAATTAAGCCGACACCGTCAATAACAATAGAGCAGGACAGCGTTTGTCTTTCGAAAATGGAAGCGGCAAAGCTGAGCATAACAGGACGCCATGACCCTTGCATTGTGCCGAGGGCAGTGCCGTGCATTGAAGCTGCCGCCGCAATCGCAATATACGATTTAATGAGGAAATAACATGAACCTACAAGACTTGCGTGCAGAAATTGATAAAATTGATGAGGAATTAATCCGCTTGTTTGGTGAGCGAATGGATATATCTGCAAAGGTTGCGGAATATAAGCGCGAAAACAACATGCCCGTGTTTGACGCGAAGCGTGAGCAGGAAATACTTGAAAAAATAGCAAAAAAGGTCACAAAGGACCGTAAAGATGCTATAATTACACTATATAAACAGATCTTTGAGCTCAGCCGTGCTGAGCAGGAGCAAATATTAGGAGGGTAAGAAATGCAACGATATGGAGTATTGGGGAAAAGCTTAGTACACAGCTATTCACCGATGATACACGCCGAGCTTGGCGACTATGAATACAAAAACATTGAAAAAAGTCCGGAGGAACTCGAAGAGTTTCTGACAAAAGGTGACTTTGCCGGATTAAACGTTGCAATCCCTTACAAACAGGCGGTTATCAAATACTGCAACAGCCTGTCGATGGACGCCCGCACAGCAGGCAGTGTAAATACAATCGTCCGCCAAAGCGACGGCTCGCTTCACGGCGACTCAACAGACGGATACGGATTTATGTATATGCTGTCAAAAATAAGAGCGGGAGGACAGGAAAACCGGCTGCCTATCCTATGTTCGCCCGTACTTTTGTCAAACGAGGACAAGGTGCTCATTTTAGGCAGCGGAGGCTCATCGCATTGTGTTCAAGTAGTGTTAAAAGACTTGGGTGTTAAAAACAGGGTTGTCATTTCAAGAACCGGAGAGGATAATTACGACAATATAAGCAAGCACTATGACGCAACAATTATAGTAAACACAACCCCTGTAGGCATGTATCCTGAAAACGGTCACTCACCGCTTAAATATTTATCACCATTCGTAAATTGTAAGCTCGTTATAGATTTGATTTATAACCCGCCGCATACAAAGCTGCTCTTTGACGCAGAAAAGTGCGGAATACCAAGCGTTAGCGGACTGCCTATGCTGGTCGCTCAAGCAAAGAGGTCGGCAGAACTCTTTTTGCGTTCGCCTATCCGCGATAGTAAAATTGATGAAGTTATTACCAAAATTGAAAGTAAAACCAGAAACATTCTGCTCATTGGTATGCCGGGGTGCGGCAAGTCTTCAATCGGAGCAGCTCTCGCAGAAAAAATGGGCAGAGAGTTTGCGGATACGGATAGTTTAATTGAAAAGACCGCGGGGAAAAAGGTTGAAGACATATTTGCGCAAGACGGCGAAGAGGCTTTCCGCAAGCTGGAAAATGAAGCGCTTGAAGCACTGTGTAAACGCAGCAGCCTTGTAATAGCAACAGGCGGCGGAATTGTCAAAAATCATGATAACCGCAATATCCTCAGACAAAACGGAACAATTATTTACTTAGACAGAGCACTGAGCGAGCTCCAGACATCGGGAAGACCGCTATCGGAAAGCGAAGGGGTCGAAAAGCTTGCGGCAGAGCGACTCCCGCTATATTCCGAGTGGAGCGACTTTACCATAAGAGTCCGCGGTATTGAAGAAACCGCAGCAGCGATACTTCAATACTGGGAGGGAGTATATTCATGAAAAAAATACTCGTTGTTAACGGTCCGAATATCAACATGCTCGGTATTCGCGAGCCTGAAATATATGGCGAAAAAACCTACGCTGATTTGCTTGCGTTTATTGAAGATGCCGCCACCGAGGCGGGAGTTTGTATCGAAAGCTTTCAGTCAAACAGCGAGGGTGCGATTGTTGACAAAATTCAACAGGCATATGGAAATTTTGACGGGATTGTCATAAACCCAGCAGCCTATACACACACAAGCATTGCTATTCCCGATGCACTCAAGGCAGTGGGAATACAGACAATCGAGGTGCATTTGTCGGATATCAGCAAGCGTGAGGATTACCGCAAGGTTTCTTATACATCGCAGGCTTGCATAAAAACCATTGCAGGCAAAGGCTTCGAGGGGTACAAAGAAGCGATTTTAGAAATCCTTTAGTAATCCGTAAAACAGGATGGGTACGACTATGAAATTCTCACTTCCGCATTATGTAGAGCCCGATTTTTCAGCATCGATGCTCAAAAACGCACCCGATGCCAAATTTCTGCCTGCACCTGCCGACTTTGTTGCACCCGATAACTACCACGCAACGACAATATTTCCCGAATATTTCAAAGTAGACGGCAAGTGGCTGCTCGCCAAACGCAGCCGCATGGACTGCATAGCCGTCAATAAAGACGATGAAATAATCATAAAAGAATTTCGTCATATAAAACAAGGCGACCTCATAGCCGCAGGACGGACAGAAGACGGAAGCGAAGGTATATTCGTGCACCCAAACTGTTTTGAAAATTCCGAAAAGATAAAGGAAAATTTCGTGTTCCGCCAAGGACGCAGCCGCGAAACCGCATTTTCGGTAGATTACGACTTTCTATACAGCCTGCTTCGCCACGAAAAAGAAAACGGATACATCGTCTGGGTAATGGGACCTGCATGTTCATTTGATGCAGACTCAAGAAATGCGTTCACGTCACTGATAAAAGGCGGTTATGTGAATGCGCTCCTTGCAGGAAATGCACTTGCAACTCACGACCTCGAGGGTGCATACCGCAACACGGCACTCGGTCAGGATATCTACACGCAAAAACCGTTTCCCAACGGGCACTATAACCATATAGATACAATAAACCGTGCAAGGCTGCACGGCTCCATAAAGAAGTTTATCGAAGCGGAAA
The DNA here is from genome assembly GCA_009781515.1 of Oscillospiraceae bacterium. Taxonomy (GTDB): domain Bacteria; phylum Bacillota; class Clostridia; order Oscillospirales; family Oscillospiraceae; genus WRMH01. The sequence continues at coordinate 4,095 of WQXY01000010.1, forward strand.
ACATAGACAACGGCATAATATACACATGTGTCAAACACGGCATTCCGCTCGTTCTGACAGGGTCAATCCGCGACGACGGACCTTTGCCCGATGTAATTGAAGACGCCTACAAAGGGCAGGATGCCATGCGAGTTGAGCTTTCAAAAGCAACCACAATAATCGCAATGGCTTCCACACTTCATACAATAGCATCAGGCAACATTTCGCCGATGTACCACGTGCTCGAAAACGGCGATGGCAGCACTGTCCGCCCCGTGTACTTTTACACTGTCGATATTTCCGAATTTTCCGCAAACAAACTTGCCGACCGCGGAAGCTTATCTGCAAAAAGCATCATTACAAATGTGCAGGACTTCATCGTACAGCTCGGCAAAGCTCTCGGAACCTGATATCCATGAAACAATAATACAAAAATCAGCCATAAGTCGATAAAAATGACACTTATGGCTGAATGGCGGTGAAAGCTGTCGAATTTAACAGAAATGTCTTGACATTGCTTACCAAAGCACTTATACTCAAACCATAAGGTGATGACTTCGGTTATTGCTGGGGCTGGTCGAAAGATTTGGGTCCTACCGAGGCGGGGAGATACCCCGCCACTTTTTTTGTCAAGGCGGAAAAACTGTGAAAATTCTCAGCGTATTCGTAGATGAATCCGGCATGTATGGTTCAGAAGTGAGTCATTATGCTCCATATTACATTGTAACTCTTGTGTTACATGACCAAGCAGTTGATATTTACGATAGTATAAATGAATTCCAACGCAAAATGGCGCAGTTAGGGCGTTCTGAAACAGTTATCCATACAGGACGACTAATCCGCAGAGAAGAAGAATACCGTGATATGCTACTCCTTGAAAGAAAGCAGATATTCAACGTAATATACAACTTTGCACGTACCGTAGATGTCAAGTATCACTCATTCATGGTTGAGAAAAAACACGTTGCTGACGATGTGGAATTGTCGGATCGTTTATCAAAGCAATTATCCTCTTTCCTAAACGGAAATTTAGAATCACTGTTAAGATATGACAAAATAGTCGTTTATTACGATTACGGGCAAAACGAATTGACAAAACTTTTGGTTTCGTCTTTTAACACAGCATTCAAAAATGTTGAGATACGAAAAACACAACACTCATATTACAGATTATTTAATGCTGCGGACATGTTCTGCACACTCGAACTATTATCAATCAAAGCAGAACGTAATCAACTGTCGAATTCGGAAATAAAGTTTTTCAAATCAGCTAAATTGCTTACGAAAGCATATCTTCGTGCTGTAGCAACAAAGCGATTTTGCTGACATTATACAAAAATCAGCCATAAGTCGATAAAAATGACACTTATGGCTGAATGGCGGTGAAAGCTGTCAAATGTGTCAGTAATGTTGACAATAAGGTGAAAAAATGCTTTAATTTATGCAAATAAAAAGTAAAAAAGAGGTAGACATACTTGATAGGCAACGATATAATTTTTAGCAAGCAAGCAAGCAAGCAAGCAAGCAAGCAAGCAAGCAAGCAAGCAAGCAAGCGGTAACTCCGCTTATTTATCAAGCCTCGGAGAAGTCAATCTCAATACAGTAACATAGAGCGGTCATTTTAAGCGCAATCGGCGTTTGAAATGACCGCTTTCAACATTTCATTTATAGGGGGAAGCAATGAAAAAGACTACAACTATACACAAAACTATCGCACTGATAATGATAGTGACATTCGCTTTCGGCATGGGTGCAGGAATCTATGACGAAGAAAATAACGGTTTTTATGAATCTTTGGAAGACGGAACCACAGACGGTGAAGAACTGACCGACAATAATTTAGCCGTGCAAACGATGTCAATGGAAATACAACCGTTAGCGAACGGCGACTTACATAATAACGTCACGTACATAGATGCGAGCGGCGTTACACAATCCCGGGACAATGTTATCGAATATTCAACAAACCGTGATGTGGAAACACTTGCTGCGGGTTGGTATCTTATATCAGGGACATTCACCAACGATGATCGACTTTCTGTAAGCGGTGATGTTCACCTTATCCTTGGAGACGGCTGCGATTTTACGGCTGCAGACGGTATACAAGTAAATACAGGTAATTCACTGACTATATATGCACAGTCAACAGGTACGGGTATGGGTAAGCTGACCGCATCAAGATTGGGCAGCAGAGGTGATGCGGGCATTGGCAGCGACTTCAGTATTGCCAGCGGTTTGATTACTATCAACGGCGGTTTTGTTACAGCATCAGGCAACAACAGTGGTGCAGGCATCGGAGGCGGTAACGGTGGCAGCAACGGAATAGTTATTATCAATGGCGGTACCGTCACAGCCATAGGCAATGGCGGTGGTGCAGGTATCGGCGGCGGCAACGGTGGAACAGGCGGAACTATCACTGTCAATGGTGGTACAGTCACAGCTATCGGTGACGGCACGGGCATTGGTGGCGGCAATAACGCCACAGGTGGCACCATCACCATCAGCGGAGGCACGGTCAACGCAACAGGTGCTAACGGTGGTGCAGCTATCGGCAGCGGTTGGGGTGCCGGTGGAGCATCGGTCATTATTACCGGAGGTGCAGTTTTAGCAGACGCTGGTAGCTCCTCCGGTGGCGCAGGCATTGGAGGCGGTAGAAGCGATCCCGGGGGTGGTAATATCACTATATCCGGAGGCAAGGTCACAGCCATGGGTGGCACCAACGGTGCAGGTATCGGCGGTGGTTGGAGTGCTGCGGGAGGCGGAGATATCACAATCGCCGGCGGCAATATAAATGCCACAGGCGGCACCGGCGGCGCAGGTATCGGCGGCGGCACAAATGGCAGTGGCAGCGGTAACGGCAGCAGTATAATTAGAATAGAAGACGCAACGGTCACAGCCATGGGTGGTACCGATGGCGCAGGCATAGGCAGTGGTAGTTTTGGGTCGACAAATCCGAGTAATAACAACAGCAGTGTTATCACCATCATTAACAGTACGGTCACAGCCACAGGTATCCTACGGGCTGCTGGCATCGGTGGCGGTCAGGAGGGTAACGGCGGTACAATCAACATCAGTAACAGTACAGTCACGGCAATCGCTGGCAACGGATTAGGCTGTGCCGCTATCGGAAGGGGTATGAGTACAGCTAACATGGGAACAATCTCGATTACAGGGACATATGTTTACTGGACTAATACGGCGAACTCCGCTCCCGGCGGCAATCCTCCGGGCACGACAGGAACGTTTACAAATAGCGATACATTCAGATACATACGGCTCGAATTTCCAAGGCTGCAAGTCAACGGTGCGGGTACATATACAACCCCTGCCGCAATCGCGGATGCAATCCACACTGCGCTTGAAACCGCAGGCGAGGTCACCGTCACGGGTGCGCTTTCAGGTGTTGACAGTATACTAGCTATTAATATTCCGGCGGGAAAAAAGGTGGTTTGGCAAGCGGTATATACGAGTGGCGCAGGCGCAACTCGCTCGATTGACCTCGAAGGTCCGGGGACGTTTATTGTTCCAACGGACGGGAGAATTGAAAACACCACCGGTGGCGCAGCTATTAGTATAAGGGTGAATAACGTTGCTGTCGTTGTCAGCGGTGGAGAAGTTATTAGCTCGGGTGGTATAGCCGGGATTGCATTACAATCGCCAAATGATGTTAGTGGTGTCGTGGTAGCAGTTAGCGGCGGTACTGTTTCCGGTCCCAGCAGGTCAATATCGAGTGCCGGCGTACTATTTATATCGGGAACGCCCACGATCGCCGCGGGCAGCATCGGTCGAACAGGCAGTACTATGGCCTACTACATCGGCGACCATGCGGGAAAATTTGTTGCAGCACAATACGATGCGGGTACAAGCTTGTTCAATCTTGAAGGCACGCCATTATTGACGGTGGGTGGTAATGCGTATACATATAGCTCGACATCCGTTTCAGGCAACGTAGTCGCGTCAATACCGGAAGCTTTTACGATACCGTCAGGCGGTCTTATCGTGGGCGGGACATACAGCGGAAATCTGACAGCGGGGACCGATTACGTGATTGACACAGACGCTAATATCGTTACCTTTTCCGGCGAATATGATACAGGTGCGTCCGGCATAACCCTAACTGTCACAGGCGCAACGCTCGCAGGCGGCAGAATTGATGTTCCCGCCTTCACCACGGCGGCGTTTGGGGTTAACGTTGCAAAAGTCGACCAAACCGCCCCCGCCGCGCCTGAGCTAATCGAAACAACTGTAACCGGCTTCACAATGAACAGCATGTCCGGTCAACAATTTTATATAAGCGATTCTGCAATTGATTTGGTTGGCGGTGTTTGGATGGATTTTAGCGGTTCGCCTACTACAAGCGTAAGTGCTTTAACCCCCAATACAACCTACTACATTTTCGCACGGTTGCCGGAAACAGCAACGCATAACGCTTCCCCTGCAAGTACGGCATTGGAAGTAACAACGCTCAAAGCCACGCTGGGCGGATCGGTCACGATAACGGGAAGTGCCGCATACGGCGAAACGCTGACGGCGAACACAAGCGGCTTGACTTCCACCCCAAGCGTTGCGTTAGGTACGTTGAGTTATCAATGGAACCGAGGCAGCACGCCCATCGGTGGAGCGATAAACAGCACCTACACACTTGTCGGTGCGGATGTAGGGCAGACGATAACCGTCACCGTATCCACGGAAAACACAAACGGCAGCATAATCTCCGACCCGACTGCAACGGTAACATGCACCCACAGTTTTCCTTCCACATGGACAGAAAGAACTGCGGCGACGTGTACAGTTGACGGAGAAGAGTTTAGAAAATGTATAAACTGCGGTTATGAAGTAACACAAGTTATAACAGCACTCGGACACGATTATGTGACAGAATATACACAAACCCTCGCGCCGACTTGTACGGTAGCAGGCAAAGAGTCACAGAAATGCAGCCGCTGTGATGCACGGACAAACGAGCGAGATATAGATGCACTTGGTCATAGCTTTACAAATTACATAGAAACCTTGGCACCAAACTGTACGGAAGACGGCAGCGAAACATCAACCTGCGACAGAGATAACTGTACAGCAACAGACACAAGAGGCATTGACGCACTCGGACACGACTATGCGACAGAATATACACAAACCCTCGCCCCGACCTGTACGGTAGCAGGCAAAGAGTCACAGAAATGCAGCCGCTGTGATGCACGGACAAACGAGCGTGATGTTGCAGCTCTCGGTCATGCTTGGGGAGCTTGGACAGTGACCACTCCGGCAACTTTAACAGCAAAAGGTGTTGAAACAAGGACTTGCTCACTGTGCAGTGCTGCCGAAACAAAAGAAATCCCAATGTTGATACCCGAACCTGAGCCCGAACCTGAACCCGAACCTGAACCCGAACCAGAGCCGGAGCCTGAACCGGAGCCTGAACCGGAGCCTGAACCGGAACCAGAGCCCGAGCCCAAAGACACCATCTGTGAAGATGCAGTTTTAGATGCACTCAAGGAAGACAAACCTTTCGTCAAGCTTGAAACAGGTGACTCTACTATCATCAGTGAAAACTCTTTGCAGGATATCGTCGAGCGTGGCAAAGTTTTGGAAATCGAACTGCCAAACGGATTGGTCATCAGAATTGACCCCGCAATGATTACTGATGATGCCAAAAAAATTGACCTAAGCATGAACATAACAACGACAACAACGGGAGCGGTAGTCAACAATGTACGCTTTCCCGCAAATGCCATAATAATAGCACCGTCGGCAAGCGGACAGTTCGGGTTTGCAATAAGCTTTGACATCTCGGCAGCGCAGCTTGCAGCAGCGGGACTAAACGGCAACAATGTAAAGCTGTTTTATATCAGCAGCGCAGGAGCAGTCACGGAAATGGACAAAATAAGAAGAAATACCGACGGTTCCATAACGATAACCATCGACAGCGCTTCAAGGTATGTGCTTGCCGAAACCGCACCTGTAAACGACACAACGGGTGGCAGCGGTTCGGGCAACACTACGCAAACAGGCGATGAGCGCAGTATGTTGTTTGCAATATTATGCCTGACACTTGGTAGCATCTGTGTATTTGCAGGCACTACAATGATTGCAATCCGCAAAACACGAACAAGGTAGGGACGAACTGTGTTCGTCCGCAAAGGGGGCTACAAATGTTACAGACCATTGTAGGGAACGGGCTTGCCCGTTCCGTGCATATTTATGGCTGTACGGTACTGTGTATCGGCGCAGCACTATAATAACGCATAAATAATAACAATATTATAGGATAGGTCTATAATATTGTTGACTTGTCTTGTTTTTAATGGTATTATTTATTCAAGGTGGTGTTAATACATGTTTAAGGAACTTATTGAGCGGCCGCTCTATATTGATCAAGTTCGGGGCTTTATAGACAAGGATTTTGTAAAGATTATTGCAGGCATCAGGCGCAGCGGAAAAAGCGGGTTGCTTGGTTTGCTCCAAAATGAAATTCGTAAAAACACGGACAATTCACACATTATTGAAATGAATTTTGAAAAAGCAGATTTATTTCATATCAAGAATTACGAGGATTTGACAAAACACTTTGACCAAATAATGACTGATGACAGGAAATACTATGTGTTCATGGATGAACCGCAGGAAGTAGTCGGGTGGGAAAAAGCTGTTAATGCATTACGCTTTAGAAATACAGACATCTATATCACAGGTTCAAATTCAAAGCTGCTTTCCGGTGAGTTTGCAACATTGCTTGGCGGTCGAATCGTTACATTCAATATGTATCCTCTATCTTTTAAGGAGTTTATCGAATTTAGAAAACAAAGCGGTTTTGGGAGTGGAGACACAGAAAAAGAGTTAGACGCTTTTATCCGCAACGGAGGATTTCCGGCTGTGTCTGTGCATGATTTTTCGGAACAGGATATCAGGCGGATTGTAACAGATACACACAGCACAGCACTTCTTCGCGATGTGATTAACAGAAACAAACTTCGCGACCCGCAACTGTTGAATAAAATCATTGAATTTATGTATGACAATGTTGGCAGCCTTATTTCTTTCTTATCGATCACAAACTACTTAAAAAGCAACGGGCGTAAAGGAACTGATTTACAGACTATTACAAACTATGTACGTTATCTTGAAGAAGGGTACCTTATAAAGCGCGCTCCACGATATGATGTCAAGGGCAAGAAGCTACTTGAAACCAACGAAAAATACTTTCTTGCGGACCATTCTCAGCAGTATGTTGTTCGCGACTTTCGAATCGACAACATTGACGGGATTTTAGAGAACATCGTTTATAACGAGCTTGTTCGCCGTGGTTATAATGTATACGTAGGCAAACTTGATACACGTGAAATCGACTTTGTTGCCGAAAAGCCGAACGGTGAAAAAATGTATGTGCAGGTAACTTATGAATTTACCAAAGGAGTCTATGAACGTGAATTTAATCCCTTGAAAACAATCAAGGATAATCATCCTAAATTTGTCGTTTCTCCGGATAATTTTGTGGTTCGAAACGATGAAGGAGTTATCGGTATACTGCTAAAAGATTTCTTATTGATGGATTCATAATGCGCAGTTTTGCGGTGTGGTGCAAACCGGCGACGAGCGCAGCATGTTGTTTGCAATATTATGCCTGACACTTGGTAGTATCTGTGTATTTGCAGGCGCTACAATGATTGCAATCCGCAAAACACGAATGAAATAATGACAAATCACCCGCCGCGGTAGTGTGAGGCCTGTGCTTCCCACAGCTCGTAGTAGCGCCCGCTCTTATCAGCAAGCAGTGTTTCGTGAGTATCAATCTGAATTAACTTACCCTCGTCAAAAACAGCAATCCGCTGACAGAAGCGGCATGAAGACAGCCTGTGTGAAATAAACACGGCTGTTTTATTGCCGATTGTTTTGTCAAATGTGGTATATACCTCGTACTCGGCAATCGGGTCGAGTGCGGCAGTCGGCTCATCGAGCACAACTATCGGTGCGTTTTTGTAGAGCGCCCGTGCCAGTGCGACTTTTTGCTCCTCGCCGCCTGAGAGCTGCGTGCCGTCCTCGTCATATTCCTTGCCTATAATTGTATCAAGAGCGCCCGGCATTTTCTCAAGCCTCTCAGAGAACCCTGCGTTTTCAAGGGCTCTTTTAATTTCACCCTCGTCGTACTCATCGTCCGTAGCGACATTTTGACCGAGCTGCAAAGGAAACAGGAAGCTGTCTTGAAAAACAACCGAGAAAAGAGCGGTATACTGCTCATAGTCATATTCTTTGATATTTACGCCATCAAGCAAAATCTCGCCCTCCGTGGGGTCATAAAGACGGCACAGCAGCTTAATCATAGTTGTTTTGCCGCTTCCGTTTAAGCCGACAACGGCAAGCCGCTCGGTAGGAATAAACTTGAGACTCAAATTTTGCAGGGCAAATTTTTCGGCGCCGGGGTAGCGGAAAGAAACATTACGAAACTCAATTTCGTGCAAATGACCGTCTGTTGTACTCACACTTTTTTTGCCGTTATGCAAAAAGCCGGGAAGCGTCAGAAATTCCTTAAACGGTTTAATAAACGGTGCGTTATGATAAATTGTTCCGGTTATTGAAATCAGCGTGCCGACCGCAGCGGCTATGGCGGTTATTGCGCCGACCATCTGCACGATACTGCCGACGGGAACCGTGCCGCCAAGCGCAGTATGACCGACAAGGATATAGAAGCCGCCGCCTATTGCCGAGAGTATGCCAAGCTGAAAAGCAGCGGTTCGCCCCTCGCTGAACATAAATGAAATCCAGCGGCTCGGGTTAATAGCCTTGCGGAAAGTGCCCATAAGCAGATCCTGCTGGCTGTATATTCTTATGTCCTTGGCTGCCTGATCTGCAAAAACATACGGGTAATAATAGTTTGCCAAAGAGTTTGTTGCAGTTGCCTCTGCAACTATCTTCTGCATAAGAGCCTTATCTTTTCCCTGCTGCCATAATCCGAAAATCATTCCGAAAACAAAAAGCAGAGCAAGAGCGACCATGCCCCATATTGAAAAGTCACTTAAACCTCCGAAAGAAAACCCTGAGGCAAGTAAAAAACATGCGAAGATAAGGGTAAATACGTTGTCCGTTACAGTCGCCGAATGTATATACATATGAATGAGACCGCGCCCTGTGTTGTGAGCCTGCATATTTATCAGGGTCAGCATTTCGCTCACGGAGCTGTCTTCCGTGTATGAAAAGTCCATTTTCGCATAATGCTCCGCCTGCAACATGTCAAGGCGGCGAAGCGCTTGGTCAAAGCCCGCTCTTGAATTAATTTCCCTAACGAGCACCGCCCTGATAACCGACAGGATAAACGTCAGCCCGACAGTTAAAGCGGCAAACAGTATGATTGTATTTAAGTCTCTTTCGCCCGCAAGCTCATTAATAATGCGCGCCGAAAAGAACAGAACAATCAGCGGCTGCGCTGCCGTAACAAGCGAGCGGATAAGCACACATGGGAAATAAGCGGGCATGAGCTTATGCGCTGTTTTAAGCCCGTATGCAAGCAGTTTTATAGACTCACGGAAAGTTGTTTTGTTTTCTGTTTCGTTCATGTGTAACTCATTCCACTTTCATTCCCAATAAAGAGCACTTACATCGTCTCCCCTCACGGCTCTTTATTGTCTGTTTGATAATAACTGGCTTGAATATTAAACATGTTTGCATAAACACCGTCTTGTGCCATCAGCTCGTCATGCGTGCCCTGCTCCGCGACAATATTGCCGTCAAGCAAGAGTATACGGTCGCAAAAACGTGTGCTTGCAAGGCGGTGCGAAATAAATACCGAGGTTTTGCCCTCTGTGAGCTCTGCGTATTTTTGGTATACCTCATTTTCTGCAAGCGGGTCAAGAGCGGCAGTCGGCTCGTCGAGGATAAGCACGGGAGCGTCCTTATATAACGCCCTCGCCATTGCAAGCTTCTGCTTTTCGCCGCCTGAAAGTTCAATCGCATCGGGATATACAGCCCTAACAAGCAAGGTGTTTTCCTTATCGGGCAGTGTGTCGGTTTTTGAAACAAGACCGCTTAGCTCGAGAGAGCGCTTGATTTTTTCTTTATCAGTAAGCTCCTCGGATTTTTGCGAAATGTTTTCCGAAATACTTGAAGCCAAAAGGTGAATATCCTGAAAAACAGCAGAAAACAAAGTGTAATATTCATCTCTGTTATACTCGCCCACAGGACTGCCCGCAAGCAGCACCTCGCCCGACGACGGGACATACATGCCGCAAAGCAGCTTTATCAGTGTTGTTTTACCTGCGCCGTTGGCACCGACTATTGCAATGCGCTCACCTGCATTAATGGTTATGTTGATATCAGAAAGTGCAGCTTTTTCGGCGTTCGGATATGTGTAGCTGACATTTCTAAACTCAATGGAGGGCGGTAGCCTGTCGCCGCTTGGCAGTGCGATACCGGTCCCTGTGTTCATTTTGTCCGGGAAATCCTGCTTATCTTGTATATCGGAAAGTTCGATACTCGCTTTTGACAGGTCGCCCGCAGCGGTGAGTATTCCCGAAACCCAGCCTGCAAGTGCTCCGACAGCCGCAAATATAAATACGAAATCACCAAGTGACATACGCCCGTTTAAGACAAGCCAAATCAAAAAAGCATATGCGGCAGCATCGCGGAGCAAAATCAAAAGTGCATCGACAAGCTGTGCTTGCATATCCTTTGTCATAACGCTGCGCTCGTTTTTACGGTAAGCGGCATACTCCCTCCTGTAAAGAGCGTAGAGCCAACCGAGCGCGCCATAGAGCCTTATATCCTTTGCCGCTTCGGGCTTAATAAGCGTATCACGGAGCGCTGTAAGCCTTTTGGTTTGTTTGCTTCTTTCGTCTCTTGTTTTTTCCATGTACTTTCGGGCGCGAGAGAGCATCAGCCAGTTGACAGCCGCAGTTATAAGCAAAACAAGTAAAATGAGCGGGTGGATAAATGCAATGGCTCCTGCATAAAGTAAAAAGCCAAATGAGTTTGAAAGCAGCTCAACCACATTCATTGCAACATTCATAGCGGGAGCGCGGTTGCTGTACGCGGCTTTTTCGGCTTTGTCCTGAGCCTTTTTGAACTCGGGGTTTTCCATTTGCTCAAAGTCCATGGTTGCTGTTTTTTTCCAATCCTGAAGCAGAACCTCGGTTTGCACAACAATACCTATGGTTGTGTCTACAGTCCTGTCGGTAAATGATTTGAGAAAATTAACAATGACCAAGGCAAGAGCCATGCTGCCGACAACGATAAAAAACCGCTGCGGCGTTGCAAAAGCCGTGATTTGGTCAAGCACAACCTTTGGCATCAAAATGCTCAAAAACGGCAGAGCAACACGCATAATAACAGCAAGAATACAAACAAAATATACAGACTTGCTGTAACTCCAAAGGATTGAAAATGAACAACGGATTGAGTGTCGTATTGCATCCCACAGCCTGACTTTTTCCAACAAACTACTCCTTTTGCCTTTTTCTGATCACCCTAACGGGAAGACAAGCTGCGGGTGAAGCTCGGCTATGTTTCGTGTAGCAGGGCCTATGTTTGCCATACCGCCCATGCCGTCGCCCGTAGCCGTATTATTTGACGTCCATGCCATTGCACCCTGCCAGCCGTTTTCAAACAGATTGAGATAATCTTCTGTAAGCGTAAACCCGTCCGACCCGTTGCCGGAGTGTTCGGCAAGAATAGCAGGTCTTGAGTCGCACAGACCCCAACCGCCTTGATTTCGGGAACCAAACGGTGATGAAGTAAACGGTATTCCATACCAGCGACCGACCCAGTCATAATAATGCGGCGACCAAAAGTCGAGCCGTGCATTTTCATTTGCATAGATGCTTTGTAAAAACGTGTCGGAAACCTTGTTGCCCTCATATCCCGACCCGTCGGCGTTGTATTTCGGAAACGCCATTCCGACGGTGACAAGAACAGAGCTGTTCTCGCGTATTGCGGCGGTATTTCGTGCAAAAAAGCGTGAAATATCTTTCCAATCGAGCTTGCCGCAAGCAGCATCTTCATGCACCCAATCAGGCTCATTCATCAAATCGATACTCCACAGAAACGGATTATCCCCGTAGCGTGTAAGAAACGGCAAAGTAAAATGCTCGATATAGGAGTCAATCGCTGCGTCACTTTTTACCAAGTTACGCCAGCTTTCGGCATTTCTGCTCTTAAAATGGTCAAAGGAAGTAAATGTCGGCATCAGATATATACCATGCCGCTCGGCTGATATAAAAAACTTGTCCAAGGCGTCCCAGTGCTCGTCCTTAACACCGCTTACCATGCCGTCATCATCAATAATAATAACACCGTTATCATTGTTGCAGTTGATCCACACGCGTGCGGCGTTAATGCCGTTTGCGCGCAGCTCGGCAAAGTGCCCGTCCCACCAAGCCTCGTTATAATTGCTGTCAAAATCATTCCAGTTGTGCCATGCAACATTCACGCCGTTTATCCAAATGCGCCTTGTACCGTTATCAACACGAAACTCACCGTCAACTATCGAGATGCGGTGCTGCTCTTTGTCCGTCACCACAGGCGCAGGCGGTAAGGTCGGCGGCTCGGGCGGAGTTGTTTCATCGGGCGCAAGCGGAGTAGAAGTATCCGGCGAGGGCTTTGGCGAAGTTGCTTCGCCCGGTTCGGGCGGCGTGCAGGCAGCTAATATAAATACAGATGTAGATAATGCCAAAACAGCAAGTGCGAGCAATTTGCAAAACAAAACTTTATTTTTCATGTAAAATACCTTTTTTCAATGTTTCTGCTATTTTACATTAAAACCAAACTTATTACAATATTCTCAAAATTTTGAGAAAAATATGCAAAAAGACTTGACCTTCGAGTTGCTCGAAGGTTTATGCTTATGGTACAAATTGCAAGATATTCACATAGACAAAAATAGCAATGCTATGTATAATTAAAATAATCAACAGCAAGAGGATAATTACTATGCCTGAGATAAGCCTTTTTTATGGTATTCGGATAACAATGAACTGGAATGAACACAATCCGCCACATTTTCACGTCGAATATGCAGAATATAGAGCAACAGTATTGATACAAGAGGGCATTATAGATAGGGGATATATTCCCAATAAGCAGTTGAAATTAATTTTAGCATGGAACGAAATCCACAAGGATGAATTAATGCAAAACTGGGAATTATCAAAGCAACATCAATCAATGAATTCGATAAACCCGCTTATGTAAATTTATGCTGAAATTATAATGGGATATGGTAGTTTTGGAGCAAGTAAGATGAAACAGGAGCTTGATAAATTAAAATTCTGGCCAAAGGTAGTACAAGTCATTCCAACTGAGGAATATGGTGTTTATGCGTATTTTAATGACGGTTCGGTGCGTTTATTTGATGTAAAACCGCTAATAAAGCAAGGAACTGTTTTTGAACCATTGTCTGATATAGATTATTTTAAGTCAAAGCTTGCAGTTATAAACGATACGGTTGCATGGGACATAGGCGGATTTAGAGATCCGCGTAAATGCATTGACCTTGACCCATTTGTGATATTTGAACAACCTGCAGTTGATGACCCGTTAAGTAATGAACTAATGGTAGCTGAGAAACTCGTAGGTTACAAGCTGAATAAACCTAAAACTTAAGGTCGCAAAGTTGTCAAACTAACACGCGTTTGCTCCAAATCTTCCCCAAAGACATCGGGATTTTCTGCAGCGAGCCGCTCACGGATATCCAAAGCCTCTTTATACAAAACCTCAGCCTCGTCAAGTCTCCCCATAATCTTATACAAATCTGCCAAACACAAGATATTGCAAGCGTATTCAGCTCGAAAACCTGCCGCAAAACCGCGAAGCTTACAATTTGCACATGTATGCCAAAAGAGCGTCAAAACGCCTGTACAAATGCAGGAAAATGTGGTATAATTCCTCAGTTCGCGGAGGAATTATATGAAAAAGTTCAAACCTTTAATAATCGGAGCAGTTGCACTGGTACTTGTAGTGGCATCAGTGTTCACTATACTTTCATTATTACCAAGCGGCGACCCCGACGACAGACCGCCGTCAGGAACACCGGGCGACCCTTCAAACCCGGGCGACCCGCTCCCCCCCGGTGTCGACAACACACCAACCCCGCCGCAAACAGGCAGCCTGCAGACATACACCGGCAGCGGCGAGCTTGGCAATCAGGACGGCGCCGCTTCCCACACCCGCTTTGCTTTGCCATACGGCTTAACCTTTGACAACGACGGCAACCTGATAGTATTTGATACCTTCAATGCGGGTGTTAAACGTGTAATAAATCAAAACTCACAAACCATATTGGGCTTTTCTACAGCAGTTGACGACTTTGGTTTCACCATGCCCTCGTACCTTGACGGAGCGAGGACATCTGCCCTGTTTGCACGCCCGACAGACGGCGTAGTTGCATCAAACGGCGACCTGTATATTACAGACAGTGAAAACCATGCAATCAGGCTGCTTCGAGGAGACATGGTATATACCTTTGCAGGCGGCGAAAGAGGCTTTTCCGACGGCAGCAAAGATGTAGCCAAGTTCGACAGCCCCTCGGCGATAACAATAGACCCCGACGGCAATCTCTATGTTGCAGACTCGTTAAATAATGCGATCAGAAAAATCACACCCGCCGGAGCAGTCAGCACAGTTGCGACAGGCTTTAACGACCCGTCGGGAATAGCAATAGCACCAAACGGCACTATTTATGTAGCAAATACAGGCGATAACGCAATATATAAAATCGAAAACGGAGATATTTCCGCGATTTCAAAAGACGGTGAGTTTGACGCACCGAGAGGACTTTGCTACGCGGACGGCATCTTATTCGTAGCAGACACAGGCAGCCATATGGTAAAAGCAATACTCGCGAACGGCGAAGTTGTTGTCATCGCAGGCACAGGAACCCCCGGTTTTGATGAAGACATGCTCAACAGACCCATGGGTCTTGCATATCGGACAGGTATCTTGTACATAGCAGATACTCTAAACAACAAAATCAAATCAATTTCGGTTGATATCGGCAGTGAAAACATAGGCACACCGATACTCATAACAGACTCTATAGAAGCTCGAAGCTTTACGGTAGAGAAGGTAACGGGTGAGTCTGCACATATGACAAGAGGCTCTGACAGGCAGTTTGCAGTTCGTGAGGGAACAAGGCTCACGGACGGTAACACAGTAAACACAGGCAGAGAAACAACGATTGACATAGTCTTGGACGAAGGCTCACCAATCAAAATGAACGAAGCCACAAAGATAGATGTCAGTGCGGTGTCGAGAAGCGAACTGACGCTGACTGTAGTAAGTGGTTCAATTTCAGTATTTGCCGAAACACACGAAGGCACCGACAACATCACAAACATAATAGCAGGCAGCTCGACAATGGGTATCCGAGGTACGCTGTTTACCGTAAACTACACACCAAACGGCTTGCGTATTGTAATGCTTGAGGGTTCTCTTGAGGTTGAAACGCCCGACGGCACATTCATACTCGAAGCAGGACAGATAATGGACGTGTTTGAAGGTGCGGGTACCGAGTACCCGGACACGAACATATCCTCGCTTGACATAACGCAGATACCCGACAGCTTTACTCTTGAATTTATCAAAGAAAATGCAGAACTTCTGATAGAAATTGGTATTATTACCTCTGATGATGCGTCTTTGCTTGACGACTTGATTGAGCAGCGTAAAACGCAGGAGGAGGAGCTTTGGCAGGAGCTTGAAGACGGACGGCCAAGCGACCTGATACAAACGATTAATTACCTTCCCGAAGGTGTAGAACCAACCCCCGCACCGACACCTGCACCAACACCTGCACCAACCCCCGCACCGACGCCCGTGCCAACACCCGCACCGACACCGGTGCCAACCCCGGTACCGACCCCCGTGCCGACCCCCGAACCCACCCCCGAACCCACCCCCGAACCAACTCCCGAACCCACCCCCGAGCCAACCCCCGAGCCAACTCCCGAACCCACCCCCGAGCCAATATATGAAATAAGCCTTAATATAACAGGTACATATACATTCCTTAATCAAAACGAGGGGTATACTGCTGTAGCGGCGCACACGGTAGGCATAACAAACACAGGCAATCAGCCAACGGGTCAACTGACCATCACGCTCAGTGGTGCAAATCCTACAGCATTTACACTTTCTGCTACGATGCTCACAAGCATTGAAGCAGGCGACGCAGACAGCTTTACGGTTGTGCCAAACACAGGATTAACAGACGGCACCTACACGGCAACTGTTACGATATCAGGCAGCAACAACATAACTGCGTCATTTGATGTCAGCTTTACAGTAAATCCGACACCTACATACGGCATAAGTCTGAGTGAAACAGGCACACATATATTTGACCTCGAGGAAGTGGGATACGCATCTATTTCGCCGCTGTCAGTTGCAATAACAAACACGGGCAATCAGCCAACGGGTCAGCTGACCGCCACGCTCAGTGGCACAGACGCAACCAGCTTTGAAATTCCAAACACAACTATCGGAAGCATTAACATAGGCGGCACGGGAGGCTTAACAATCAGGCCAAACGACGGCTTGGCTGTCGGCACCTACACGGCAACCGTCACGGTATCAGGCAGCAACAACATAACCGCGTCGTTTAACGTAAGCTTTACGGTTGTTCCTGTAGGCACGATATTTATTCATAACGCAGCAGATTTGGCACTTATCGGTAATGATGCAGCATATCCTATAAGTGGAAGCTACTTCCTGATGAATAATATAAACGCCACTACAGGAGGCGGTCCCGTCACCTCACCCATCGGCGGCGGAGGTGTAAGTGGTACATCCTTCGTCGGCACATTTAACGGTAACGGGAACACGATAACGGTGGATATTACCGCACAAGCAAGTTTTACCGGATTATTTGGCAGTATTGACGGCGGCACAGTTAGGAATTTGAAGGTTGATGGTCAAATAAATGGCGATGGATGGTATTTCATCGGTGGAATAACAGGTTCTAACCACGGTGGATTAATAGAAAATTGTGAAGTGTTGGCAGGTACTACTATCTCCGGCTATGAGAATGTGGGCGGAATTGCAGGAGTTAACGATGGCACAATAACCGGTTGCACCGTCAGAGCTAATATAACAGGAGATAACGATTATATCGGTGGTATTGTAGGGCATAATGATACAGGAGGCTCAATAATTAACAGTAATTCTACCGGCAATGTGACCGACGGAGATAATGTCGGCGGTGTTGCAGGAATGAACGGTGGTTCAATATCCGGCAGCTCCTCTTCCGGTTCAATAACCGGTGGAGAGTATGTCGGCGGTATCGCAGGCGACAACTATGGTGGTACAATAACAGGCAGCTATTCAGAAGGAGCTATCAGCGGAGATAATCAAATCGGCGGCATAGCCGGTTCCAACGATGGTGGTACAATAACCGACAGTTATTCCTCCGGTTCAATAAACGGTGATAACGAAGTAGGAGGTATTGCTGGATTTAATCGCGGCGAAATAGAAAACTGTAATTCCACAAGTACTGTAACAGGCACAGGAAACTATATAGGTGGCATAGTAGGGATTAATATGATAGGGGACTCGATATCAGGAACGATAGTAAACAGTCATTTTAACGGTAATGTATCAGGTGAAAACGATGTTGGAGGTATTGTCGGGTGTAATTACTTTGAAAACAATTTTGATATGACAGTTGTTGATGGCTGCTCTGCTCAAGGTAATGTTACCGGTGAAGATAATGTTGGTGGTATTGCAGGTTACAATGCAGGCACCGTGCAAAATTGCGACGCACGTAATACAAGCATATCCGCTAATGGCAGCAACATAGGACGTATCGTAGGAATCGAGTTCGGTACTTTAACCAACAACCGTGCAAATACAAATATGCTCGTTAACGGATTTCCAATTGACCCCGGCGACCCCGAAGCAACACCAACGGGAATTCACGGACTGAGCACAACATTCTAAAAACATAAAACTATGAAAATAACCAAAAAAATCATTCAAAAATACATAGGCTGTATGATAGCGTCAGCCGTACTGCTCACGTTGTTTCTCACAGGCACAATGACCCGCTTTGAAGACATGGCAGGGGACAGGCTCTATCGGGATTTCGGGATTGTTCACCCGAACATTTTCGTGTTCGGCATTGACGAAGAAACACTCATTGAGTTTGGACCCATGCAGTTTTGGTCACGCCAAAAAATGGCAGACGCCATAAATATCCTCAACAGCGAGCCCGGCTGGGAGCCCGCTGTTATTGCTGTTGATATGCTCTATTCGGGAGCAAGCGACAATCCCGAAGCAGACGAGGCATTGGTAGAGGCTGCGGCGAACATCGGCAACGTAGTCTTCGGCTCTATGGTTTCGCTCGACTGGCGCGGTGATGTAAGAACGTTTGAAAAATCATTTCCCGCACTTGAGGCTGTCTCAAGCTCAGGGTTAATTAACGCGATTATCGACGATGACGGTATTGTCCGCAGTGCAGAGATCAGTCCGATGATTTTAGGCGAAAGCGTTCCTACATTTGCGCAGGCGATATATGAAATGTATACAGAGCAAAAGCTGGAATTGCCGCAGGGTCTCACAAACCCAATCCGCCTTGTATTTACGGGCAAACCCGGCGACTTTTTCGGAACCGTAGGCTTGGGAACATCTTTTCGTGACATATTTGCCGATGACTTTGATCCTGCATACTTTGCCGATGCAATCATCTTGATAGGCCCTTACGCATACGGTCTTATGGACTCATATTTCACCGCTGCCGACCCGGGGCGGCCGATGCACGGCGTTGAAATTCACGCAAATATCGTGCAAATGCTGCTCGATGAGTATTTCAAAGGCTATGCACCCGAATGGATAAACATCGTTATAATCATTTTATCGCTGCTTTTATTCAGTACCCTCTTTATGCGGATAGATATCCGCATATCATTTGGGATATTGGTTGTTTTTGCGGTAGGTTATGTTTTTCTCAACAGGCAAATTTATGAAGCAGGATGGATAATTACGCTCATATATCCCGTTATATCGGCTGCCGTGCTCTTTGTGTTTGCCTTGGTATACCGCTTCATTATGGACAAAATCACACAC
This sequence comes from Oscillospiraceae bacterium, assembly GCA_009781515.1. Taxonomy (GTDB): domain Bacteria; phylum Bacillota; class Clostridia; order Oscillospirales; family Oscillospiraceae; genus WRMH01. The sequence continues at coordinate 23,118 of WQXY01000010.1, forward strand.
ATAACCGCTATCGCAGAAATTAACGAAAAGCACTACGCCGAAACAAAAGAGCTCTTTAACTCCTTCGTAAAAGTAATGACAACAGCCATTGACGAACGTACCCCATACAACGCCAACCACTCAATCAACGTGGCAAAATACTCGGGGCAGCTCGTCTGCTATCTGCGTGAAAAATTCGCCCCCGACTCAAAGTATTATATGGACGAAAATCGCGAAGAGCAGCTTGTTATGGCGGCATATTTGCACGATGTCGGCAAAATCGTTACTCCGATTGAGGTCATGGATAAACCAAGCCGTTTGGGTAATAAGCTTCCGACAATCATGCAGCGCTTTGAGATCAAAAAAATGTTTGACAAGGTGCAGTTTTTATCGGGAAAAATGTCCGAAGCCGAATATAATGCAGGCGCAGAAGCGCTCAGCGATACAGTCACTTTTATGGAGCGTGTCAACACGGCGGGATTTTTGCCGGATGAAGACTTGGACAGGGTCAAGACGCTGTGCGAGTTGACATATATCGACGATAACGGCGAGACGATTTCAGTGTTTGATGAAGAAGACATTATTTCGCTGAGCACAAGAAAAGGCACCCTGACGGACGCAGAGCGTGGAATTATGGAGGAGCACGCAAGTGTTACGGAGCGTCTTCTCGGCAAGATGAAATTCAGCGAAAACCTGCAGCTTGTTCCGGGTTGGGCAAAGAGCCATCACGAGTTTATCGACGGCACGGGTTATCCATACAAAATCGCAGGCGAAGAAGTATCCGTCGAGGTTCGGATACTGACAATGCTTGATATTTACGACGCCCTCACCGCAAGAGACAGACCATATAAAAGAGCGGCTCCGCACGATGTGGCGATTAAAATACTTCGCTCAATGGTAGAAGAAGGTAAGCTCGATAATGAGCTTGTAGAGCTCTTTGTCGAAAGCAACATCGGCATCGACCCCTAAAAAGCCCTCTTTAGTAAAGAGGGTGCCGCGTAGCGGCGGGTGATTTGTTACAACAGTCGTCCGCGGACGAACGCAGTTCGTCCCTACCCCACTACAACCGCACTCTGCGCCTGAAGCACCTCGCCCTTGCCGTCGCCAACCGCATACAGCACACTCTTACCCTTAAGTACCGGCACTTTCACAGCCTTAAGCGACGGATTGATGGCAACATAAAGCTTGTTTTTGCCGCTGCCGCGCTCAAACACCAAAGCCTCGCCCGCGTTTCCCTCTGTGAGAAACTCAATCGGCTCTGCATTTTGCAGAGCTGTATTTTTTTGCCTCAGCCTTGTAAGCTCGCGGACTGTGCACAGCACCGAACCCTGCGTCTGTGCCTGTGCTTTCACAGTTGGTCTGTTTTTATCAGGGTCGAGCCTGTTATAGAGCTTATTCGTCGGAGCTGATGAAAAGCCCGCGTTTAATGTGCCGTCCCACTGCATGGGAGTGCGTGAGCCCGTTCTCTCATAGCCTCCTTCAACCAAAGGAATGTCCTCAAGATATCTCATGCCGATTTCATCGCCGTAATAAATAAACGGAGCGCCCGGCACAGTCAGCAAAAATAAGAACGCAAGCTTTAATTCGTGAGGGGTAAGCTTATGTGCAATGCGTGACATATCATGATTGCCCGAGGGAATACAAACCATACCCCTATCACCCGTTTTGTTGCGGATATCCTTGTAATATGCCAAAAATTTCTGCAAGCCGCCTTGATTTTTGCCCGAGAAGAAAGGCTTTTCGCGGAAAAGGTCGTTATAATGCGAAGGACCGAAATGCAGCAGAAAATCCATATGAAACCCTGCGGGGATTGACTTGTCGGGCTCTCCCCACTCGGAGATCAAAACAGCGTCGGGAAACTCCTTGTCCATAACAGCGCGAAACTTCTGCCACAGCTTAATGGTTTCGACAGAGTCTTTGTCGTTTTTTATCAGTGAATGTGCCATATCCACCCGAAAACCGTCACAGCCCATCGACAGCCAAAACCGCATGACATCAAGCATTGCCTCGCGAGTTGCCACAGCGCCGGGAGCATCTACAGAAAGCTGCCAGTGCTTTTTCGGGTCGGGATTGGCGAAGCCGTAGTTGAGTGCGGGCTGCGTTGAAAAGAAGTTGACGGCAGCCGTGCCGCGCTCGCAAATTCCGTTTATTCCGCCGATTACATGCGAGACACCCTCAAAACGCTCCCACGGACAGCCTGACCAGATATAACGCTCGGAAAACTCATTTTTTTCGGACTTCATCGAAGCTTTAAACCACTCATGTTCAATTGACGTGTGCCCCGGCACAAGGTCGAGCAGCACACGGATACCACGCTCATGAGCCTGCCGCAGCAGCTCGCGCATGTCCTCGTTTGTGCCGTAACGCGGTGCGATTGTATAATAATCGGCAACATCATAACCCGCATCATTAAAGGGTGAAGCAAAGCAGGGATTTATCCAAAGTGCATTGCACCCCAAATCCTTAATATAATCAAGCTTTTTAATAATCCCGGGCAAATCGCCGATACCGTCACCGTTGGTATCATAAAAACTTTGCGGATAAATCTCATAAAAAACAGCCGTCTTCAACCAATCCGTCATTATAAGCTACACTCCAATCAAAATACTATATGCCCACTGTGCCACCAAAATAGACTGATGTCAATAATATTATTCTGTAGGGACGACCTGTGGTCGTCCGCGCAAACCGTAGGGACGATGTCCACATCGTCCCGCATAAACCGTAGGGTACGGGCTTGCCCGTACCGCAAACGTTGCCCCCTAAATATTTCCCTTGTGTTTTCCGCCAAAAAAGAGTATTATTTAGTATGTATAAATTTTACCTAAATTTCACACGAATTTTACAATAAATCAGCGAAGAGGGACTATGTTTAGAAGAAATTCTATTTTCGTAAAAATCCTAATCCCGATAGTAATTATACTGATACTTCAACCGATTTTCATCAGCTCGGTTCTATTTGCCTATGGAATTAACAACTCATTGGACGAGAATGCGATTGAGTCCATAAGCAGCAATGCAGAAAACCGAAGCTTGGTTCTTACCGACAAAATGACCTCTGCATGGTCAAACCTTGACAAGCTTGAGTTTGATTTGATTAACATACTCGACGATTATATAGCAGATGAAAGGCTTCTGCTTACAGATATCATAGGCAATAACACGGCAGAAACGAAGCTGCTCGGCTTTTTATCCGAGCCGCTCATAAACGCACTTCGGCAAACCACGGCATCAGGTGCATTTATTTATTTCGGGAGTGACATTGTCGATGAAACGGTGAACCTCAACGGGCTTTATTATCAAAGAATTGACTCTCTCGCTCCGGCTTCTCCCGATAACTTAGACTTGGTATTATTAAGAGGTTCGGAAGAAATTGCAAAAACTGCCCGTATCTCTTTACATAGATTTTGGCAGGAGACATTTTCGTTTTCCTCGGAGCATCCCGACAACTGGGCAACCCTCATCAAGCCTTTAACGGCAGCAAGAAATAACAGGTATTTGCCCTCGACCGAGCTCGCATTTTGGAGCAGAGCCTTGTATATAAATCAGGATAATCCCGAAGATATAAACCCCTGCATTACATACACCCGACCCATTATTTACGAGGGCACAGTTGTAGCAATGATAGGCACCGAGGTGCAGCTGAGTTATCTTGAAAGAGACTTGTCGGCAAGTGACTTTATCTTTGATCAATGCGGCTATATGCTGATTAGATACTCAAATGCAGAGTATTATTATGATAAACAGCATGTAGAAAGTGATTTAGTTTTAGTTACGGGAGCACATATCAGACAACTCGTCGGATCTAAGGACGGCATAAGACTTGAAAAGACAAGCAGACCAAATGTCTACAGTATAGATGCAATTGAACCGGTTCAGGTCGTATTGCGTCCCATAAACTTATATAATGCCGACAGTCCGTTTGGTGATGATCAGTGGGCTGTTGCGGCAATCGGCACCGATGTTGCACTATTTTGGATGTCACGAATGTTGACCTTCGGCATTATCTTGAGCTCTGCGGTAGCACTGACAATCGGCACGGTACTGCTTTGGTTTATCATCAGGCGGACAACGAAGCCTCTGATATCCATTGCCGGGCAAATAAAAAAGAACGCCCCATCCAAGCACATCATTGTCAGCAGTACAAGTGCATATGAAGTCTCATTGCTTTGCGACACAATCAACACGATGAAAGACGAACGCGCCGACGCCGAAGCAGAGCTGCGAACCGAACGCGAACGCTATCTTATCGCTTTGGAAAGCGTTGCCGATACGGTAATAGAGTATGATGTTTTCAAAGACAGCTTTATGATGTATTACTTTAAAACGGAAAATGATGCGTCTGTATTATGCTCAAATGTTGTAGAAAAGCTTATCTGGGAGATTAAGAACGGGAACTTCTGTCATGAGGATGACAAGGAAATGATGATTTCGTTTTTCAGAGGTTATACCGTAAAAAATGTTGAAGTCAGAATAAAAGCGGAAATATTCTCTCATATCACGGACGCCGTGCAGGACGATGGATATTACTGGTTCTTCATCAAATCATCCCGTGTCCTTAATAACAATGGCGAAATAGTGAAAATAATAGGCACCGCAAGAGAATTTACCGACAGAAAGCTGAGAGAATTTGCAAATATCGAGCTGTCGCGCAGAGACCCGACCACTAAGCTGTTTAACCATGATTACGGCGTCAGTCTGACAAAAGCGGCAATTGACGATGCGCTGAAAAACAATAAGCAGTTTTCTCTGAGCATAATTTCCATAAATAACTACGACAAAATTGAAGCACATTACGGACGGATTTTTGCGGCTTCCATTTTAATGAAATTGTTTAATGCCTATCCCGTAACGGATAAAAACATAAAAACCCGCCTGTCAAATGACGAAGTGCTTTTGTACATTCATGATGGCGGCAAGGATGAAGCAAAAGCATATGCCAATCAGTTTATTGACGGAGCGTCAAGGCTGTATACAGGTGAAAACTCCGAGCTGTCCTTAAAAATCGGCATAGGAACGGCACTCTCGGAAGATGCGGAAAACTTCGAAACACTTATGCAGTATGCGCTTAAAGCCGCACGTTATGCGGAGCTTAAAAATGAAAACTGTATGGAATTGTACAGCGACTTACCAAAGGGAAAACGCAAAGAGGAAGCCTCTAACCGAAACAGACCGATTAATATCTCCTTTGAGGTCAGAAAAGGCGGCATATCCAACTACACATTTGAGCTGTTTGAAAGCACCGCCGATACGCACAGCGCAGTAAACATGCTCATTGCGGTAATAGGCAGGATATATTCACTCGGGAAAATTATAATCTGTGCATACGATACCGACTTTGGTACGGGGCGTGTTACACATGAGTGGAACCCGGACGGGGTAGCCACGGGAAGCTACACTATAGAGAAAGTTTCAAACGAAAACTGGGCAGAGTTTGAAGCAAAACTTGACGAAGACGGCAGCCTGCTCTACACAGGCGACGATGCGGATAAATACTCCCCGGCACTCAGACAGCTGCTCTACATACCCGAAGATAGGCAGGCAGGCGGCTACTGCTGCGTGATGTACGAAAACGGAATTCCTTTCGGCAGAGTGCTGTTTCATACATCAGGCAACACAAGAGGGTGGGTATACGAGGAGCTCAGAGAGTTATACGAAATTACAAAAATAATTGCGGTTAATCTGAGTAATGAAAAATCAATATCGGCAAGCCGTGCAAAGAGCGAGTTTTTATCACGTATATCCCACGAAATTCGCACACCCATGAACGCAATTATCGGCATGACCAATATCGCAAAAAATTCCGTCAAAGATGCCGAAAGGCTGCATGACTCCCTTGAAAAGATAGAATTTTCCGCAAAACATCTGATGTCGCTGATAAACAATGTGCTTGAAATGTCACGTATCGAAAGCGGAAAAATGGATATTGAAAGCAATTACTTTTCGCTCGATGGTTTCACGCAGGATATCGACATGCTTATGCGTCCGTCTATTGAAGATAACGATATATTCTTTGAAATATCAAATGCCGTCAATGCGCAAATACAACTGCTCGGCGATGAATACAGGCTCAGACAGGTCATTATCAATTTGCTCAGTAACGCAAACAAATTTACCGCTAAGAAAGGTACCATAATTTTTGCGATAAAAGAGCTTGAACAAGACGGTGACACTATAACCCTGCTTTTCTCTGTCAGAGACAATGGCGCGGGCATAGCAATAGAAGACCAGTCAAGCATATTTGAAACCTTTGAGCAGGCGCGCTCCAGCTCGTCCGCACAAAAACAGCTTGGAAGCGGCTTGGGTCTTGCAATCAGTGCAGGTATCGTCTCTGCCATGGGAGGAACAATTCAACTTGAAAGTAAACCCGGCGAGGGGAGCGATTTCTTCTTTACGCTGAAATTCAAAACGGCATTAGGCAAAGCCGTCGTTGCAGAAGACAAACAAGCAGATGTTTACCATAAAAATCTTTTTTCGGGCAAAAACGTACTGCTCGTTGATGACCTTGAGATAAACCTTGAAATAGCAAGGTTCATCTTGGAAGAAGTAGGCTTTAATATTGACACCGCGATGGACGGGCAAAAAGCCGTTGAAATGTTTTTAGCCTCAAATCACGGTTATTATGATATAATAATAATGGACATACAAATGCCGGTTATGGACGGGCTTACCGCAACCCGAAATATCCGCAAAAGCACGAACCGTCCCGACGCCCGAACCGTTCCGATTGTTGCAATGACTGCCAACGCCTTTGACGAGGATCTAAAAGAAGCTATAGAGTCAGGTATGAATGGACATATAACAAAACCTATTGACATAAACAACTTCCATAAGGTTATGCAAGCACTGCTGTTAGACAAAGGAGAAGAAAGTTAATGAAGAATAAAAAGGTTATATTAGGCTCGTTAGCGGTATTAACATTAGCCGTATTAATTGTTGCGGTTTTATTCGTTTTTAATATATTTTCAAACAACAACAAAGACCCTGATATCACAACACCGCCCTCAGGCGGTGGCGTAGATAACACACCCGTAGTGCCGGGATATGACGTGGAGGGTTATGTCTTGCTGGCAGGACTTTCGCAGCCCGACCCGAATGAGCCTGCGCAGTCCCCCAAGCTTCCCGACCGTTCATATTTTCGCCCCACAAGCGGTGAGTTTCGCGATGTGTCAGGCTTAACCGCATGGGATGACAACGCACAAATACTCATAGGCTCTACAGATGCCGCAACAGGAGCTCCGATACTTTTGGACAGCAGCTCGCTTTCATCGGGCAGCTGGCTTTCGGCACAAACTGCAGGTGTTTTCAACGCCGCAGGATTTCAGCTTACTTTCAGCACATCAGGTTATGAAAACATCAGATTTACTGCTCATCAAACAGTATCTGATGATTTTGGCGGCGGGGAGGGAACTGAAATTCCCTTTGAGCTTGCATTTAGCACAAGCGGCGGCGTCAGGTGGACGGCTATCCACGACTCCGCAGTTAATGTACAAAGAAACGGCGGCACTTTTGAAGCAATTAACGAGTGGCCCTCGAGAACATATAACGACTTTTCCTTGCCCGGAGTTATCGGTGACGAAGACGAAGTAATTTTGCGTATTTATCTCAACTCTGTGGCAAATCTTTCAAAAAGCGGCAGCATGTCCATTAACAACATCAGAATTATCGGCGATAAAATCGGCGGTGGAGATAAGGGCGTCGTGCTCATGGAGCTTACGGAAGAAGCATCAAATGCATCTGCGATTTTCTCGGCAACCCCCGAGGATGCCTTTTACGGTGCGACGGTTGGGCTCTCGGACAGCGATTTTCGCCTGACAGGTTGGGACAGGGGTCGCCCGAGATTTATCGGATACACAGGCGAAGTGCAAACTCCCGTTGTATTTGAAAACATTATGACTACAAGAAGCTGGACAGCGGCGCAGGGCGATATAGAAAATGCAACCGCATTTCAAATTCAGCTTAGAACCTCAGGTTATGAAGACATAGTTTTTTCCGCCGCGCAAATATCATCAGTAGGCGGACCTGACATATTTAAGCTCGCCTACAGCTTATGCGGTGAAATATGGGTAGAGGTAGCAGACTCCACCCGCTCCATTTTGCAGTCTTCGGATAAAGGCTTTGAAACCTTGGCTTTATCATACGACAAGTTTTTGCTCCCCGCCGAATTTTCGAGTAGAGAGAGTGTTTTCCTGCGTATATACTTTGACGGAAGCAGCACCGGCGAGAGCACCTCAATCAACAATATTGAGATTTGGGGTCGTCCGCTTGTTTCATATGACGGGTTTTCGGCAAGGATGCTGACAATCCAGCCCGGCAGAACAACCGCGGAGCGTAACATCACATGGCATGACTGGACGATGACAGGTGATGAAGGAAAGGTCATGTATGAACCTGCGGCAACGGCAGCAAACGGCTTCACACAAGCGGCGCAAACAGTTGATGCGGCAAGTGTTGGTGCATATATAAGAAAACTGTCCCATATGGCGACAATCACAGGTTTAGAACCCGACACCGAATATGTTTATGCAGTCTCAAGCGACGGCACCAATTTCAGTGAGCTTTATACATTCAAAACCTCACAGACAGACAGCTTTTCATTCATAGCAATTTCAGACGTACACATGGGCGACCCGTCCGTTTCGCCGTTTGACGACGACTCCGGAAATAACGGAAAGCTCGACGATAAGTACAGACCCGGCGTTACGGTGAAGCAGGGCTGGCAGGACGCCCTCGATGCAATGCTCGCAACCGTTCCCGGTGTTTCATTTTTGGCGCTTATGGGCGATATGGTCGACAGAAACTTATTTGATGCGGACGCCGAAGCAGACCTTCAACCACATCGGATAAAATGGGAAAATTACCTTGCACCAAGGCAGCTGAGCGGCATACCAATCGCTCCCGTAATGGGCAACCATGAAGCAAGGAGCAACATCAGCTTCCGCATACACTATAATCTGCCAAACGAGATTATACCCGCAAAAGACGCACTTCTTCCTACGGCTTCAACGGGAATACAAAATGAAAATGAAAACATGGCGAACTACTGGTATTTATACAACAACGCTTTGTTTGTGGTTATAAACACAACCGCACGCCCGCGCGACGCCAATGAAAACGCAACACAAGACGCCATAATCGAAGGCTTAATCGCTTATTTGGACGATATAATACAAATGGCAAAGGATGCCCATGAGGGTGAATATGACTGGCTGTTTGTGCAGACCCATAAAAGCATAACCGGTATAGGAAAACACAGCGCCGACTTTGACGTTGAGCGTTTCGTACGCATGGGTCTTGAGGCACTTATGGTCAAGCATGCAGTCGATGTAGTCTTTACGGCACACGAACATTCATATACGAGAAGCTTCCCGCTCGCGCGAAACCCCGGACCCGACAACTTCTTACCCGACATTGTGCGCTCTGAGTTTCGCATGAATAATATCTCGTACGATTATACAAACGGCGGCAGCGCAATCAAAAAAGGTGACGGACCCGTAATCTTTTCGCTCAATACAATAAGCGGGCAGAAGTTCTACGCCCCGTACGCCCCCGAGTTTTTTAACAACGTAAACTATCCTTATCTGTATGACGGCACAAGAGGAGCACTGAATATGTCAGTGCCGCCCGGTGATAATATCTTCCTGTCTCCCGATATTGAAACATTCGGACCGAAACTCCCGTGGAGCGTCGCAAACTACCGTCAGGAATATAAACCGATATTTTTAGAGCTGACTGTCACAGCAAGCTCCGTAGTAATAACGGCCTACGAGTTTGCACATGACTTGGAAGGCACCCTTCTCGAAGTCACAGTCGTAGACAATTTGACAATTAGTAAATAAAACTCTTGTGACGTACTGTACCACAGGAAATAGCCGCCATTTCACCGATGTAAGTGCTATTTTAGAGAAAACTACAATCACAAGAGAATAATACTTTTTAAGAGGTGTGGTATGTTAAAACGTATATTTTCAATATTTCTGCTTTCGGTTATGCTTATGACAATATTTGCCTGCACGCAAACGGGAGATACTGACCCGACGCCGACAAACTCGCCAAACGGAAACGGCGGCACACCCGACGACCCCGGTTCGGGAACAAACGGCGGTGATATATCCGTGCCGCACCTGCCACTGCCCGACCCCGTTACATACATGGCGGCGGACGCAGGTATATTCGGCAGCCTTTCGGTTCAAGGTGACGGCTCTGTCGGACGCTTTGAGCAGCGAAATGCCGACGACAAACTTGAATTTACAATAGAAATTGAACAAGAGGGCTTTTATAAGCTTGAGTTTGCAATAAGAACACATTCGGGCTTTAAGGAAAACAACCTTTGGGTAAACGGCAATCCGGCAGGGGCAGTGTCTGCAGACAGCAACAGCTATGACCCTGCGGCAGTTGACCGTGTCTTTTTTGAAGCCGGAACACACACAGTAGCAATCACGGCAAGCTGGGGCTGGATAACAGTGCAATCTCTCACGGTTATAGCCGAAGCACCTCTTGCCGATACGTTTTTTGATGTTCCCGCAACCCTTGTCAATCCGAACGCCGACGAAAATGCACTTCGGCTTATGAGCTTTTTGGCAGACCATTACGGCGAAGTATCGCTCGCAGGTCAGCAAAGTCAGGGCGACTGGAGACGTGACCACGGACTGTTCGGCGGGGAAGCAAAGCTTGTTTATGAGATAACGGGCAAACGTCCCGCAGTCATCGGGCTTGACTTTATCGACTATTCACTATCCCGTGTCGAACGTGGAGCACCCTCAGTCTACGAAACCGCAGCGGCAATCGAAGCATGGGAAAACAACGCAATAGTGACGTTCTGCTGGCACTGGAACGCACCGTCGCCATATATCGACGGCACATGGTGGAGTGCATTTTATACCGAACACTCACAGCGCGGCTTCTTTAAGAAAATCATGGACGGTGACGACCCCGAGGGTTATCAGCTACTCATTGATGATATTGACGCAATATCCGAACAGCTCAAAATCCTGCGTGATGCAGGTGTGCCAATCCTTTGGCGTCCGCTTCATGAAGCGAGCGGCGGCTGGTTTTGGTGGGGAACCGACAGGGAGTCTTATTTGAAGCTTTGGAAAGTTATGTTTGAGCGAATGAACAATCACCATAACCTGACAAACCTGATATGGGTGTGGAACGGGCAGCACAAAGACTGGTATCCCGGTGATGAATACCTCGATATTATCGGCGAGGACGTATATGCAGCAAACCGCGATTATTCGTCGCAATCGGCAAGGTTCTTTGAAGCCGTGGCATATACCGATGCCCCGAAGATGGTCGTTCTCTCTGAAAACGGTGTTGTCTTTGACCCTGCAGTTGCAAAGCGTGACGGAGCAATGTGGGGGTACTGGTGCGTATGGAACGGCGAGTTTGTCAATAACGAAGACCGCACCGAATACTCGAAACTAAAAGAGTTCTACGCAAGCCCATACGCAATGACCCACGAAGACCTCCCTGATTTGAAAACCTATCCAATAAGATAGATGTATACAATGCCTGACGCAAGATGACATTGTATATTTTATATATTTGCCCGTTCTTTTAAGCCCTCTTTAGTAAAGAGGGTGGCGTCCGCAGACGCCGGGTGATTTGTCGTTACTACTCCAAATACTCCCTTATTTTATCAAAATAGTCTAACTTCATAATTTGCTCTATTGAGGACTTTTTCGCAGCCTCAATAGCCAAAATCGCAGTGACATACCCGTCGGGGACTTCTTCAAAACCCTCGTAGAACGTAAAAGCTCTGCGGGTTTTGTGATATATCCCAACCTCAGTTATAACACTGCCCTCAAGATACACAAAAGGCATTGCGTCGGAAAACACATCGCGCCCCGGCATAAACCTCGAGTCAAACCTTAACCCCAAAAGATTAAGCACAGTAGGAAGCATATCGGGTACAAAAGCGGGGGTGGAGACTACCTTAGGCTCCATTCCCTTTACATATATGATGCCCGCACTCTCGTGAAGCGTAGAGCCGGAGTCCAAACGCTTACCCGCAAGCTCATTTGTTTTGCTCATTTCAAGCCCGTACGGATAATGGTCGGATGTAATGACAATCAAGGTGCGCTCGGCAATACCCGCTTCTTCAAGCCGCTCAAGCAAATATTCCAAAGCATACTCAAGCTCCATTTGCGTCGCGAGATATGCCAGCACCTCTCTTGAATAGTCCAAATGAGATACCACATCTCGATGCTTTGCAGCCATCGGAGTGCCGAAGCCGTATGGCGAGTGCCCTGCGACGGTCATGTAATGTACATAAAACCGTTCCATATCAATGTATTCATCAACAGTGCGCTCCATTAAGTGTACATCACTCGGGCTCCAGCCATATACATCAGTGTTCAGCCCGCCGCCATGTGCCTTAAATATGTAACCAAGTCGCGGAAACAAAATATTACGGTCATAATATGTATATGAACCGTTGTGATACGCCAAGGGTTGAATTCCGATATCGTGAAAACGCGAAGCGAAAATAAACGGCAGGTAGTTTCGTGCGGAACTGGTGCACCAGCCGCCGGTGCCTCTCGGTGAAAAGCCCGTCACGAGTGCAAATTCACCGCCGATTGTCCCCGCACCGTATATGCTGTAAAAATCCTCAAAATACACGCCATCATGCTGCATTTTGTAGAGGGTCGGCGTCAGCTCGGGGTCAATGACCCACTTGGTGAATGCCTCCGCACTGATTGTGATTAAATTATACCCCTCAAAAATACCTGTCATCTCGTTTTGTGCACTCGGAGGAATTGACGAAAAATACTCATGGAGCTGCAAAAGCCCCCTATTATTTGCATCACGCTCCTTTAGAGCATCGAAATCAATATCGAAGCTGTTAAATTTACCCTCCCACGGAGGAGGTGGCGGCGGAGTTGCCTCAGGCTTGCCGCTTGTGTCGCTTAACTCAGGCGTTGGGGCAGGGGTTGTAGGCGGGGGAGGGGTGAGCATTATTACAGGAAGCTCCGGAATATCGTCGAGCACAGAAGACAGCTCGGATGCGACAACATATGATAATAAATCAATTTCCATGGTGGTAAACAAACCCACCTCACTCACAGAAGAAATCCGCATTGCATCGCTCTGCCCGAGACTGACGGCAAGCGGCGAGTGAAAATCAGCAGCGACGGGGATGAGTATCGAATAACGCACAGTGCACAGCAAAACAATCGGAATAACGGCATATTTTACAGGCAAACGTGTCGTTACGGTCAGGCGACGACGTGAATACATCGGCAAATTTGACACTGCAGGGAAGCGGCGGAAAAAATACAGGGTAGCCAAAGCAAAGCTTGGCAGCAGTAATAAAATAACACCAATTATGTTCTCTTTTATGGTGGCGATAATAATATCGTTAAAATGATAAAACGCGTCACCCGCAACGCTCATCTTACCGACAGTATAAAACTCATGGAAGACCTTGTTATATATAAGCTGAGAAGCCGTCAGAAGCGAAACAAAGGTGACAGCCGTTTGTGAAAGGATAAAAGCCGCAAGCTTCGGCAAGCAAAGGGTTATCAAGGTGAAAATCACCGTACCGAGCAAAATAAACAAAACCGCACGCAAAAAGCCGACACCGACAGTACCCGTGAGCAACTGGAAGACAAGCTCCGTGTACAGGAACAAACCCAAAAACAGGGCAAAGCGCGTGAGCGCCGGAGCTGCCAAAGGGTTTTGCAGTATTCTTTTGAGAACTTCGGTTTTCATAAGTACACTGTGACAGTAAACATACGCATTGTCAAGGTAAAAAAATAATTTTTAGCTGCTGTTATTTTGATGTGTGTTTGCTGTCAATATGATGTTTGCTGCATGATACAGTATTTCGACATAAGCAAAAATGGGAACATAATTCTTATGAGAAAAATGCAAAAGGGGGCTTTAGGCTTAGAATATGAAGTCAAATCTTAAAAAGGGATTATCCCTAAAAATGGCAGTATCATGTGCAGTATTAATAATTGTTATTTTGATTGGTTCTCTTATGACTATATTCAGCTATATAGTCAAACGTAATTTGATTGTAACAGGCTACGGTGAGCAGGTAAGACGACTGGCGCAAACCGTATCAAGTGCGATTGATCCCGACCGTTTCGCCCAAACTGCCGAAGCAGGAGCACCTGCGGGCGAATACTGGCAAGATGTGAAAGACTTGCTCGACAGGATACTCAATGAAACGGGAGTAATGTTCATCTACACAGTGTTATACGGCCCCGAAGATGAGATTACATATTTTGCAACCGGTGATATATACGGTAATGATGAATGGGTCGTTGAGTTTCTCAGTTTGGATACGGACATCGAGTGGTATCCGCAGGAGCTTTTTGAAGCAATGTATACGGGCGAGGTTACAAACAGCGGTATTTACGATGCTGACGAATTTGGCATTTTGATAGGCGGTTTTGCGCCGATAATTAATTCCGACGGCAGAGTTGTCGGTGTTGCGAGTGTGGAAATCAACGTAGATGATGTGGTTGATACAATTAACACAAGTATATTAACCATGTCTGTATTTGCTGTAATTATTATTGTTGTTTTCTTTGCTTTGGCAATGGTTGTTGCAAATAAAGGACTTATCAGACCCGTTAATGAAATAACCGGGTCAATGTCAAAAATCAGTGACGGAGATTTCAGCTTTACTCCCCCAAAAAGCTCAATACGCGAAATCAACATACTATCAGAGTCCTTTGGCAATATGATACGAAGACTTTCTACGGTTATTGAAAAAATCCAAAAGAGAAATCAGGATATAATTGAAGGAAATCTGACAAAAAGCGATGACGGCTTTACGGCAAAGGGTGACTACCAGAAAATACTTGACGGTGCAGATGCAATTGCCGAGAGCATGTCAAAACATGTGGATGAATTGGCGAAACAGTTGCATATAGTAAACGAAAGTATCAGATACGCAAGCAAAATCCAAATGAACCTTATTCCCGATGATAACAAACTAAAAGAAGCATTTTCGGACTATTCGGTTATATGGAAGCCGCGCGATGTGGTGGGCGGTGATATTTACTGGGCGAAGAACTTCGACGACGGCACCGTTATGTGCGTTTGTGACTGTACAGGTCACGGAACGCCCGGTGCGCTGCTCACAATGCTCGTTGTAAGTGCGTTTGAGTCGACGGTTGTAAACGATAAACATAACGACCCCGCAGAAATCATCTATATGCTCGACAAAAAGATTTCATCCGCACTTAATGTCAGAAACGACAACGAGTTCAGTGCGGACATTAACGACGGTTGCGACCTTGCCGTATTATTTGTCTCAAAGGACGGCAACATCACGTTGGCGGCAGGTAATATGAGCGTATTTGCATCCGACGGCAAAGAGGTCACGCGCTATAAAGGTCAAAAAATGTATGTAGGTGAGGGTAAAATAGAAAGCAAAGACAGTATTGAAACGATGCACATACCCTACAACCCAAACAATAAGTTTTATATCGCCTCTGACGGCTTATATGACCAAATCGGCGGGACAGAGCAAGTGCCGTACGGATATGAAGAGTTTGAAAAAATCATACTGGAAAAACACAATGCTGACCAAAAATCTATATCGGATGAAATATGGCAGTCCTTTGAAACATACAGAGACAATAACGCAAGGCGCGACGATTTTGAACTTATAACATTCAAACCAAAAAATGAAAAGGAGGACGATAAGAATGTTTGATGTAATGGAATACCATAAAAAACTCAGAGAAAGCAATATCACGCTTGTCTACAGCGGGCCGCTGTGGGCAGAGGGTATCGGCGGCTTTGCCACTACCTTAAAAAAACGGCTGGAGTTCGACAACCTGCCGCTCGAAACCGCACAGGAGGTATTTTCTGTATTTGTCGAGCAGATGAATAATATGCTTATGTATTCGGCAGAAAGAGAATATTTTGCCGCAGATGAAATGCACTCCGAAGCTCCGAAAGGAACATTTATCATGGGAGTGCGAGGAAGTCAGTATTTTATACAAACAGGAAATATGGTAGCTGATAAGACTGTTAATTTTTTGAAAGAAAAAATCGACTACCTCAATACCCTCGACAGAAAAGAACTCAGACAGTACTACAAGCAGCAACGACTGGAAAACGACAATCCCGACAGCAAAGGCGCGGGTCTTGGTTTTATTGAAATCGCACGGCGCGTAAGCTCAAAGATAGAATATACGTTTACTCCTTATGAAGACGGGTATACGTTCTTTACTCTTTTTGCAACAATAGGAGGTGAAGAATAATGGGATATAAATTGGAACGTGAAAAGACCGAACTGACACCGTATGTCTTAATTGACGAAGAGAGCGGGCTAATGAAATTTGAGGGTGAGAGCTATCACGAAAACATCTTTGAGTTTTTCAAGGAAATCAGAGAATGGCTCACCGAATACCTTAAAACCGATTTTGATGCGTTCACTTTTGACTGTGAACTAAAATATTTCAACAGTTCAACCGTCAAGGTGCTGCTGGGTATGCTTCTCGAAATGGATAGCTGCGATAATTGCGATAAAATAACCGTTAATTGGATTACCACGAAAAACAATCGCATTATTATTGAATGTGGCGAGGACTTTGAAGAAGACGTCGAAAACCTGACCTTTAACCTCATCGCAAATTAACATAAACAAGGGGAAGTACACAGTGGATGGTATGTATGAACGAGAACAGAAAACACTCGACGATGCACTTGCGCATCTGAAAGATGTTCGCTCAGGCGCTCCCGTTTGTGCCGAGTTGTTTGAAACGGTTGTCAGTGAATATAAACTGCTGCTCCGACATCAGCAAAAGCTTATCAAAATTACTGACAAAGCCTCTACAAACATGATTACCGGTCAGAAAGAACAAATAAACGAACTAAAAAACATAGTGCATTATGACGTGCTGACAGGTATATACAACAGGCGTTACATGGAAGAAAACTTAAGGCGGGTAATAAAATTAGTTTCCCGTTCAGGGGGCGTATTAAGTGTGCTGATGCTCGATATTGACTATTTCAAAAAATACAACGACACATATGGTCACAGTCAGGGAGACACATGCCTGCGAAGTGTTGCGGAAGCTATTACGGACTCACTATCGAGGGCGGAAGATTTTGCTGCACGCTACGGCGGCGAAGAGTTTGCAGTGGTTTTGCCGCATGCAGATGCAAAAGGTGCAAAGATGATTGCGGAAAAAATCATCGCAAACATAAACGCACTAAATATCCCTCACAAAAAGAGCGAAGCAGCAAAGCATGTAACCGTTTCTATCGGGCTTACAACAGGCAATGTACTGCACGGGCAAAGCTACGAGAGCTACTTAAAACGTGCCGACGAAGCATTATATATGTCCAAAAACAACGGACGCAACCAATACACATACATCGACTTTGTTTAAGGAAAGAGTGGAGATGATAACTGCTTGAGCGATATAATCGATATTTTTCATGATGAACAAACTATACATGATGAAGCTCTGTTGCATTTGTTACAACTTCCTGAAGGGGAGGTGATTGAAAGATCCCGGCATGAAAACCTCATTAAACAATATGGCAGAGTAATCAAGCAACTGCGCAAGCTCACAAAGATGTCAGACCGCCTGACTGTGGGCTTAAACGAGTCCAAAAAAATGGCGGAAGAGGCGACACAAGCAAAGAGCAAGTTTCTGGCAACAATGAGCCATGAAATACGCACGCCGATGAACGCGATTATAGGGATATCCGATATTGAGCTTGAAAACGATACACATTCGCCGGAAGTTCTCGACTCCTTTGACAGGATAAACAACTCGGGTAAAGCCTTGCTTGGTATCATCAACGATATATTGGACCTGTCTAAGGTTGAAACAGGGAAGCTCGAGCTATTACCTGTCGAATACGAAATAGCAAGTCTTATAAATGATACAGCGCGCCTGAACATCATGCGCATCGGGCAAAAACCGATAGAATTCGTAATTAAAGTCGCCGAAACACTGCCGTTAAAGCTCTTTGGCGATGATTTGCGGATAAAACAAATCCTAAATAATATGCTCTCAAACTCCATTAAATACACAGACGAGGGGACTGTGACATTTGGAATAGACTCCGAGCCATGTGAAGACGGAATTCATCTCATCTTGACAATCGCAGATACAGGGCAGGGCATGACAAAAGAACAGCTCGCAACACTTTATGATGAATATGCAATGTTCAATCAAGAAACAAACCGTAAAATAGAAGGTACGGGTCTCGGCATGAGCATCACAAAAAACCTTGTCGAGATGATGAACGGCAAAATGGAAGCACAAAGCGAGCCCGGCGTCGGCACAACTTTTACGGTATACCTGCTCCAACAAACAACAGGCATTGAGGTGCTTGGAAAAGAACTTGCACAGAGTCTCGGCAGCTTAGAATTCACAAGTAAAATGAACAGAGCCAAACTTGTGCGTGAGTATATGCCGTACGGTAGTGTTCTGATTGTTGATGATGTGGATGCCAACTTATTCGTCGCTAAGGGACTTATGAAGCCGTATGGTTTTGAAATAGACACGGCAGCAAGCGGATATGAAGTGCTTGACAAAACCCGTGCCGGAAAAATATATGATGTCATTTTTATGGACCACATGATGCCCGGAATGGATGGTGTTGAAACAACAAAAATACTGCGTGAGGAAAGCTACGACAGCCCTGTAGTGGCACTCACGGCAAACGCCATAGCAGGTATGAAAGATTTTTTCATAGAAAACGGTTTTAACGATTTTGTTTCAAAACCCATTGATTTAAGGCAACTCAATGATGTGCTTAATACTTTTATTCGTGATAAACAGACACCGCAGGTGCTAAAAGATGCAAAACGCCAAAAGGAAGAAAGAGATACTAAGACCACACAAGATGAAAGCTGCCCGTGGGTAAATAAGTTAAAGGAAATTCCTAATCTTGATGTTGGTGCTGCACTTGCTGCAATGAATGACATGGAAGATATGTACATTGACACAGTCAAGCTCACTGTGCGGCTTTTACCTGAAAGAATAGAAAAAATGGACAGATATATCGTGTCCGACATAAAGTCTTTTGCCGTTGAGGTGCATGGTCTTAAAAGTGTCCTCAAAAACATCGGGTCATCGGCACTTGGCAGTATGGCAGCAGGTCTTGAGCGCGCTGCAACAGAAAACGACATAGGAATATGTAACGAAGGCTATCCGCTTTTCAAAGAGGGATTAACCGAACTGGAAGCTTATTTGAATGAAGCTTTGAAGCCCGAAGCAAATGCGGGCAGCTGCGAGGCAGACACGGGGAATTTTGCCGAAGCAATACTTTCGAAAATTGACGAAATCAAAGACGCCGCGGAGTTGTACGACCGCGACCGTGGTTTGGAACTTATTTCGCCGTATGCAGGCACAAAACTTGACGGCGAAACAGAAAAACTGCTCCAAAGCATAATTTTTGCGTTTGAAGCCTTTGATTGCGAGGAAGCTCTAAACAATATAATGAAATTAGAGGTGCTACTAAAATGAAAAAGAGAAACACAACAGAAAGCAAGTTCCCGCTTGTAAATGTTCTATTCTATATATCTTCAACAACTTTGTTGATTGTAGCTGTGATATTTGCTGTTTTAATAAATGATATTGAAAGAGAAAAGCTCAAAAGTATTCAAACCCACTTACGGGTTGCAGCTCAGTACGCTGCGACTTATGTCACTGTAGATGAACTTGACCTCTTCCATACAGCAGAAGATATGCAAAGACCCGAGTGGGATGAGATACGTGCAAGATTACAAGACTTTGCCGATGAAACAGGGGTGCTCTACGTTTATTATTGGCGCTACACCGGAGACGGTCAAATTCAATATATTATCGATAACGACGAAGATGAAGAGGAAATGGTAACACCTGAGTGGATTTTTTCTCTTGAAGAAGACCCGTCTACTGCCGAAGCAGTTGAAAAAATTCAAGCAGGGGAAAGTTGGGTTACAGAAATAGGTGTTTATACCACGACTTATGACGACCTTCTTTCCGCAGCGGTTCCTGTATTTAACGAGGATGGTACGGTTTACTGCGCGGCAGGCGTTGACATAAGCGACGAAATTCTTATTTCCATGCGAACCAATAGTATGATTATGAGGTTTGCGTTAATAATCACATTACTTACATCGATTACTTCAGGATTTTTCGCTATGCGCTCATATAACAAGAAAAAAGTATTAGCCGAAGAAACGTCAAAAATTTTAGCGCAGCAACTGAAAACCATCAACGAAGGCATCAGATATGCAAGTAAAATCCAAACGAGCATTATCCCCGATGAAGAAAAGCTCGGGAAGGCATTTTCGGATTATTCAATAATATGGAAACCGCGTGACATAGTAGGTGGAGATATATACTGGGCAAAAAACTTTGATGACGGTACGGTTCTTTGTGTATGCGACTGTACAGGTCATGGAACACCGGGAGCACTTTTAACTATGCTTGTTGTGAGTGCATTTGAGTCTACAATTACAAAAGAAAGTCACACAAACACAGCAGAAATTTTATATATGCTCGACAAACGGATAGCTTCCGTATTAAACGTAAAAAGCAATACAGAAGAATATACAGACATCAATGACGGTTGTGACTTGGCAGTGCTTTTTATCGCAAATGACGGAAGTGTTACATTCTCTTCAGGGAACACAAATATATTCGTAAGCGACGGCAAAGAAATTACACGCCACAGAGGGCAGAAAATATACGTTGGTGAAGGGAAAATCAAAAGCAAGGATAACGTTAAAACCACGTTTATAGAAGCCAATCCTGCAAACAAATTTTACATTGCTTCAGACGGTTTGTATGACCAAATCGGCGGCTATGACAAAATACCTTACGGGTATGACGAGTTTGAAAAGCTTATCCTTGAAAACCACAGTAAAGAGCACAATGTAATATCAGATACAATATGGCAATCTTTTGAAAGCTACAGAGGCGATAACGCAAGGCGTGACGACTTTGAACTAATAACTTTTACACCAAAACTAAGAAAAGAGGAGAAAGCATAAATGGAAGATAGGGTTATCAGTTTTTATCATCGAATTCCCGGATTATGGGTGGAAAATACAGTAAAGGGTGAAGAAATTATCCCTGCTATCAACAAGTTTATCGACACAGTGCCGCAGCTGACGGAAACTATCGAAGAAACATTTTCGAATTTCGAAACACAAGAAATCATTTTCAACGACGCAATGGAAACGATGCTTACACTCCTTACGAATGTATATGCAAAAGGGCTTGAGTCTGACGCGCAGAGGATTATAGATTGTGTGTCGGACAAAAGTAAATTACCGCTTGTAGGTAAAATGCTCAAACCTTTTATAACGGATGTCCTTTCATTGTCTGTCAGAATGCAAAAAGCTCAAAACGCAGGAGGGGTTGCAAGTGAAGGTGCCAGCCCACTTGAAATCCACGCCGATATGGCAAGAAACATACTGACTGTCTGCAACTTTTTAGATGACGATAATAACAAAAAAGCCCGTGCCATGCTTGAGAAAATGGCAGAGCAAAACCCTGAAGAAGCGGCATTTTTTAAGCTTATAAATCTGCTTGTAGCAAAAAAGTTTGCGGAAGCAAAAAATACGGCAGCTGAACTGAGATTAAAATATATTGAAGAAATAGACAAGCTTGCAGGGACAAACATGTCAAAGAAAATCTTGGCAGTAGACGATATGCCGGAAATTTTATCGTTTGTCAACAGTGCACTCAAAAACCACTATAAGATAATCGCCGTTCCGAGTGGAAAAGCAGCGCTGAACGTTATGAAATCGCAAAAGCCCGACCTGTTTTTGCTCGACATTGATATGCCCGAAATGGATGGATTTGAACTGCTCAGACTAATACGCAGCAGCGCCGAATACGCAAAAACACCGGTGGTGTTCCTGACGGGCAATTCCTCACGTGACCATGTTACCGCAGCAATGCTTGAGGGATGTAATGACTTTATCGTAAAACCGACAACATATGAATACCTGCGAACCACAGTTGGTAAATATATAAAATAGAAGCAATGTCATCTTGCGTCAGGCATTATAACTAATTTTCTCTTCGCTATTAAAAAAACATCGTGTTCTTAATAGCTTCACTCGGCATCCATGCCTCGTTCTTCGAAAATCAGTTACAAAGCCTGACCGTGACATTGTTTTTATTTATGATATAATACCACCATGAAAACATTATTTCAAAACGGAACTGTTATTAATGCAAGTGGTCGCCAAAAAGCTGACCTGTTGGTATCAGACGGAAAAATAACCCAAATAGGGCAGGGCATTGAGGCAACCGCAGACATGCAGGTCATCGACTGCACAGATTTGCTCGTGCTGCCGGGAGCTGTTGATGCACATACGCATTTTGAAACACAAATACTTGTCGGCACTGACAATGTGCCGTATAAATCTGCCGATGATTTTCATGCAGGCACACGCGCGGCGGCATGCGGAGGCGTTACAACAGTTATAGACTTCGTGACACCACTCAAAGGTGAGAGCTTAACAGCCGCGCTCGACAAACGCAAAGCCGAAGCGGCAAAAGCATGTATTGATTACAGCCTGCACATGTGCCTGACAGAAATAAACGACGACAGGCTTGGGGAAATGCGAGCCGTAGTGGACGCAGGCGTCAGCAGCTTCAAGGTTTTTATGACCTATGCAATCAGACTGACCGATGACGAGTTCTTACGGGCACTGAGACGAAGCAAAGAACTCGGCACCGTTATAATGGTACATGCCGAAGCCCATGACGAGCTTGAAAAAAACCGCGCGGACTTTATTGCACAGGGACTAACAGACCCGTGGTACCATTACCTCAGCCGCCCCGAAAGCGTTGAAACCAAAGGTGTAGAGCGGGCAATAGAGCTTGCCGCCATCGCCGATGCACCACTTTATATTGTGCACCTTGCTTGTGAGGGTGGGCTGAGAGCAGTTGAAAAAGCAAAAAAAGCAGGGCAAATCATCTACGCAGAAACATGCCCGCAATATCTTCATTTTACAAGTGACGTCTATAAACGCCCTGATGCCGCAAACTTTGTATGCTCACCGCCGATAAAAGGTGAAAAAAGCAGGGAAGCCTTGTGGCAAGGCATAAAAAACGGCAGCATCGACACGATTGCCACCGACCACTGCCCGTTTAATCTCGCAGAGAAAGCCTTAGGCAAAGACGACTTTACCAAAATCCCCAACGGCGTTATGGGAACAGAAAATTTTTACCCGTATATGCTCAGTGAGGCGAATAAAGGACGCATTTCATATGAACGTGTCGTAGAGCTTTGCTCGGAAAAGCCTGCCGAAATATTTAAGCTCTCGCCAAACAAAGGCAGTTTAACTCTCGGCGCCGATGCCGACATTGTTATATACGACCCGAGCAAAGAGTTTGTTATCTCGCAGGAAAACACGCACAGCGCCTGCGACTATACAATATGGGAGGGCGTCGCACTCAAAGGCTATCCCATACAAACATACAGCAAAGGAAAGCTTGTGACAGGGGGACGGGGGTTTGTCATATAATTCTTGTATACGCTCAGAATTTGTAATATAATTTGTGATTAATAAAAGCAAAATCGGGGGAGTTTTAGAGTGAACATAAGAAGACGAATACTTATTCCAATGATTACACTGACAATTGTATGCTGCCTTGCGGTGCTTGTATCGTCAGTTTTACTCTTTAACAATGAACTGAACCACTCCATGCGCGATAAAATCGACGTAGCGGTTAATGTTGTTGAGCAGGAACTCAACTACCTGCGTGGAAAAGCGTTTCTTGCGGCATTTACAATGTCGACAAATCATGATTTGATAGACGCCCTCAAATCAGAGGACCGTGAACGAACAGCAGAAACGGCACTTATGCTCAAAGACTTGGCCTTGGTTGACTATTGTGTAATAACGGACAAGGACGGTATCGTTTTAACCAGAACACACGACCCCGATAACTACGGTGACAGCAATGCCGCATTGCCTCATATGGCAGCTGCGCTCTCGGGACGGGTTGACACATTCATCATGCAGGGAATTACAATCCCGCTTGCTGCTTCGGCAGGCGCTCCCGTTTATGACGAAAACGGGAACCTCATAGGGGCGGTATCCTTGGGATTTATACTGAGCAGTCAGGACTTTGTATACAAACTGCGGGATTTGACCGGCTGCGAAATAACCTTTTTCAGAGGTGACGAGCGTGTTGCCTCAACGGTATTAAATGAAGACGGTGATTATGCACTCGGGACAAAAATCGCGGCGCATATAAGCGAAGCGGTGCTCTCGGGCGAAACATTCTTAGGAAATATCCCGCTTTTCGGCGAAAATATACTCGCATACTATGCACCCTTGTTTGGAGTTAATGACGTTGTTGTGGGTATAATGAGTGTAGGCTATTTTACCGCAGAGGATACGGCAAAAGTATTCTCTTTCATTCTCAACGGTGCAATGATAACCTTAGGTGTGCTTGTGGCATGTATTTTGCTCGCAATATTTATATCCGAAGCAATAAAACAACGTTTCGAAAGCACAATGACCAGACTTCAAGAACGCGAGGCGGAGCTTTCCGCCGCAAATGAGCAGATAAATCAGCAAAACACCCAAATGATTGAAGCAAACAAACGCATGTCAGTGATGATTGATGCAACGCCGCTTTGTATACAGATATGGGATAAAAACCTCAACACCGTCGGTTGTAACGAAGCTGCCGTCAAGCTCTACGGTTTCAAGGACAAGCAGGAGTATGTGGAAAAATTCATTACAACATGCTCGCCCGAATATCAGCCCGACGGACAGCGAAGTGACGAAAAAGCAGCAGAGCTTGTTCATAAGGCATTTGACGAGGGTTACTGTATTTTTGAATGGATGCATCAAATTCCAAATGGAAATATACCGCTGCCTGCTGAGGTTACACTTGTCAGAGTTGCGCTTGACAGCGATGACTATGTCATAGGTTATACAAGAGATTTAAGGGAGCAAAAAGCATACCTCGCCGAGCTTGAAAAGACGCAGCAGGAGCGTTTTGCCCGTGAAACAGCAGAAGCGGCAAGCAAAACAAAATCAATTTTCCTTGCAAACATGAGCCATGAAATCAGAACCCCGATGAACAGCATTATCGGCTTTTCTGAACTTGCCCAATATGGCGATATACCGCTAAAAACAAGGGAATATCTTTACAACATACAAGAAAGTGCACAGTGGCTGCTCAAAATAATCAACGATATTCTTGATATATCCAAGATTGAGTCCGGTAAAATAGAACTCGAAAAAACCCCGTTTGATTTGCCGGATATTTTTTCGCATTGCCAATCCGTTTTTATCCCGAAAACAGAAGAAAAAGGCATCATGCTCTACTGCTATGCCGAGCCGTCTGTCGGCAAAAAACTGCTCGGCGACCCGATACGTCTGCGGCAGGTTATAACGAATTTGCTATCAAATGCCGTCAAATTTACAAATGTAGGCACGGTCAAGCTGATTGCGTCTTTGGTAAATAAAGACGATGAGCATGTCACAATCAATTTTGAAGTCAAAGACAGCGGTATCGGCATGTCATCCGAGCAAATTGAGAGAGTTTTTGAGCCGTTTAAGCAAGCGGACGAGAGCATTACCCGCAAATTCGGCGGCACGGGGCTTGGGCTGACCATTACAAAAAACATCATCGAGCTTATGGGCGGAACTCTTATCGTAGAAAGTGTTCCGGGAATAGGCAGCAGGTTCAGCTTTGAAATAACATTTGAACTCATTGACGACACCTCGGACGCATTATCCGAAAAAATCGTCATAAACAGCTTTGAAAAGCCAAACTTCAAAGGTGAAGTGCTCGTATGCGAGGATAACAATCTCAACCAGCAGGTCATTTGCGACCACTTGATGAGAGTCGGACTGAAAGCCTTTGTGGCACACAACGGCAAGGAGGGCGTCGATTTTGTCGCACAGCGGATAAAAGACAAGAAAGAGCCGTTCTCCCTCATATTTATGGATATCCACATGCCGGTAATGGACGGCTTGGAAGCTTCGATGAAAATTACGGAAATGGGAGTGAAAACACCTATCGTAGCTTTGACCGCAAATATAATGTCAAATGACGTTGAGCATTACAAAAGAAACGGTATGTCCGACACACTCGGCAAACCCTTTACTGCCAACGACTTGTGGCGGTGCCTCGTAAAGTTTATTCCCGTGGACAGCTACTCAACCATAGATAAAAGCAAGCAGGTTGAAGAAGAAAATAAGACAAAGCAAAAGCTGAAAATAAACTTCCTCAAAAGCAATAAGACCTCATATGACGACCTGATTGATGCAATAAACTCGGGAGACACAAAAACAGCTCACAGATTAGCACACACACTAAAAAGTAACGCCGCACAGATAGGAGCGGAGCGCCTTGTGGAAGCCGCAGCCGCAGCAGAAAAAGCACTCAATAATCAGGAGCATGTATCTGATGAACTGAAAAACATGATAAAAAAAGAGCTTGAGAAAACCTATCGTGAATTAGCTCCGCTTTTGACCACTGAAAAACGCACAAAAAAGCCGAAAGTTACCGACAAAAAGAAAATACAAAATCTGTTTGACGAATTAGAGCCGCTCCTGCGGGAAAACAGCACAAAATGTTCCAAGTATGCAGACGAATTAAAAGCCATAGAGGGCACAGCGCAGCTTGTTAATCATATAGAAGAGTACAGCTTTGACCTTGCCTTGGAAGAGCTTGAGAAACTAAAAAAGGAAGCGGGTGGCGGTGAATGAATAAAACCGAAAAACACAAAATTTTAGTTATTGATGATGAAAAATCCAACATCATTGAGCTGACCGATATTCTTGAGGAAAGCTACGATGTGCTTGCTGTCAGAGACAGCCTAAAAGCGCAGGAAATAGCCGAAAGACAGTTGCCCGACATTATTTTGCTTGATGTAATCATGCCCGAAATGGACGGCTACGAAGTTATTGAGGCACTCAAAAAAAGCCCGAAAACCCGTGACATTCCCGTTATTTTCATCACAGGGCTCGACAGCATTGACGCCGAAGAAAAAGGGCTCGGGCTCGGTGCTGCGGACTACATCACCAAGCCGTTTCACACTGCGATTGTGAGAATGAGGATAAACAACCAAATCAAAATCTTAGAGAGCGACATAATCAAAAAGCATGAGCAAATGGTCAGCAACACACTAAGCTCCATGGAAAGCATACTAAACAGCATCGACGCGTCGATATATGCGACAATACCGGAGACAGGGGAGATACTTTTTCTCAACACCTACATGAAAAAAAGCTTTGGAATTGAGGGCGACGAGGCTATCGGAAAGTATTGCTATAAGGTGTTTCGCCACGGTTTTGAAAAAATGTGCAAGTTTTGCCCGTGTTATGAACTCAACGAAAATCCGGACAAAGTTGTCGTGTGGGATGAGTATATTACGGAAATGGATATTCATGTGCGTCATTCGGACTGTTACATCAAATGGTATGACGGGCGGACGGTTCATCTGCAGCACGCGGTTGATATTACCGAGCTTGTTAAAACGAATGAAAGAGCACAGGCTGCAAGCCGTGCAAAGAGCGAGTTTCTTGCAAACATGAGCCATGAAATCCGCACACCTCTCAATGCAATTGTCGGAATGACCACTATCGGAAAAAGAGAAAAGGACGCAGAACGAAAGAACTACTCGTTTTCTAAGATTGATGAAGCTTCCACACACTTGCTTGGAATTGTTAATGACATACTTGATTTGGCAAAAATCGAAGCGAGCAAGTTGGTGCTCTTGCAGGTTGAGTTTGATTTCAGGGAAATGATAAACAAAGTCCTTGCAATGGCACATGTCGGCTCGGACGAAAGAAACCAGACCATTGATGTGAGCATAGATGAAAAAATTCCCGCAACCATAATAGGAGATGACCAGCGGCTCTCGCAGGTAGTGGCAAATCTGCTGTCAAATGCGGTGAAATTTACCAACAACAACGGGAAAATCAAGCTTGATGTGCAGCTTTCCGGAAAAACCGACGACTACTGCGAATTGCGTGTCGACGTTACAGACAACGGAATTGGCATATCCCCCGAAAGCTTGGAAAAGCTATTTGGTGCTTTTGAACAGGTGGAAACAGGAACTACCCGTTCATACAGAGGCACAGGGCTCGGGCTTGCTATATCCAAGCAGATTGTTGAAGCAATGAACGGTAGAATATGGGCGCAGTCGCAGCTCGAAAAAGGCTCGACATTTTCGTTTACGGTACGTGTGCTGCAGGGAACAGGCAGTGTCGAGGCAGTTTCAGAAAATGACGCTGCCGCAAGTGATAAGGACAATGTTGAGACGGAAAGTGACCTGTTTACAGGAAAGCTCATGCTTGCAGTCGAAGATATGGCAAGCAACCGCTATGTGCTGACAACGCTTTTGGAAAACAGCGGTCTGAATATCGACTGTGCAGTCAACGGCAAGGAAGCGCTCGATATGTTCGCCGCAGACCCCGACAAGTACGACATTATCTTTATGGATGTGCGTATGCCGATAATGAACGGATATGAAGCGACGGAATGTATTCGGGCACTTGACATTGCAAAAGCAAAGAAAATTCCGATTATTGCACTGACGGCAAATGTGTTCAGCGATGACATTGAAAAATGCCTAAAAGCGGGCATGAACGGGCACATCGGCAAACCAATGGACGTAGGCAAAGTCATCGAAGTGCTCAAGAAGTATTTAACGCACTGAGGATAGAGTGTGCTATAATGGATTTTAGATTAAATAAGGGGGTTCTTTTTTATGAGCAAAGAGCTTAAAGAGTTAGTATCAAAAATGACACTTGAAGAAAAAGCAGGGCTTTGCAGCGGACTTAATTTCTGGGAAACCAAACCCGTGGAGCGGCTCGGAATACCCAAAATAATGATGACCGACGGCCCTCACGGACTGCGAAAAGTGGCGACGGGACCTTCGACAGGCGACAGACCAAGCAGAGAAGCTACGTGCTATCCGCCTGCGGTGCTCAGTGCCTGCTCATTTGACCGTGATTTGCTTAAAGAACTCGGCGCGGCAATCGGCGATGAAGCAGAGGTTGAAAACGTCCGTATTGTGCTCGGACCGGGGGTGAATATAAAGCGCTCACCGCTTTGCGGCAGAAACTTTGAATATTTCTCGGAAGACCCGTACCTTGCAGGAGAAATGGCATCGTCATTTATCGACGGTGTGCAAAGCAAAGGCATAGGCACGAGCCTTAAGCATTACGCGGCAAACAATCAGGAGACAAGACGCTGGTCGAGCGACTCGCAGATTGACGAGCGAACCCTGCGTGAAATATACCTGCCGGCATTTCGCAAGGCAGTGGAAGAGTCGCAACCTGCAACGGTTATGTGTGCATATAACAGACTAAATGGCGAGTACGCGTCTGAGAGTGCCCGTTTGCTGACGGAAATACTTCGCAATGAATGGGGTTTTGAAGGCATAGTAGTCAGTGACTGGGGCGCAGTCAACGAGCGCGTCAAGGGGCTGATTGCAGGGCTTGAACTTGAAATGCCCGGCGTTGCAGAGCCGTCTAACGATGAATATATCGCCGCAGCGGTACGCTCGGGCGAAATGAAAGAAGAAGTGCTCGACCTTGCGGTAGAGCGGATTTTGCGGATTGTATTCAAGTATGGCGGCGATGATGCAAAAACCGTTCCGGTTAAAGAAATTGACGTAAACGCACATGACGCACTTTCCCGCAAAATAGCAGCCGAGTCTATGGTGCTGCTCAAAAACGACAAAAATATCCTGCCGCTCGATAAAAAGGCAAAAATCGCATTTATCGGCGAAATGGCAGAAAAACCGAGATATCAAGGTGCGGGAAGCTCTCAGGTCAATCCGTTTATGGTAACAACCGTACTTGACGCAGCCAAAGAATATACAGATGTTACATATGCGCAGGGCTATAACACAGCCGACTGCGATGAAATAAACGAAACCCTGCACGCACAGGCGGTAAAAACAGCGTCAGCCGCAGATGTTTGCGTAATATTTGCAGGACTTCCGCATCATTATGAAGCCGAGGGTTATGACAGGACGCACATGCGTATGCCCGAGGGTCAAAACCAATTAATTAAGGCTGTGGCTGCAGCTAATCCCAAAACTGTGGTAGTTTTACATAACGGTTCGCCGGTCGAGATGCCATGGTCAGGTGATGTGCCATGTATTCTTGAAGCATATCTCGGCGGTCAGGCAAGCGGCGGAGCGATAGCGGACATTTTATTCGGAAAAACAAACCCATGCGGCAAGCTTGCAGAAACTCTGCCGATTAAACTCAGTGACAACCCGTCATATTTGTACTATTTCGGCGAGCGTGACGTTACCGAGTACCGCGAGGGTATCTTTGTAGGCTACCGTTATTACGATACCAAGGAAATGGAAGTGCGCTTCCCGTTTGGTCACGGACTGAGCTACACCACATTTGAATACTCAAACATAAAGCTCAGCAGCACTGACATAAAAGACACAGACACACTTACAGTCACCGCAGACATTAAAAATACAGGAAAAGTTGCAGGCAAAGAAATTGTGCAGCTGTATGTCGGACCCAAAGAAAAAGACGACAGGCTTATTCAAGCCGATAAACAGCTTCGTGACTTCACAAAGATTTCGCTGCAGCCGGGTGAAACGAAGCAGGTGACATTTAAGCTTGGAAAAGCTGCGTTTTCATACTACAACGTGCAAATAAGCGATTGGCATGTTCAAACAGACACATATGTAATCAAACTTGCACGAAGCTCACGCGATATCGCACAAACAGCTGATGTAAAGGTCACATCAACAGTTGATGTTCCGTATCGTGCCACTGCAAACACAACATTTAGGGATATCAGACGCATGAAACGCGGCAATGATTTCCTCAAAGAAGTTGCCGAAAAATTCCCCGCTTACCATAACATCAATGATGAGCCTGACGAAAATAACAGCAATTACGGTCATTTGAGGTGCGTTCCCGAATTTGTACCGCGTCAGCTTCGCCTGATGGGCACAATGCAAGGCACCACAACAGATGACATTCAAAAATGGATGGACGAAAAGCTCAATGGTTAGACTAAACCCTGTAATTAAAGAGTATATTTGGGGTACCGAAAGCTGGGAAGTCAGCACACATCCTGACGGACTTTGCACGATTGCAAACGGTGAATTTGCAGGACAGACGCTAAAAGAAGCCGTGGGGTGCGATATCCCTGTGCTGATAAAAACCATCGATGCCAATGATAGTCTTTCGCTTCAAGTTCACCCAAACGATGAATACGCACAAAGAGTGGAAAACCAGCGCGGAAAAAACGAAATGTGGTATATCGCCGCAGCCGAACCGGGAGCGGAGCTCATACTCGGATTTAGCGAAGAAATCAGCAAAACCGAGCTTCGAGAGCTCATAAAAAGCGGCGAGTTACTCACAAAAGTACGTCATGTGCCTGTCAAAGCAGGTGATTGCTACTGCATCCCCGCCGGGATGCTACATGCAATAGGCAAGGGTATAAAAATAATCGAAGTCCAACAAAGCTCCAACGTAACATACAGGGTCTACGACTACGACCGCCGCGACAGTTTGGGCAACCCCCGCGAGCTTCATATTGACAAAGCCATAGATGTGTTAGATACTACACTACAGGCTGTCAAAAGCGACACTAAAGACCTTACAAAATGGGAATACTTCCAATGTGAACTAATTACAGACGAAACCGGCGAAATGAAGCTTCACACAAAAGCAGAAAACTTCGAGTTCATAACAGATATCAAAACCGGAATGACAAGGGGACAGGGTCCGCATCTTAGCCCTCTTTAGTAAAGAGGGTGGCGCCCGCAGGCGACGGGTGATTTGTACCAAAACATAAAGAAAGGGTTAAAATATGAAAACAAAAATTATTGCACAAAGCGCAAAAAACATGCCTTGGGAACCAAGACCCGCAGGAAACAACGAAATAGTCTGGCGCTACTCGGGCAATCCTATCATCGGACGAAATGCCACACCAAGCACAGCACGCGTCTTTAACAGTGCACTCGTGCCGTATGGCGACGGATTTGTCGGAGTATTCCGTGCCGACGACATATACACAATGATGAGAGTCCACCTTGCACACAGCAAGGACGGCATCAACTGGGAGCTTGAAGACAAACCGATACAGTGGGTTGACGAGCAAGGTAAGCCCTATCAGCCGCATTATGCGTATGACCCGCGCCTCGTTAAAATCGAAGACACATATTACATCATGTGGTGCACAAGCTTTGGATATAACCCGACAATCGGCATGGGATATACCAAAGACTTTAAAACATTTACACGTATCGAAAACGCATTTTTGCCGTTTAACCGTAATGGAGTATTATTCCCGCGCAAAATCAACGGTAACTATGTAATGCTCAGCCGTCCGAGCGACAACGGACACACACCGTTTGGCGATATATTCATTTCGGAAAGTCCCGACCTCGTTTATTGGGGTAAACACCGCAAGGTTATGGCAGCAACAGAGGGTTGGCAGCATCTGAAAATCGGAGCGGGACCCATTCCGATTGAAACAAACGAAGGCTGGCTTATGATATACCACGGCGTTCTGCACACCTGCAACGGCTACGTTTACAGCTTCGGAGCGGCGCTGCTCGACCTCGAAGAACCGTCAAAGGTGCTCTACCGCAGCGAGCCGTACATGCTCACACCGGAAGCAGACTATGAGACAATAGGCTTTGTGCCGAATGTTGCATTCCCATGCTCCGCGCTCGTAGACACGGACGACGGCAGAATTGCAATCTACTATGGCGCTGCCGATACACATATTGCAGTCGCTTTCGGATATGTTGACGAAATCATTGACTGGCTCAAAAAGAACAGTAAACTCTACCACGGCGACGATACAATAGGCAGAGATTAATAGGGGAATTATTCATCCAACTGTCATTGCGAGGAGCCGTTTATGGCGACGTGGCAATCCAGACCACAGCATATCAATATGTGCATCTTCTGGATCACCACGCTTCGCTCGTGATGACGCAGAAATAGAGGTAAATACAATGAAAGCTGCCATTATAGGAGCGGGAAGCACCTACACCCCTGAGCTTATTGAAGGCTTTATAGAAAGAGCCGAGCGGCTGCATTTTGACAGTATTGCACTCATGGACATCGATGAGGACGCACTTGCCCTCGTCGGTGGACTTGCCGAGCGTCAGCTCCGTGAGGGTGGTTTTAAGGGTGAAGTTATTCTTACCACTGACCGAAGCCGCTCTCTCGAAGGTGCGTCATTTGTGTTTGCTCAGGTACGTCCCGGCAAAATGGCGGGCAGAATTCTTGACGAAAAAATTCCGCTCAAATACGGGCTCTTGGGGCAGGAAACAACAGGAGCGGGCGGCTTTATGCAAGCTCTGCGAACCCTTCCCGTTATAATGGATTTTGTTTCCGACATGAAACGCCTGTCGGAAAGCGATGCATGGCTGATAAACTTTTCAAACCCCTCGGGCATAATTGCGGAAGCTGTCTTGAACCTTACGGACGCAAACATGGTGGGGCTTTGCAACTGCCCGATAAACATGATAAAGGGCATCGCCGATGTCCTCGACACATACGACTTTGACTATCAATATGTCGGGCTCAATCATCTAAGCTGGATTACAAGTGTTATCAAACACGGCGAAACAGAAAACATTGTTGAAAAGCTTGCAGGCAAAGCAGATACATCAATGAAAAACAACCCCGTTGCACATCTTGACCCGTCTTTGCTTAGTGCCGTGCCTTATGTGCCCTCGTCATATCTGAATTATTACTACATGCGCAGTGAACAGGTGCAGCTTTGCCTTGACGCGGAAAAATGCCGCGGTGAGATTTGCGTTGAGATTGAGGGCAAACTGCGGGAGCAATATGCCGACCCGAACCTCAAAATAAAACCGCCTGAGCTTGCACAGCGCGGCGGCGCACTATACTCGACAGCGGCTTTGTCGGCAGCGGAGTCAATCGCATGTGACAAACGTGAGCTTCATGTTGTGGCAGCAAAAAACAACGGTGCCGTACCGTTTATGGACGACACCGACGTTGTTGAGGTGTTATGCGAGCTGTCAAAAAACGAGATTAAACCGCAGCCTGTAACTGTTTACAACGAGTATATTATCGGGCTTATGAGAGCGGTCAAAGCATATGAAAAACTTGCGGTTCGTGCAGCCATTGAGGGTGACAGAGACATTGCCCTCGCGGCACTTTTAGCACACCCGCTCGTTGGCGACATAGCTAAAGCAAAACCGCTCCTCGACGAAATGTTAGAAGCCAACAAAGAAAATTTACCGAAGTTTTATAAATAACTCATGCCCCCTTCCTTGGAAGGGGGTGGCTCCGCAGAGCCGGGGGTTGATCCCTGCATTATTGTAAATAGTATCTCTCTAATCTTAAGACGTTCCGAGCATAAGAGCCTGTAGAACTCATTTCAGGCAGAAACTAACTCACTTCGTTCAGACATAGTTTCTGCTTTTCTGAAATTTCGTTAACAGACTTAATACTCTACACTCAACCAGATTATAGAGACACTATTTACAATTTTCTCAAGCCTTTTTCAACTGCTGCCGCATCAAACTCAAAGCCGGCTTTTTGTGCCGCCCACAGAACAGCTCCTGCAACAGGCGGAGCCTCAAGCATGGTATAAGTAACCTCGCGCCCGCCGAGTGCCTTGGCAACAAGCTCTTTAATCATCTCAGGCACGATTTTGACCTGCTGCTTGACAAACACCGACCCTGCAAGGGTCACGTTCAAAACCTTGTCAGCCGGAAAATCCATATCAGTTGCAAGCCGTGCGATAGCCCCTGCATATTGCGTTGCAGACTCCCGCAAAATACCGAGAGCAACCTCGTCACCTTGCGCGGCAGCGCGAAAAGCAATGCTGTTTAAGTCGACGCTGTTGTACAAATTTGCCCCGCCGTATAGATTTTCGGTTATAACGTCCAAATACTCTCCTTTGTCCGATATGCCAAGGAGTTCAAAAAGCATGTCTTTCATTACAGTTTTTTGACCCAAACGGTAAAGGTAATTATACACCTCGCCGCAGGCACGCAGCCCAAACCACGAGCCGCCGCCCCTGTCATCGGTATACGAACCAAGCCCGCAAATATCAAGCGAAACACCGCTGTAATCAATAGCCGCAACCTTAAAACCCGTGCCGCTGATAGCACAAATACCGACGCAATCGGGCGAGCCTGCAGGCACGCCGAGCACAGCATCGTTACACACCGTAAAATGCTTTAAGCCCGTCTTTGTCACCATGTCGGAAACAAGTTTCATCTGAGCCTTGGTATCAACTCCCGCAACGCCGAAAACCGCATATGCGACGTCGTCTGCGGTTATGCCCGCATCTTGCAGGGTACGCGGAATGACCTCAAGCAGCCGCTCCTCAAGCTCGGCATATGAACCTTCCATAACCTCATGATTAAGTGGACCGTATGTTGTGGCAGAAGCGCACTGACCGTTACGGTCAAAGATAACTAAGTGACTTTTTGTCCCCCCTGCATCAACACCTAAAATATAATTTGCCATAATAGTTCTCCTATAAACTAAAGTTTATCATAAAAAAATAAAAAAATCTCTTTCTTTTTTCCAAACAATAGTATACACTACATATAGATTAAAAATAAGCAAAATTTAATCGACACTACAAAATATGGAGGATTATTTGATGAAAAAGTATCTCGCAATCATTTTGGCACTCGTTATGGTCTTCGCACTTGCCGCATGCGGCGGTGGCGGCGGCTCCGGCGATGTCACGAAAGACAACATCAAAATCGGTGTTGTACACATCGGCCCGCTCGCTGACCAAGGCTATACCTACAATCATCACATCGGCGCAGAAAAGATGATTTCCAACCTCGGACTGCGCAGCGACCAGTACATTCCCAAGTTTGACGCAGGTGTTGACCCTGCAAAAGTCACCAACTCAATCAATGAACTCATTCAAGAGGGATGTCACATTATCTTCGCAACAAGCTTCTCTCACCAAAACCAAATGATTGAAGCCGCCAGAGAAAACCCGAACGTCGTGTTTGCTCATGCAACAGGCACAAACGCCATTGACGCAGGGCTCGACAATTACCACAACTACTTTGCAAAAATCCATGAAGCCCGCTATCTCGGCGGAATTGCAGCAGGACTGCGTACAGAAACCAACGTGCTCGGTTATGTTGCAGCTCACCCGTTTGCAGAAGTCATTTCAGGCTTTACCGCATTCTACCTTGGTGCACTGAGCGTCAATCCCGATGTCACCATGGAAGTTATCTACATCGACTCATGGGGCGACCCCCCACTCGAGCAGCAAGTTGCAACACGTCTTATTGAACTCGGTGCAGACGTCATTGCACAACACTCCGACAGTGCAACCCCTGCAATCGCAGCTCAAGAACGTGGTGCATGGCATGTTGGCTACAACAATGACATGCGCAGTGCAGCTCCCGACGCATCAATGCTCTCACCGCGTATCGACTGGAGCATCTACATGACACTCGCAGTTGACAATCTTCTCAACGGCAAAAAGACTCCGGTGGACTGGGGCGAAGGTCTTGCATCAGGTGCAGCGTTCATCACAGAGCTCAACACTTCAATCGTTGCTCCCGGAACAGCTGACGCCATTGAAGCTGCAAAAGCAAAAATCATCAGCGGCGAGCTCAAAATCTTCAGTGGACATCTCGTAGACAATGACGGCAACAACGCAAAAATCACCGGATATGGCGACCCGGCGCCACTCATCTACGAATTCACAGGACCGGACTCACACTTTGCAGAGTCTGCAGGCCCGTCCGCACCAAGCTTTAACGCAATCATCAAAGGCATAAACATCATTTCGTAACAAGCAAATAATGCAAGGGCGGCAACCTGCCGCCCTTTTGCATTTTGCAATCTCCCGTCTATTTTGTTTCTTGCCAATGTAAAACCGTCTCTTTACAATACATAAACCTTAGTGTAATATTACAATATGAAAAAACTCAACTTTATGATAATACTTGTATTGGTTGTTTTTTGTACTCTGCAGCCTGTAAAAGCATTGGAAATCTTTGAAGAAGACGATGAGCTCGGACGCCCGTTTATCGGCTTTTTTGGCTCTGACAGCAGGGTGATGACAATGTTTTACGACGACATACCAAACCTGTTTTTAAGGCGTGAAAGAAACGCAATTACAGAAGAACTGACAATCAGAGAGTCCGCATCATTTCCGATAGTAAGCGAAAAAGACTTCCACAAAAACTACACATACGAAGACCTGTTGACAGGTATACGCCACCCGATTGAAATACCCACAAACGGATTTTTCATCGGCTCTTACTACGCAATGACCGTTAACCTGAGAAACACATTTATGGCATTTACAGAAATCTCAAAAATGCCCGATGCAGAAATTGAAACCATGTACTATGACGTTATAGTGCGGCGTCTGCATGACGATGAAGAAAATGCACTATTCAAAAAAGCAAGAGAAAAGATAGAAGCTGCAGGCTTTTCAATGATACGTCCCGAGATAATGAAAATCGAGCCGGGGATATTGTTTGAAGAAGTATATTTGTCCGAAATAAATGAAAACGGGAAAGTACCTTTTAAGACATTATTTGACCCGATTGAAATAAACCTGCTCGATGAAAGCGGACCGGGCGTTGTTGCGATAAACATCGAAAAGGATCCCGGCGAAATATACAAAATTCCGTTGATTTATGAACACAATCTGACGAAAATCGTAATAGCCGAAGCGGGAACATACATTGTGGTTGAAGACAATTTTGAAGCTGAGTACATAAACTACGACACGATGCTCGCAGGTCTTGATGACTACCGCAAAATTGTCGACATATTAAACAGAGCAGAAAACGAGCCGGAGCTCCCGCCCGAAGACGACAATCCAAGCGACCCTGAAAACAGCGGCAATCTGCTTATATGGATACTGATACCATGTGCGATATTGGCTGCCGCTGCTCTTATAATACTGATAAAAAACAAGCAAAACAAAAGCAAAGCAAGGGCAAAAAAACGTAAGAAAAAGAAAAGATAGGGTACTTGTGTCACGGTATTTTTTTTGATATACTGACAAGCATGAGTGAAGTCAGTAATTGTGCCGTCAAACTAAATAATATTTCAAAATCCTTTGGAACGGTGCAGGCAAACAAGGACGTTTGCATCGAGCTTCGACGGGGTGAAATCCTTGCGCTCCTCGGCGAAAACGGCTCGGGCAAAACCACACTCATGAACATGCTCTCGGGCATATATTATCCCGACAGCGGCGAAATATATGTCGACGGCAAAGAAGTCATTATCCGCTCGCCAAAAGACGCGTTTGACCTTGGAATAGGCATGATACACCAGCACTTTAAGCTTGTCGACGTGCTCACCGCGGCAGAAAATATTATCTTGGGCTTAAAAGGCAGTGTGCTTATAAACCGCAAAAAGCTTGCAAGTGAAATCCGTGAAATATCCGATAAATACGGCTTTTCATTAGACCCGAACAAAAAAATCTACGAAATGTCCGTGAGCGAAAAGCAAAAGGTCGAAATAGTCAAGGTGCTCTATCGCGGGGCAGATGTGCTCATACTTGACGAGCCGACTGCCGTGCTCACGCCTCAGGAAGCTGATACACTCTTTGAAATGCTCCGTAGCATGAAAAACGACGGCAAAGCAATCATCATCATCACCCACAAACTAAACGAAGTGCTCTCGCTGTCAGACAGGGTGTGCATACTTCGCAAAGGGGAGCTTGTAGGAGAGCTTGAAACAAAGGACGCATCGGTAAAATCGCTCACGGAAGGAATGGTCGGCAGGTCTGTGAGTCTTGAAATACAAAGAGAAGCAGGGGCTCTTGGAAAAGAGCGTATTATTGTTTCCTCTCTGACATGCTTAAATTCCGACGGACTTAAAGCACTCGACGACATATCATTTAAGCTGCATGAAGGTGAAATACTTGGCATTGCAGGCATTGCAGGGAGCGGACAAAAGGAACTTTGCGAAGCGATTACAGGGCTCTATCCCGTAGAGGGCGGAAGCATCACGTACATAAACGATGACGAACCGAGCGAGCTGTGCGGTCTGACGCCTACGCAAATTGCAAAAAAAGGCGTGCACCTCGCATTTGTGCCCGAAGACAGGCTCGGAATGGGGCTTGTTGCAGGACTCGACATGATAGAAAACATGATGCTCAAAAGCTACAACAACGAAAAGGGCTTTCTCATTAACAGAAAATTGCCGAAAAGCACTGCAGAGCGCCTTATTGACTCTCTCGAAATCGTCACCCCCGGAGTTTCAACACCTGTAAGGCGGCTCTCGGGAGGAAACGTGCAAAAGGTACTGCTCGGGCGCGAAATCGACTCCGGCCCATCGGTGCTTGTGGTGGCTTATCCCGTTCGCGGGCTTGACATCAACTCGTCATATACGATATACAATCTGCTCAACGAGCAGAGAAAAAACGGCGTTGCGGTACTTTTCGTAGGTGAGGATTTAGATGTTCTGCTCGAACTTTGCGACCGTATAATGGTGCTTTGCGGCGGACGTCTGAGCGGAATAGTAAACGCGCCGACTGCAACAAAAGAAGAACTCGGCATATTAATGACCCATATGAGTGATTGATTAAACAGAGGAAAAATGAACGAAAACAAACAAATAACACAGCACCCTGACTACAAAGAGCACCACGAACCTTGGGTTCGTATGGTCAAACGCGACAACGTGTCCACACAGCGGGCAGTTGCCGTCAGAGCCATTGCAATTTTGGCGGCTCTGCTTGTCGGCGGGATATTAATACTGCTCATGGAGCATAACCCGATACTTGTCTATAAAGATATGATAATCGGCTCGCTCGGCTCGCCCTTGGTGCTTCGCGAAACCGCACGAATGGCAATACCGCTGCTCATTACGGGAATGGGAATTGCGCTTGCATTTAAGATGCGTTTCTGGAACATCGGAGCAGAGGGACAGATCATTGCGGGAGCGACTGCCGCAAGCTATTTTGCACTATTTCACTATCAAAACATGCCATCGCCCGTGCTGCTTATGGTAATGTTTGCCGCAGCGGTTGTGGCAGGCGGCGTGTGGGGTATGATACCCGCCGTGTTTAAGGCAAAATGGAACACAAACGAAACACTCTTTACGCTGATGCTCAACTACGTTGCCCTTGAAGGTCTGCGATATCTGCAATACGGTCCGTGGCGCGACCCGTCAAAAATGGGCTTTCCGGTAATTGCAATGTTTGACACAAGTGCCAGACTGCCAAGGGTTTTTGGTGTTCATATCGGTTGGATAATCGCACTCGTGCTTGTGGTTTTGGTGTATATTTACATGAAAAAAAGCAAGCAGGGCTACGAAATAACAGTTGTCGGAGAGAGTATTCAAACGGCAAAATATGCAGGCATCAATACGAGCCTTGTGTTTTTACGCACAATGTTTATATCAGGTGCAATCGCAGGTATCACAGGCTTCGTCACCGTTGCGGGGGCAAACTTCACAGTATCTGAGGAAGTGACGGGAGGCGTAGGCTTCACGGCAATCACCGTTGCATGGCTTGCCAAGCTCAATCCCGCTGCAATGATTGCAATATCGGTATTTCTTGCCATTCTTCAAAAAGGCTCAGGCACAATACAAACCATATATAAAATACCGTCGTCAGCCGCCAGTATGCTCATCGGACTGATACTCTTTGCTATGCTCGGCTGCGAATTTTTCTTAAATTATAAACTGATTTTCAAAAAGAAGTAGAGGCGAACCTGCCTCCGTCATTGCGAGGAGCCATTTATGGCGACGCGGCAATCCAGTTATCAAATAAACAACTTCATTATTTATCATCTATATTAAGTGCATCATCTGGATCGCCACGCCACTACGTGGCTCGCGATGACGTCGGTACCAACATAGAAAGGGGAAGTGAATAAATGGAAGGCTTTGCAGTTGTTGACTTCTTCTTTATGGCAGTCATAGCGGCGACACCGCTGCTCTTTGCGACGCTCGGTGAAATACTCACCCAAAAATCGGGCAGCCTCAACCTCGGCGTTGAAGGCATGATGTTTATGGGTGCGGCTGCAGGCGTTGCAGCGTCATACATTTACGAAGCTACAGTCGGCGACGCAACACTCGGCTTTGTATCGGCAATTCTTGCGGTGCTCATCGGCTTTCTCGCAGGGGCGCTCGGCGGGCTGATATACAGCGTGCTGACCGTTACTTTCAGAGCGAACCAAAACGTAACGGGACTTGCGCTGACAATCTTTGGCATCGGGGCAGGCAACTTGGTAGGTGAACTTCTCGGAATTAGAGCGGGCGGCTTTACAACCGTTGCCGAAGATACAAAAAGAATGTTTTCAAGCATAAGCATACCGTGGCTGAGCGATATTCCCGTCATCGGCAGATTATTTTTCTCGTACAACTTTATGGTATATTTAGCGATAATCACGGCAATCGTATTAATGTGGATATTCAACAAAACCCGCGTGGGTCTAAATCTGCGAGGAGTCGGTGAAAGCCCTGCAACCGCAGACGCAGTCGGCATTAATGTCACACGCTATAAATACATAGCGGCAATAGTCGGCGGCGGTATCTGCGGGCTTGGCGGTGTGTTTATCTCAATGGCAGACAATTCCGGAACATGGATATTTAACTGTATTGCAGGTCGCGGCTGGATTGCCGTTGCACTTGTTATCTTCGCGGCATGGCGTCCGTCAAGGGCAATCATCGGAGCGCTCCTTTTCGGAGGGCTGTCAGTGCTCAGACTATACCTGCCGATTGACGGCATACCCGCACAAGTCTACAACATACTGCCGTTTGTAGCGACAATACTCGTGCTCATATTCACAAGTATTCGCCAAAGCAAAGAACACTCACAACCAAAATCATGCGGAATTAACTATTTCAGAGAAGAAAGATAGATAGCGTCTGTGCCGTCATTACGAGGAGCCAAGCTTATCTTGGCGACGTGGTAATCCAGTAATAAAACTAAACTACAAAATTATTTATTTATATAAGTGCATCATCTGGATCGCCACGCTACTACGTAGCTCGCGATGACGCATGATAAAGAGAGGTATTTTTATGGATTGGAAATTTGGAAAACCCGACGGCCCCCAGTGGCCAAAGGATGAAAACGGAGAGCCCGTTCCCCCTGTGCATCTCAAACACATCTCGGGCGGACCGCTCGACCTT
Source organism: Oscillospiraceae bacterium (assembly GCA_009781515.1). Lineage (GTDB taxonomy): Bacteria > Bacillota > Clostridia > Oscillospirales > Oscillospiraceae > WRMH01. The sequence continues at coordinate 65,140 of WQXY01000010.1, forward strand.
GAGGTTGCACTGAACCTGCTTGAAGCCTACGGAATACCCCATGTCAGCGAGTATCCGAACAACGGCTCGTTCGGCAAAATGATATTCGGACACCCGCCGAGCGGAATGGAAATATTTGTGCCCGCAACAATGCTTGAGGACGCACAAAACATACTGACCGCCGACCCCGTCGAGGACGAGTAGAACCGCCGTCATTGCGAGGAGCCATTATTTATCATCTATATAAGTGCATCATCTGGATCGCCACGCCACTGCGTGGCTCGCGATGACGCCGGACAAGGAGCAACATATGACATACATGGACAGTTACAACGCATGGCTCAGCAGCCCTGCACTGAGCGACGCGGAAAAACAAGAGCTGAAAAGCATTGAAAACGACAAAAAAGAGATAGAAAGCCGCTTTTTTGACATGTTGGAGTTTGGCACGGGCGGACTGCGCGGAACAATGGCAGTCGGCGTTTTTCGAATGAACAGACATGTTATACGCCACACAACGCAGGCACTCTCGGAGCTTGTGCTCGAAGAAAAAAGCGATAATGATAAATGCATTGCCGTGTGTTTTGACTCTCGTATCGACAGTGACACCTTTGCGCGCGAAGCCGCCTGTGTCATAGCGGGCAACGGCATAAAAGTACGCCTGTTTGACGGTCCGAGACCCACACCGGAACTCAGCTTCGCAATCCGTGAGTACGGCTGCATTGCAGGGGTCAACGTCACGGCGAGCCACAACCCCAAGGAATACAACGGCTTTAAGGTCTACTGGGCAGACGGTGCGCAAATGCCGCCGTCACATGCCGAAGAAGTCTCGCGCAAAATGACTAAGCTCGACATATTTACGTCGATTAAAAAAATGGACTACGATAAAGCGGTAAAAGACGGGCTTATAACCATCATGGGTGACGAAACAGACGAACTGTTTTTGAAAAACGTCATGGCGCAATCAAACGATACGCAGGCGGTCAAAGAAGTAGCAGACACATTTAAGCTTGTTTATACACCGTTTCACGGAGCGGGCTACAAGCTTGTGCCGGAAGCACTGCGCCGTCTCGGGCTAAAGCACATCATATGCGAACCCGAGCAAATGAAGCTCGACGGGAACTTCCCGACGGTTGCTTCGCCAAACCCCGAAAACCCCGAGGGCTTTGCGCTTGCGGTGGCACTTGCAAAAACACACGGAGCCGACCTCATAATCGGCACAGACCCCGACGCCGACCGTGTCGGCATCATGATACGTGACAACACAGGAAACTACATCACACTCACAGGCAACCAAACAGGTGTGCTGCTGCTTGATTATGTTATAAACGTCAAAAAACAAGCGGGCACAATGCCGGAAAACCCCGCAGTTCTCAAGTCTCTCGTAACCACCGAAATGGCAAGGCTCATTGCCGAGAAAAACGGCATAGACTGCTTTGACACCTTTACGGGCTTTAAGTTTATGGCTGAGAAGAAAAACGCATTGGAAGCAGCGGGAACACATAAGGTCATATATTCGTTTGAAGAAAGCTACGGCTATATGGTCGGCGACTTTGTCCGCGACAAGGACGCGGTGACTGCATCAATGCTTATAGCCGAAATGGCAGCGTGGTATGCGTGGAAAAACAAAACGCTCTTTGACGCGCTCGGTGAGCTTTACGAAAAATACGGACTTTTTGCCGAAGATACCATAAACCTTGTAATGCCGGGGCTTGACGGGATTGCAAAAATGCGCGAGCTCATGAAAAACCTACGCGAAAAGCCGCCTGTAGACATTGCAGGAGTAAAAGTAACTACAATCCGCGACTATCAAACAGGCACAGAGCTTGATGTAAATTCAGGTGCAAGCACACAAATCGAGCTTATCGGTTCAAATGTGCTGCGTTACGGAACCGCAGACGGCACAAACATCATAGTCCGCCCGTCAGGCACAGAGCCAAAGGTCAAAGTATATGTGCTTGCAAGCGCTACCGACAAAGCACAGTGCAATGCCGACGATGTCGTCATGGAAAAAATCACAAAATACAGAAACTGGGCAAACGGTTTAACGATGTAAATATTTCCGTCATTGCGAGGAGCACGCAGTGCGACGTGGCAATCCACTCCACCGTCTGGATCGCCGCGCTTCGCTCGCGATGACGCATTATTGTATATTACATAGGTATAGGGAACATATAACATGAAAAAACTCGTTCGTTTATTCAAATTTGCGGGACCTTGGGCACATCTGCTGATAATCGCAACGGTTGCGTTATTTGTCATCACCGCAGCAAACCTTGCCGCACCTGAGGTAACAAGGCGAATTATCGCTATCATGGAAAGCGGTGAACTCGACAGTTCAATTGACCATATAGTTCTTTTAGCACTCGTATTGCTTGGTTTATTTGCACTGCGGGCAGTTTGTCAATTCTTTAATAACTACCTATCTCATGTTGCCTCGTGGAACATGGTAAACCGCGTGCGTTGTATCGTTTACGACCACCTGCAAAAGCTCTCAATGAGTTATTATCACGACAAACAAACAGGACAGCTAATGTCACGTGTTATCAACGACACCGGGACATTTGAAAGCCTCATAGCCCATGCACTGCCTGAAATTGCAACAAATATGATGACAATCATCGGTGTACTTGTCATACTCTTTATCATCAACCCGACACTTGCATTGCTCGTGTGCATACCGATACCGTTTCTTGCAATTACATCAATGCTGCCAAGGCTTATGAGAAAGCACTTTCGCCGCGGGCAGGAGCGCATAGCAGAGCTAAACGCCGTCCTGCAAGACAATTTCTCGGGCATCAAGGAAATACAAGTATTTAACAAGCAGGAGCAGGAGTCGCAAAAAGTACGCGAGAAATCAACGCGGCACATCAGCTCGCTCATAAAAGCACTCTTTTTTGCGGGAATACTGCATCCGTCCGTAGCGTTTATCACAACACTCGGCACGATAATCGTCCTCATAGCAGGACCGCTTATCGCAATCAATACAGAGCTGAACATATCCGACGTGGTAGCATTTTTGCTCTACCTAAACCTGTTTTATGCTCCGATTGCAACGCTTACACGCATTGTTGAAGACGTTCAGCACAGCATAGCCGGAACAGAGCGTGTATTTGAAATCTTGGACATCGAGCCCGAAATAAAGGACAGTCCAAACGCAAAAGAAGTTGGCAGGCTCAGCGGTCAAATCGAATTTAAGAATGTGAGCTTTTCGTATCAAGAAGACATTAACGTGCTCGATGATATCAGCTTTGAAGCAAAAGCCGGACAAATGATAGCACTTGTCGGACCTACAGGTGTCGGCAAAACCACGATATCGGGGCTTATCGCCCGCTTTTACGACCCAACCTCGGGCGCAATTACCATGGACGGCATAGACACTAAAGACATGACGCTCGAGAGTCTGCGAAATCAGCTTAGCCTTGTGCTGCAGGATGTATTTTTGTTTAACGGTACAATCGGCGAAAACATCGCCTACGGCACAGCGGAGGCAACAACCGAGCAGATAATTGAAGCGGCAAAAATCGCCTGTGTGCATGAGTTTATAGAGGGTTTACCCGAAAAATATGACACTATCATAGGCGAGCGCGGCGTCAGACTCAGCGGCGGACAGAAACAGCGGCTTTCCATAGCCCGCTCTGTGCTGCGAAACAGCCCGATACTGCTGCTCGATGAAGCAACCTCGGCAGTAGACACCGAAACCGAGCGTGAAATACAAAGTGCAATCGGCAAAATAATCGGACACAGAACGATTATAGTCATTGCTCACAGGCTCTCAACGATAAAACGTGCCGATAAGATAATTGCACTTGCCGACGGCAAAATCGCCGAGAGCGGCACACATGACGAGCTTATCGAAAAAGGCGGCATCTACGCCGCCCTCTGCGAACACCAAAGCCTGAATTAAACACTCTTTCGATACTCGCTTGGTGTGCATCTCATGCGGTTCTTAAAATCTCTGTTGAAGTAACTTAGATTGTTATAACCGCATTCTTCCGCTATGTCCGCAACTTTTTTATTTGTTTCCATAAGCAACACGCGGCTTCTGCTTATCCTGTAGTTATTGAGATAACTGATAGGGGTCTCGCCCATTAATTGCTTGAAATACCTGCAAAACGTGGCGATGTTCAAATGAACCTGATTAGCCATTGTGCGACTGGAAACATCTTCGCTAAAGTGCTCATGTATGTAGTTTACAGCACTTTGCAGCCGTCTGTGCAGCTTTTGGTATGCAAGAGTTGCAGACAGATTAATATAGCTGTTGTGGTAAATCTTACTCCATAATAGAAACAGCAACCCGCAAAACTCAAGCTCGCGCGAGCCAGCATCTGCAGATGCTCCAAGCTCTGTAAGAGCTTGGATAAGACTTAATGACTGTGATTGCCAATCGGCGTCTTCGCAAAGCTTTAATATATACGCCCTGCCGTTGAGCCGCAGAGGCCCGATGTAACTACGCTCACCTCTGCCCGAAAACAGTCCGCCGCTAAAGCATATGGAGTCGTATGAAGCATTGGTACTTGGCGGTTTTGTCGCCCAATGACACATATTCGGCGGGACTATGATTACCTCGCCCTCATTTAGAGGAAAGCTGTCTTCTTCGATATGCAGGGTGATTTGACCTGACAAAGCACGGAAAAACTCAACCTCGTCATGCCAAGCCCGAGGTGTTCCGCGCGTAGGAACGCGCTGCTGCTGCCTAACCGAAAAACGGTGTCCGGCAGCAAGATGCCCGATTGCACTGACAGGTCGTATTTGCTTAGGTGGCTGACTTTGCTGGCTTTGCATAACTCTCCCCCTATTGTTTCCCCATAATTGTACACCAAAGCTCCACCCATGTCAAAATAGTATTGCTGTTGTGCAAAAATACATGTTGACAAACGTGCGACGATTGTGTACAATAACGTCAACGGAGGTATATAAAATGAAATTTGTATCAATAAGAGATTTTCGCAACTCATCAAAAGAAATATTGGAAAGAGTAAACAATAACGAAAAGGTTGTTATTACAAACAATGGTAAACCCGCTGCAATAATGATTGGAGTAAAAGAAGATGACTTCGAAGAAGTTTATTCGTTCATACTTCAAGCAAAAGCGATGAAGTCGTTCCATAAGATAAGAGAAGAAGCGGCAAAGCGCGGTTATCTCACAGATGAAGAAATCAATGCAGAGATAAAAGCCAGTCGCGAAGAAAGGCGTGCACGTGAAAAGGGAAACAAAGAATGAAATTTGTCGTATTGGACACAAATATACTTGTTTCAGCTTTATGGAGCAAGGAAGGAAAACCTGCAATTATCATAGAGCAGATGTTTGAACGTGTCATTAAACCATGCTTTAATGAAAAGGTGATAGCAGAATATGTCGACGTGCTATATCGTGATAAGTTTCCATTTGTAGAAAATGAAACAAATGATATTATTAATTTTATTAAAGAAAAAGGTGCTTATATAACCGGCGAGCCGAAAGAAACCGATATTAGTAAAGACATTCATTTTCCGGATGAGGACGACCGTGCGTTTTATGATGTTGCCAAGCTTTGCGGTGCAGTGCTCATAACAGGCAACAAGCGTCATTATCCGCAAGACCCTGATATTGTGACGCCTGCAGAGTTTTTAGGTATAGGTACAGGTGAAATGGAAGTAAACGAAGCGTTTGTTCCGTATCACAGAGCCATGTTGTCAAGTGAACTCCAAGCCTGTGAGAGCCTGCTCGCCGCCAAAGACGCCGAAATCGCAGCACTCCTCAGTGAACTCCAAAAGTCAAAAGCACGATTAAATGACCCAAATACAAAATATTACAGTGCAGAAGAAGTGTTTGCAGGTATCGAACAGAAGCTTAAGGAACGCGGACTATAACAATACCACGATAAGGTTCAACTGATTAGCCAAAGAAATGGCAAAAACTTTGGTTAATATTTTTAAGGAAAATACCAAAAGAATATTCTACATTTTGGAGTTGTAAAATGTAGAATATTAGTGTGAAAAATAGTCGTAAATGCCATAAAATCTACAGTAATTTCAACGTTTTGTAACTATTTTGTGTAAAAGAATGGCATATAGACAAGTCTGCTTTTTAGTGATAGAGTTTTAGGTAATCGAGCGGCGAGGTTGTTCCCCTATAAAGGGGGTGAGAGCGATAGTCGAATGGTCAGAGCTGATACAGCTTGGGTTATTGATTGTAGCAATCATTTGTTTATGCAGCAAGCGTAAACAGAAATAACCACCCACCATGAATTGGTGAGCGGCGATTTCACAGATCAGAAATCTTTGGGAACGACCGCCACCACAATGGCAACCGCTCGATTAGCCACATATTAGCACACCGACAAAGCAGTTGTCAATAGAAAGTTCTCATAGGTTTTACCTGTTGTTCGGCAGCAAAAAACCACATGAGGTTCAGTTGATTGTACAACGAAAGCGAGGACGCAATGACAATAGAAACTAAGAAGCAAGTAAAGTCAATAATTGCAAGCATTGAGGGCAATTTGTATGATGCTCTAAATGACAAAGAAGCCCTTTTGTTTGTAAAGTCGATGAATAAGTCTCTTACTGATACAATTATAGACAGAAAAGAAAAAGAAGTTATGTACCGGCTGAAGAAATGCAGCGACCATGAAAGACCGAAATTGTTACTAAAGAAACAAAAATATGCACCGAAAGATTATCCTCATAACTTGAAAGTTGGTGACATTGTACATGTGTCATATGGTTTTGGTTATTGTAGTGAGATGTCTGACGGGCATTATGCTATAATTCTATCAAGTTTTTGTGCCAATATGTATTTCGTTATTCCCGTATCAAGTAAACCGCTAAAGTCACATGAATTTTATTACGATGATTTAAGTATATCTGCTAATGATATAAGTGGATCAAAGCGAAAATCCTATCTACGCTTTGACCAAATGGGAAGTGTGCATTACAGACGATTAACGAATGCCCGTTTTGGAGAACGTGAGAATATCGGATTGAATAGAGTTGTTGAACTTTTTGAGCAAATTGATATTTTTCTTGGCTTGCCCATTGACAAATCTCTCTTGATAGTATAGACTTAGCACAGTTAGTTTAACTCAATTTTTTTACCGCCTACGGGTGGTAAAAAGTGGGATAGACAATCAATGTAAAGTCCTGCCTACGGGTGGGACTTTCGCTTTTCGCCCACCAACCACCCTGCTACCCCGCAGGGTGCTTTTTTTGCACCTAATTGCAAACATGTCAAAATAGTATTACAAAAAAGCGAAAAAGTCGTAGAGGGGACACTTTATATAATAGTAAACTGTTCACGTGTAAATAGGTAACATCGAATTCGTATGTCTTAAATGAAAGGCGGACTATACCATGAAAATCACATCAAAGAAGTTAGTAAAATTCACAAATCGCTTGTTCGCGTTTATGCTTGCAGCACTGATGATGTCAACAATGTTGCCGTTATCAGCTATTGCAGAGTACGGCGAACCGGTCGAACCACCGGCAGGCGCGTGTATCTTCGGTCCTGAGTGTCCGGACTGCGCAGAGCCTACGGATTGCGAGTGTGGCGACTGCGACGATTGCAACGCACCTGACGGTGCGGATTGTTGCGATGTCTGCGAATGCGTCGATTGCGACTGCATCGACTGCGAATGTGCAGACATAAGCAGCGCAGAGTGCGTATGTCCAGACTGTGAGTGTCCGGACGAATGTGAATGTCCGGAATGTGAATGTTTCGGTTCGTTTGACGGCGACAGCCAGTCAAATGACCCGTGCTTTATGTGTGGTGACATCGGTGACTGTGAATGTGTATTTGGTTTTATGCCAATGTCAGCAGAAACAGGTCCGGTTACAGTTCCCGGCAGCACGAATTTTTCTCAAAGCGGATTTATGCTAAATGCAAACATAAATACACCTGCATATCCGTTAGGAATATTTATAGGTTCAGATGCTACTCCATTCCCTGCACCAATGTCGGTGTTCAAAAACGGGTGGTATCATCATAACACTACCAATGCATCTAC
>WQXY01000011.1 GCA_009781515.1 Oscillospiraceae bacterium
CCTTCTGTATCGTATCCGTTAAAGATACGCACATTTGTTATCCCTGATATGCCAAGTATATCGCAGATTTCGTTTAGCATATCTCTTTCGTCAAAACGAAAAGGTTCAAGTTTCTCAACAAGAAAACGCACCATAATAAGCACCCTCTACAAAGTAATTACTCATATTGTACACTCACATGTTGTATACGTCAACTGTCGCATATACCAAATATTGTGGCACACGCACATAGTCTTTTGGCTCTTTGAGCTAAAGATTATTACGTGTCATTGGGGACAGGACTTAAGTCCTGTCCCCTGACACATAATAATATATTATTTATTTTGCGATTTCTTCTACTTTGCGTTCACGAAGTAATGTTACTTTTATTTGACCGGGATATTCGAGTTCTTCTTCGATTTTTTTCGCAATATCGCGGGCGAGTAAAATCATTTGGTCTTCTGAAATTTCGTCGGGCTTTACGATGACACGGATTTCGCGACCTGCTTGAATTGCATATGAATTGTCAACACCTTTGAATGAACAGGTGAGTTCTTCAAGCCGCTCCAAACGCTTGACATAGCTTTCGATGTTCTCGCGTCTTGCACCCGGACGTGAAGCCGAGATTGCGTCGGACGCTTGAACAATACAAGCTATGATTGTCTTGGCATCAACATCACCATGGTGAGCGTGAATGGCGTGAAGCACTTCGTCGTTTTCTTTGTATTTCTTCGCCAAATCAACACCGATTGTAACGTGACTGCCGTCAATCTCATGGTCCACCGCTTTGCCGAGGTCATGCAGAAGTCCTGCGCGTTTGGCTGTCATAACGTCAGCTCCAAGCTCGGCTGCAAGAAGACCCGCAAGATGCGAAACTTCGATGGAGTGGTTTAGGACGTTTTGCCCGTAGCTTGTGCGAAAACGCATTCTGCCGAGCAGCTTAATAATTTCGGGGTGCAAGCCGTGTACGCCTGTTTCAAATGTGGCACGGTCTCCCTCGGCTTTAATTGTTGCATCGACTTCTTTTTTCGCCTTTTCGACCATTTCTTCGATGCGGGCGGGGTGGATACGTCCGTCTAAAATAAGCTTTTCAAGTGAAATTCTGGCAACCTCACGGCGAACGGGGTCAAAGCCTGAAAGCGTTATTGCTTCGGGCGTGTCGTCAATGATGAGGTCAACACCTGTGAGTGTTTCAATCGCACGGATATTGCGACCCTCACGTCCGATAATTCTGCCTTTCATTTCATCGTTCGGCAGGGGAACCACAGAAACTGTTGCTTCTGCGACATGGTCCGCCGCACAGCGTTGAATTGCAAGCGAAATTTGCTCACGCGCCTTAAAGTCCGCTTCTTCTTTCAAGCGGTCTTCAATCTCTTTGATTTTCATGGCAGCCTCATGCGTAACCTCGGACTCAAGGTTCTTTATGAGAAACGCTTTGGCTTCTGCTACCGTGTAACCTGAAATTCTTTCGAGCACTTCAAATTGACTGCGTTTGATTGCGTTAACTTCTTCGTGAGCCGCTTCGAGCTCCACTCTTCTTTTCTCGACTGTTTCGGTTTTGTTTTCAATGATTTCTGTTTTTTTGTCGAGCATTTCTTCTTTTTGCTGGAGTCTTCGCTCTTGTTTTTGCATTTCACCGCGGCGTTCTCTGACCTCTCGTTCATATTCGCTGCGGTTTTTGTGTATTTCCTCTTTTGCTTCGAGGAGGGCTTCGCGTTTTTTGTTTTCTGCGTTTTTGATCGAGTCGTTGATAATTCTTTTGGCTTTTTCCTCTGCACTTTGGATCTCGCGTTCCGATACTTTCTTACGATAAGTTATACCAAGCAAGAAGAAAACGACAGCTGTTACGACTACTACAGCCGCGGAAATTCCAATAAATAATATGTCCGGCATTGTATATTTAAACACCTCCTTAAGATGATTGTATAGTATAATGGATTTATTTATAATCCATCTTCATACCTAACCCAAACATTCTATAACCCAAGTAGCCCCCTGTCAAGACAAATATGCTACGTCATAAGAGAACCTCTTGACATCGTTATTTTTATGTTTTATATTAACCAGTAATCGTAGTATGGAGAGATGTCCGAGTGGTCGTAAGGTGCAGCATTGGAAATGCTGTGTAGGGCAACCTACCGAGGGTTCGAATCCCTCTCTCTCCGCCAATAGGAACTAATGCGAACTCATTCCCATATTTTCTTTTCGGCAATCATTTCGCTGCCGGATTTAACGATGTTCATCCCGTACTTGCGTTGCAGGTTCGTTGTTACATCATCAAGCTTCTTGGATTTCTTGATTTCTGCAGCATCATCAAACAAGGTCAACTGCAGGGCATCTTTGTCTGCAAACCCGCTCAGACTAATTCCCACCAATCGAATGGAACGCCGCTCTACCTTGTCGAGTAGCGTACACACTGTGCCAAATATCACATCGGCTTTGTTCGTTGCATCATCACTCTTTGAACGGGTGATTTTTTTCATGTCCTTGAAAGTAACTTTGAGCGTTATTGTCTTGGCAAAAGTCTCATCAAGGCGCATTTGAAAGCTGAGCTCACGAGCTATGAGCCGCAGAGCATCTTTCAAATATTCACGGTCATCTATATCATGCTGAAAAGTTATTTCTCGACCTAAGGACTGAGCTTTTGCGGGAGTGCAAACGACCCTGTTGTCTATGCCGTCTGCAAGGTCAATAATGTGCCTGCCATGATTGCCGAGCAGATGTATCACGGCGTCGCGGTTATTGTATATATCCCGCACGTTTTTGATGCCGATTTTGTCAAGCTGCGCTGCTGTCTGCGGCCCTACGCCGTATATAATTCTGACACTTCGGTCAATGATGAGCTCCCTCAGAGCCTGCGGGGTCAATATCTGAAAAAATCCGTCGGGCTTTTTTTCTTCGCTCGCTAACTTTGCCGACATCATCGAATAACCGATACCCACTGAACAGGTCAGCGCTGTTTCATCCTTGACACGGCGTTTAATCTCGCGCCCGATATTTTCTGCCCCGCCGAAAGCGTGAGAACTGCCTGTGACATCAAGGAAACACTCGTCAAGAGAAATACACTCTGCTATGTCGGTATAATCGTCCCATATTTTACGGATTTGACGGGAGGCTTCCACATATTTGTGACCGTTTGGGTGCATATAAATACCATGCGGACAACGGCGGTAGGCTTCCTTAATGCTCATGGCTGAGCGGATGCCGTATTTGCGCGCTTCGTAGCTGCAAGTGGCAACCACGCCCCGCTCTGAGGGCAGAGCACCGATAATAAGGGGTTTTTCCGCCAACTCAGGATTGTCGCGGATTTCAACCGCCGCGAAGAACATATCCATATCAATATGTACGATTTGCATAGCTGTCACCGAAGTTTCTTTTGAAGATTTTTTTATTGTATATCAACTCATTTGATACTACAATATACAAATAAACAAAATGGAGGTAATTCTAATGCCCGAACTGCCCGATTTGGAAGTTTTCAAAGTCAATATTTTCAAGCGCTTGACATCTAAACAACTTGCCGGAATTGAAGTGTTCAATCCTGCAAAAGTATTAGCCACCAAGGAGTTTTTAATTAATAATTTTGTTGGAAAAAATTTGTTAAGTATTGACCGCTTAGGAAAAGAATTGCTCTTTAATTTTGGCGATAACAGGGTAATCGCGGCACATCTTATGCTCAGCGGCAAAATTTCCATTGTTTCCGAAGACACAGTCAATGCAATAAAATTCAAGATTTTTTCCATGAGTTTCGAGCAGGAAACCATTGTTTTCAGCGATATGGGCGGTCTGTGTACAATAAAATTGCCTGTGCCCGGAAAAGCGCCTGATGCGTTTGCCGACACACTTACATTGGAATATTTTCTTGACATAGCTCGCAAAAAGTCACGGAGCAATGTAAAGGCTTTTTTAATCGACCAGAGCATCGTCAAAGGAATAGGAAATGCTTATGTTGATGAAATTCTTTGGGCTGCCCGCATCTCTCCTTTGTCGCTGATTGGGAAAATACCGGAAGATAAGCTGGCCATTCTTTATCAATCTATCGGTACGGTTTTGAGCGATGCAATTGCTTCAATAAAACGCATTTCGCCGGACATTATATCCGGCGAAGAAAGAAGTTTTCTTAAAGTTCATAATAAGGCTATAAAAGAAACGGAAACAGGCTACCCCATTATTGTGGAAAAAATCGCTTCAAAAATCACGTATCATACGAAAGAGCAGGTTGTGTACTCGTAGAGTGGTTTGGTTGGAAAATGTAGAAAACGATGCGGTTTTTACACACAATTCCATCATTAAAAATCGTTGCTATTGCAACGAAAATTAAGTATAATTGACACAAGGAAACGAACAAATAACGGAGTTGCTTTGATATGAAAGAAAACAAAAAATTTGCTATGTTTAATGATAGTGAAATTCGCAAAGAATGGAACGAAGATGAGCAAGACTGGTATGTGTCTATTGTTGATGTTGTGGGCGTGCTTACAGACCAAGCTACACAGCGTAACGCCAGCACTTATTGGGCTGTGCTAAAAAAGCGCCTTATAGAAGAAAGCGATAGTCAACTGCTTACATTTTGTAAGCAGTTGAAAATGGTAGCAACAGACGGAAAAATGAGAATGACAGACGTGGCGAACACCAAAGAGATATTACGCATTATACAATCCATTCCTTCACCAAAAGCAGAGCCATTCAAAATGTGGCTTGCGCAGCTTGGCAAAGAACGCATTGACGAAGTAGCTGACCCGGAGATTGCCATTGATAGAGCCTTTCAAACGTATCTGCGGAAAGGATATAGTGAAAAGTGGATAAATCAGCGTATCAAAACTATGGAAGTACGAAAAGAGCTAACTGATGAGTGGCAACGTTCAGGAGTTGAAGATACAAAAAATTTTGCGCTACTAACTGACGTTATGCTAAAAGAATGGAGCGGAAAAACCACTCGTGAATACAAGAAATATAAAGGCTTGCAAAAGGAAAACTTACGTGACCATATGACAAACATGGAGTTGGTACTTAATATGCTTGCAGAGGTTTCTGCAACAGAGTTCTCGAAAGAAATTAATCCTGTTGGAGTAAGCGAAACGGAAACAATAGCAAAGCAGGGCGGCTCTGTGGCAAAAGACGCTCGCGAGTCGTATGAAAAGCGATTAGGAAAAAAGGTTGTAACACCTCTCAACGCTAAAAACATAAAATCACTAAAGGAATGACAGGCGCTTTATAAAATACATCACCCTGCTTGTTCCGACATAAAAATTGAGGCGCGGCTTTGAATTATTCGGGCAGCGTCTTGTGCTGTTATGCGTCCGCTGAAATATTCAAAAGCACTTTCGTATATAATCTCTTCCAAAAGCAGGCTTTGTACAGAAGAATACGTTACTGTGCTTAACATGGCAATAACTTGGTCTGCATCTTGTTGCGTAAATGCAATATCGGCATCGGTTACAGCCCGCGCCATTTCTTCGTTAAACACAACTTTATTTATCGGGAAAAAATGAACTCCGGCATTTTCGCGCTCGCGTTGGCTTTTCTCTGTCAAAAAGATACGAATAAACTCCCATGCTGCCTGCACATCTTTGCAGCCCGATGTAATTGCAAAACTTGCTTCAAGAGTGACATGGTTTCCTACACCCCTCACTGTCGGGTAGCCCTTAAATACAAAATCCCCTCCGCAAATATCACGGTTTAATTCAAAATCCATAAACGAATAGAAGTAGGAGCTACTCATAAGCTTCTTGCCTTCGTCAAATAATTCATGTGATAATTTATGCCACTTAGGGTCATCAAAATCAATCAAAGACCACTCTAAGGGATATCTGCCAAAATATTCAAGAATTTTAACAAAATCCCCTCTGTCAAAGTGTGCCGTGCCGGATACCCAATCTACATAGTTTTCCATAGTTTGTCTGGTGAACGCACTCAGCTCCATAGAGCTTGAGCTAATCGCACCCATAGGCCAGTCTGCTCCCGGATTTGCCTCTATCAGCGAGATCATTTCTTCTACCGTCCAACCCATATTTTCACCGACAATCGAAGGACGGCTGACCATGGTGCTTATTCCAAATGACGGAAATATTTGATATAAACCACCTTTAATTTCAACAGCGTTTAATACACTTTCGAGAAAATCACTGCGACGAAGCTCGGGGTCTGCATCTATCAGCGGATATAAATCTACAAATACGCCTCTGGAGACCCACTGCGAGTACGGCACAAAAGAAACATCAATTATATCGGGAGCATTTCCCGTTATAATTTCCATTGCAAGCTTATCGACACTTCCTCTTGAGAAAAAGGCATCATTTTTCTCAAAACGATGATATTCAACAATATTAATTTTATGTGTACTGCTTTGTGCATTATACTGTGCAACTGCACGTCTGAGTTCATTGTTATTAAAGCGCACGGCAAGCGTAAGCTCGATAATTTCCTGACCCGGAATAACAGGTTTTGGAGCGATGTCCAAGACATGAAGTTCTGTTTTATGTGTATATGTATCGCCGCTTGAACGCCCTGCCCTGTTTGTCAGCATAATGCGTCCGTCCGGTATAAAAACGACATTTTCTATCACTCCGGGAATAATACCTGCATCGAGAAAATTAAATATAGACACCGCTTCATTTGTTTTGGCATCTATTCCATACATTTGATCGCCGTCTATAAAAACAAGCGGAAATTCATCATTTCCGAGAAAGATGCGATAGGCGTTACCCGAGATAGTTATTGTTTCTCCCCATGCTTTAACATCGGCATCTATAACCCGAAGCATCACATTTGACCCTTGCCTGCCCGGAACTGCAACATTTCCGTCACTCAAACGCATCATGTCTTTTGCAAAGCCTTGGTTTGCGAGCTTAAAGAGTTTGTTTCCCATAGCGTCAAACACATCAACAGACATGTTTGTGGCAACATATACATCACCCTTAGAGCTTAAGCAAAGACTTTCTACAACAAAAAAGTCATTTGCGTTTGTCTCTTCGCTTAAGTCTATTGTTTGCAGCTCCACTCCTGTACTGTCGAGCTTACGCACGCTCGATTGACGGCTTAGTAATCGGCGGTATTGCTCAAGTTGGTTTTGCGTTGCTGTATTTATGTCAATATCACTTGGCAGATCATATACATAGAACGAAGCGATTTCGGCAACCCAAAGGTTGCCGTCATTATCTATACACACAGAGATAAGCTCACAGCCCCCGCTTTGTGCATCAGGCGGCAGTTCGAAAATATCCGCATAATTTGGCAGTTTCACTAAGTTTGTTCCGTCTGCATTTATGCGGTATATTTTATTTGTGAGAAAAAGCGAGTTGTTTTCTGTTTCTTCCGATGATGAGAAATAAATCAAATCACCTGCTAATACGATATTGTCAATATTCGGCACGATGCTCGACAGGTCGGGAAACGACGTGTACTGCGGACGATTTAGATGCTCCGGCGGCATGTCATTATCGGTACTTTCGTCAACGCTTTTGCACCCTGCTGTGGTTGTAAAAAGCAATAATATTATCAGAAAGAGTGAGAGCAGTTTTCTCATCACTCTTCCTCCGGCCCGCCTGCGCAGACTTTGTTTCTGCCTGTATCCTTTGCTTTATAAAGCGCCCTATCCGCTTGCAAAATGAGTTCTGCAATACTTGCATCCTTGTCCGGCAACGTTTGAGCCACGCCCATGCTGATTGTGATTTTATGGCTCTTCCCACCTTTTCCACAGGGAATATCTGATGCTTCGATATTGCTTCTTATTTCTTCTGCAATATGCATTGCACCTTCAAGCGTAGTGTTCGGCAAGAGCACGGCAAACTCCTCGCCTCCCCAACGGGCAGCGATATCAGCCGTACGTTTTAGCGATGATGTTACTGTCCCTGCTACAGTTTGCAGCGCAACGTCGCCTTGCTGATGTCCGTGGGTATCGTTATACATCTTAAAATGATCCACATCAATCATTACGATACTGATAGGCTTCTTTTCGCGTTTTGCACGGTTCCACTCTTTAATAAAGGTCTGGTCAAAATGACGCCTGTTGGGAATATTTGTTAACGTATCAATAAATCCGAACTTTTCAATTATCCGCATTTGCTTTAATATTTTTACCTGTGTTTCAACTCTTGCATTAACAACAACTGCATGGAACGGTTTTGTTATATAGTCAACCGCACCCAAATTCAGTCCCTTTGCTTCTTCTTCGGGGTCAGAGCGTCCTGTTATAATTATGACGGGAATGGAGCGTGTGCTGTCGCATTTTTTCAGTTCAGTAAGAATTCCAAAACCGTCCATTCCGGGAAGAATTAAGTCGAGCAGTATAATATCGGGAGGCGCTTTTTTTACCTTATCCAATGCTACGGTTCCGTCTATTGCGAAATCTAATTTATAATCCTTTTGCAGTATATTGCGTAATATCTCCTGATTAAGCTTTGAGTCCTCTACTATGAGGATTTTTTGTTTTTCTTCCATTTTTAACCTCGTTAAATATTTCTTTGGGAATAATAATCCATATTATCTAATGCAATATAAAGAATGTTTAAGTTTTTGTCAACCTACATTCCGTAAGCTACGCTCCGCATGATTTCTACAATCCCGGGATGGTCAAATGTGTTTGTTTCTCGGTTAAAAATTCCAAATGTTTCCACCCAATGGTCATGCTCATCGTCGGGGCAGGTAACATATGTCATCCAAGGGTCCCACCAGAAGCAGGGTATGTCCTTTGACTTTGCATATGCAACGTAAAACTTAGTCCACTCGACACGCGACTCAATATTGTTGCGGTTAAGAGCGCCCATTTCACCCATAATGACGGGAATTCCCTTGCTTACAAACAGCTCATATGCCAAATCAATCGGTTCGGTTATCGGCAGGGTATCATCGGGATTGTTTTTGTCCCACTGCACAGGTCTGTCATGTCCCGTTTCAAGGGCAAATTCATAAGGCTCGTATGAATGTATGGAAACTATGAGTTTGTCTTTTACCATGTCCTTTGGCAAAATGAGTGCTTTTTGTGCAATATCACTTGCCGATGCAGCGACTGTTGGGACCATAAGTATTCTTTTTAAGTTATTACCGCCGGATTTTCTTATCGTATCGACAAAAAGTTGGTTTAAGATATTCAGATTATTTTGGTCTTCCGGTGTTCCGTACCATTCGGTTTCGGTGCCTATAGTTCTCGGCTCATTTAAGCCCTCAAGTATCAGCTTTTCATCATATTCCTTAAAGGCTTCAGCAATCTGTTCCCATAATTTCACAAAAACCTTTTTTGTTTCGGGCAGCTGCTTATCAAGCAGGCTGTAGTATCTCTCATCATGGTGGGAGTCCACGGAAATAATCATATCGTTGGAAACTGCATAGCCAACAACTTCTTTTACACGGGTCATCCAGTCGTTTCTTATATTAAACTCCTCATCACAAGCCTTGAGCCATGTGACAGGTATGCGGATTGCATTAAATCCGGCAGCTTTCAGCGCATCAATATTTTCTTTTG
Organism: Oscillospiraceae bacterium; assembly: GCA_009781515.1. GTDB lineage: Bacteria > Bacillota > Clostridia > Oscillospirales > Oscillospiraceae > WRMH01. The sequence goes on from WQXY01000011.1 coordinate 9,440, forward strand.
TTGTGACATGCTCTACCCATGCTGCTTCCATTTCAGTGGGAGTTGAGGCTGCATATGCTTTTCTGAGCTCGGAAAAGCCGGATTTTTCACCGTGAGCGTCAAATGTGTTGCCAAGGTTCCAGCCCATTCGTATGCTTGCTACCAACTCTTTTGCCGTAATATCTTTCATATTTTATCCCCCTGTGGTAATATAGCGTAATAATATTGTACCATAAATAATGTTCAAAAGGAAACCACTCATGCACAGAGCAGATGTAAAAAAGCAAAAATCCGGAAAATCTTTTATAGTTTTGTCAATAACAATAGGCATTGCACTGCTGCTCGGCGGAGTTTTGGCGTTTACCCACTACGGACGGGAACTCGAGTTGTTCGAAAATTCAAAAGCAGATACAAATGCCTTTTTTGCAAACCGTATATCCGACCCGTTTGTTAATTCGGCGGCTGATGACTCTCCATATATACCGGCGTACGGACGTGATGACGCACTTTATTATTTTGAAGCACCCGAGGGTTTCAGCATTATCAGCCACTCGAGAGAGTGGAACGAAGACATGCTGAGCCTTTTGTATGATGAGTTAAAACAAAATGCTCACGGCGAGGAAATTGAAAAACTCTCCGAGATAGTTGTATACGGGCATGATAATAACGAAATGAACGCTCTTGCCACATATTCACCGGGTATTACATCAGCGAGCTTTTTCATTAATTTCCCTGCATTTCCAAGTGATTTCAGTATAGATTTTCCGAAGTTTGCAGGGATAATAAACATATACGGGGGCGACACAAAAACAACAATAGAGAGCATTGCAAGCAGTCTGAGCCATGAATACGGTCATCATTTTACATTTTATTATATGTTTGACTATGAAATGCGTGAACAAAACAGACTCACAGAGAGCACATATGCCGAGCTGAGGGAAACACGGCGTTTTAATCTTATCGGACGCGTAGAGGAAGATGCCGATTATTTTATGAACCGTTTTCGATATTTGATTGAAATTGCTGCGGAGGATTATGTGCAGCTTATGGGCTCGCCTGCCACACGCAATGTTGTTGATTTTATTGATGTCAAGCAGATTGCAGAGGGTGCTCAGCAGGCACGCGACGGCAGTGGTGCACGAAATGCGTTTCCTCAGGAAAATATGATGATACCGCTTGCCGCCGAGGTCTCGGGGCTTGCAGAATATTTTTATGGTTACATCGGGGAGCAGCCCCGTGTTCCTGTTGAAGAAAGGCAGGACATAACTCTTGATATCAACAGACATTCCGTGCAGCACAACCTTGCGGACGGCCCTAAAACTTTTGTGTATTATACACTCACTTGGAACACACCATATCAAAATGCAATTTATACAATCTCCTGCTATGACCCCTATGATTACACGGGTTGGGGGCTTCCGATAAAGACTGTCCGCCCCGGCGGAGCCGCTTCCGCGGTTATCGGCGAGTATGCGGTTGCAAGAGGCGGCAGGGTATACTTCGCAAACGACAATGTAGCGCAGGGATTTAAGGCTTTTTATGTTGTTGCACAGCTTCCCGACGGCACTTACTACGTTTCGGATAAACTTGAATATAATTTTAGGTAGCAAGATGATGTATTCGGAGACAAAATGAAAAAATATTTTTTATTATTTATGTTACTCTTGCTGACATTCCTGCTTACGGGGTGTTTGCAGGTTAATATTGACATTGGCATAGACAGCAACTATTCTTCGTTTTTGACATATAGGGTCGAGATTGATTTAAGCGAAATTGACCCGCAGTATCATAGCATTTTAGTAAACTCTCTTAACAGAATTGGCTGGCATTATCAGGAAGAGTTAAACTTTACCGCAGGGCTTAACACAAACGATGATATACATGTTTTGACTATGACAAAACGCACCGCAAACAGCAACTTCAAGCAAGCTTTCGACTCGCTCGAAAGAAAACTTACAAATGAAGACATGACAGCTTTTATGGAAGTTGATATGTCAATTCAGAGTTTTCCGAGGCAGGAGCTGTATTATTTGTATGCCATGCTCGACATACCGCAAATTTTGCGGCTTTCAAGTGCCGAGGAGCTTCCTCCCGACATGCTCATTGAGCTTGAAGGGCTTATGGCAGAGCGTGCGGGAACACTCACATTGACCATGCCGGTCAGCGAGGTGCTCAAAAGTTCACAAAAAACAAACATGCAGTACTACCACGCAGAAATGGCAGTACCGCTCAGTTATACGGACATAACGGAGTTTGAGTTTGCCGCTTCGCTTATTTTTATGGAAGACGGTTCAATCGGGAGGTCATTTGACGAAATCTCAGACCATTTGCTCAGTATGCGAAATATGGCATTCATCGTTTGTGCAGGTGCAGTGCTTTTGCTCCTCATTGCAGTGGTTGCTATATTAGTTAGAAGATAGTAATCAGAGTCATCTTGCGTCAGTTATTATAATTAAATTTCTCTTCGCTATTAAAAAAACATCCTGTTCTTAATAGCTTCACTCGGCATCCATGCCTCGTTCTTCGAAATTCAATTACAACAACTGACCGTGACTCTGATTACTTTTTAGCCAAACCGACCTGTAATATAGTCATTTGTGCGGTGGTCTTTTGGGTTGTAGAACACATCGTCGCTGAAGCCTTCTTCGATGAGCTCTCCCATAAGCATAAACGCCACGCGATTAGACACCCTGCCCGCCTGCTGAGTATTGTGCGGAGCGAGGATAATGGTAAACCTGTCTTTGAGCTGCGTTAAAGAGTCTTCAATTTTTGATGTGGAAATCGGGTCGAGCCCCGAGCATGGTCTGTCAAGCAAAATAACATCGGGGTCAAGCGCCAAAACACGTGCGATACAAAGCCGCTGCTGCTGACCGCCGGATAAGCTGAGTGCCGACGCCTTTAGCCTGTTTTTTACCTCGTCCCAAAGCGCTGCTTCTTGCAGTGCTTTTTCTACTATTTCACCAAGCACTTTCCTGTTTTTTTCACCCTTTAAGCGGGGACCGTAGGCGATATTGTCAAAAATCGACATTGGAAGCGGGGTCGGTACGTCAAATACCATGCCGACTTTTCTGCGGAGCTCTGTCAGGCTGACATCACTGTCGTAGATACTTTTATCATCAAGCAAAATGGAGCCTTCAATTCTCGATGTGGGTATGAGCTCATTGAGTCTGTTGAGCGAGCGCAGAAGTGTTGTAATACCGCTGCCTGCAGGTCCAAAAATAGACAGTATCTCATTTGCCCTGACATCAAGCGTAAGCCCGTGGACAACCTGCTTCTTTTCAAAGAAGATATTCAGGTCTTCTATTTTGATTTTAACATGCTCTGACATTGCAACTCCTATTTGTTCTTTGCGGTAAATCTGTTGACAAGTGCGTTTGCGACAACATTAATGATAAATATTAAAATGATAAGCAATGCGGCAGTTCCATATGCGTTATTCATGGAAATACCCTCTCTTGCAAGTATGTAAAAATGGACAGCCATTGTGCGTGTTGGTGAGAAAAGCGACGATGCCATTCGTAGTGCACCGCCCGCCGTGAGCATAACCGCAGCGGTTTCTGCAACGCAGCGTCCGATGCCGAGGATAATACCGTTTGAAATGCCCTGTATCGCCGACGGGAAAACCGCTTTAATGATTGTCTGCCACTTTGTTCCGCCAAGCGAGAAGCTGACCTCGCGGTAGGAGTCCGGCACTGCTCTAATTGCTTCTTCCGATGTGCGGATTACTGTCGGCAGTATCATAACGGCAAGCGTCAGCCCGCCCGAGAGCACCGACCAGCCGAGGTTTAAGTACATGACAAAGAAAATAAAACCAAACAGACCGTATACGATTGACGGAATACCCGCGAGCGACTCCGCGCTGAAACGAATAATGCGCCTGACTATACCCTCGCGTGTATATTCGGCGAGATAAAACGCAGTTCCGATGCCAAATGGCACGGCAAGCACAAGTGCGACGGTTGTGACTAAAAGCGTTCCTACTATAGCGGAGGCTATACCTCCGTCACGCCCCATATTTCGCGGTATCTCTGTCAAAAAGCTCCAGTTTATCATTGGAAGCCCTTTATAGAGAATGTATATGATTATCGCGAATAAAACGGTCAGTACAAAAAGCGCCGCTGCCCATATCAGTACCTTGGCGATTTTTTCACTTACTTTCGGGTTAATTCTCATGTTAAGCCTTCTATTTCTTCTTACGGGTTATATATTGTGCGGTTGCGTTGAGCACCATGATTATTATGAACAAGACTATGCCTGTTGCAAACAGTGCTTGCCTGTGTGTACCTGAGGCATATCCCATTTCTATACCTATGTTTGTTGTGAGTGTTCTGACGGGGTCGAGAATGGACTCCGGAACTGCAACGGCGTTTCCGAGCACCATTATAACAGCCATGGTTTCGCCGATTGCTCTGCCGATACCGAGTATTACAGCCGCAACTATACCTGACTTGGCTGAGGGAAGTATTACCGAGCGGATAGTCTGCCAGTGCGTCATTCCGAGTGCAAGCGCACCTTCCCTGTATTGTTTTGGAAGCGCAAGGATTGAAACCTCGGTGATGCTGATAACAGTCGGCAACACCATAATCGCAAGGATAACGGAGCCTGCGAGAATACTAAGCCCCGGACCGCCAAAGAAATTTCGTATAAACGGCACTATAAACAGCAATCCCCAAAACCCGTACACTACCGACGGAATACCTGCAAGCAGTTGAATTGCAGGGCGAAAGAGCTTGCTGAGGGTGGGCGGTGCAAATTCCGTTAAAAATATTGCACAGCAAACACCGATCGGAACGCCCAAAACCGCTGCTCCCAAGGTGACTGTAACCGAACCGATTATCATCGGAAATATACCGTATTCACCATGGCTTGGCGCCCACGACATACCGAATATGAAATTGATAATACCAACCTCGGCTATTATCGGCACACCGTTTATTATGATAAAGACGGTAATCAGCGCAAGTGCCGATATTGACGAAAACGCCAAAGTGAGAAATATGTATTTAGATATGTTTTCTTTAAGCTTCATTAAGATGTCCTTTTCTCTCAGTCGCTATATATTCTAAACTCAGGAATTAAACCTTCGTCTTTAAGAATTTTCTGACCCTCGGGCGAGCGTATGTACTCAATGAAATCCATGGAATAGCCTGTCGGCTTTTCGGTTGCGACAAATAGGAACGAACGAAATAATTTATAATATCCTTCTTCTACGTTGCCATATGTGGGAGCAACGCCGTCGATAGACAGTGCTTTAACCGGTCTTTCACCGACATTTACAAGTCCGAGCGAAATAAAACCTATCGAGTACGGGTCGTCCGATACAAACTGTCTGACGGCGCCGTTTGAGTCTTGAACAATCGCTCTTGCCGTAATACGGCGGTCAACCATAACCATTTCTTCAAACGCGCTTCTTGTGCCGGAGCCTTCTTCACGTGCGGTGATATGTATTCTTGCATCTTTTCCGCCAACCTGACTCCAGTTTGTATAGTCACCCGCATAAATACCGCGAAGCTGCTCCAACGTAAGGTTTCTGACTGTATTTTCAGGATTTACGATAATTGCCAAGCCGTCTTTTGCAATCTCAATTGACCATAAGTGCTGTTCCGTTTCACGCAGATTGCGGGACGACATTCCTATATCGGCAGTGCCGGACTCTGCAGCCTGTATACCCGCGGAAGAACCGCCTCCCTGAACGTCAATTACTTTTTCGGGATATTTGAATGTGTACTCCTCCGCCAGCTTCTCTACATACGGCTGAACCGATGTGGAGCCTGCAACTACAAATGCCGCTGACTGACTGCCTGCACACGCCGCAGTAAGGCAGGAAATTAGAAGAAGTATTGGAATAATAAAATGTTTTTTCATCCGAAACGTCCTGTAATGTAGTCTTCTGTTAATTTGTCCTTTGGGTTGATGAACATTTGATGTGTGTCGGAATATTCATGCAGCCTGCCGATTTTATTTTCATCAATCATCATAAATGCCGACATATGAGATACTCTCGCTGCCTGCTCCATGTTGTGCGTAACTATAATTATTGTATATTTTTTTGCAAGCTCCTGCATCAAATCTTCGATTTTCATCGTAGATTGCGGGTCGAGCGCACTGCAACTCTCGTCCATAAGAAGCACCTCGGGTTCCACCGCAAGCGCACGGGCAATGCAAAGCCGTTGTTGCTGACCTAATGCAAGACCGAGTCCCGGTTTGCTCAGCATATCTTTGACCTCGTCCCAAAGGGAAGCCTGCTTTAAGCAACGCTCGGCAATTTCCATTAATTCCCGTTTGCTTCTGATACCGTGATGCTTAGGACCGATTGCGACATTTTCGTATATACTCATCGGGAAAACATTCGGCTTTTGGAAAACCATGCCGATTTTTTGACGCAAAGAAACGACGTCCATGTCTTTTCCGTAGATAGGAACGTCGTTGAGAAAAACATCACCTGTAACCGTAACCGAGGGTATTAAGTCATTCATGCGGTTAAAAAGACGCAGCAGCGTGGATTTGCCGCAACCTGACGGACCGATGATTGCAGTTATTGCACAACTTGGAATATCAAAGGTGATATCACCGAGTGCATGGTGATTACCATAATATAAATTTACCGACTTAGTTGACAGTTTAATGCTGCCTTGTGTTTCCGTGGGGTTTTCGCTCATTATAACAATTCACGACCCTTCGCCATGACTAAACTCATCTTTTCTTTGCGTGAGGGATTGTATCATAATAAGGGTGCGTATACAACGTATTCTAATGTAAAATTTTGGAAACAAAAATGCACTATGGCGAAAACTCACCATATGCTGTATAATACGGGTACTATGAAAAAAACAAAAAACAATATTGTGCGTATAGTAGTTATTTTTACACTGCTTTTTCTCATCTTCGGGTTTATCGGTGCTGTTCTTTTCGTCAACCGTTATTATCCTGTAGAGCATGTTGATATAATAAACAAATATTCCGAGGAGTTTGATGTTGACAGAACTCTTGTTTTTGCACTGATAAATGCCGAGAGCAGATTTAATGCGAGGGCAGTGTCGCGTGCGGGAGCCAGCGGGCTTATGCAAATCATGGAGGATACGGCATATTGGCTTGCTCCTATGGCGGGGCTCTCGGACTTTAGTTATGACCAGATATTAAATCCTGATATTAATATACGTCTCGGAACCTATTATCTCAGTATGCTTTTAGGGCAGTTCGAGTCTACCGAGGCTGCACTCAGTGCATATAATGCAGGGCAGGGCAATGTACGCAAATGGCTCGAAAATCCTGAATACAGCAGTGACGGGGTAACGCTTGATTTTATTCCGTTTCCCGAAACTCGAAATTATGTTGCACGCGTTGTTGATTACATAAAAATGTATGATTTCATATTGAAGCTTTTGGGGTATTAAAGTGTTACTACTTTTGGTGATTTATTTACAATCCTTGAGATGTCAAGCATGTTTGAAATTTTGCCGACTTTAATTTTATCGTTTAGTTCGTAATAGTTTACACACATACCGCACAGCAATATTTCACAGCCTCGCTCTGCGAGGTTTTTCATATCCTCAAGTGTTTCGGCATTTTCCGCAGCAAGCCTCACCGCTGTGTTGACGAGCAAAATAGTATTCGGTGTGTCTTTATGCTGCGTCAGTGCATGTATGTAGTTGTTCATTAAATTTTTACCGGGACCGAGCTCGCTTATTCCAAGCTGCTCTGCGGTGATAAAATATACCATTGTTTTTCTCCTTTAACATTTTAGATAGCATGTGACTGTTGTGCCGTCGCCTTCGTTGCTGATTAGTTCAAGAGAGCCTTTATAATATTCCGTTATGTGTTTTACTATTGACAGACCAAGCCCCGTGCCGCCCGTCAGTTTGGAACGGGATTTGTCCACACGGTAGAACCTTTCAAAAATATGCGGGTGATGCTCCTGCGAAATTCCGATGCCTGTATCTGAAACACTGATTTTGCAAAGACTGTTGTAAACAAGCTGCAATTCAACCGTTACTTTGCCGTTATCCGCATTGTATTTAATGCCGTTATCAATCAGATTATAGAGCAGCTCGTCTATCATACGCCTGTTCGCATAAATATTAAAGCTCTCACCGATGAGGTTAATTTCAACATTCTTTACATTATCCCGCAGCGAGTTTATTACAGCTTCGGCAAGTTCTTTGAGGTTAAACGCGGTGTCTTCCTTATTTTCTCTGCCCTCATCAAACTCGGAAAGCCGTATTATGTCATCAATTAATGTTAAAAGCCTTCCCGACTGCTCATTTACTTTTCCTGCAAAGTTTTTTATGTCTTCTTCCTGCACCATGCCTGTTGCAATCATCTCGGAAAGTGCTGTTATTGTCGTCAGTGGCGTCTTTAATTCATGCGATACATTTGCCGAAAATTCGCGGCGTTGCATTTCCGCCCTGTGACTTTCCGTGGTGTCTTGGAAAAGTATTACAGCACCTCTCATATTCCCGCCAAAACTGACGGGACTGAAAAACACTGAATAAATTTTGCCCGAGCGGTTCATTTGTATTCGTGTGTTTTCGCCGTTCATACAACTTTTTACAGCAGTTTGAAATTCATCCTCACGGCAAATATGCAAAATATTTTTTCGCTCCGTATTATCGCCAAGCACCCGCCCTGCCGAATTGTTTGCAGAAAGAACAGTCCCTTTATTGTCAATAAGAACCAATCCCTCCTGCATATTTCCGGTGATAGTTTCGATTGTATCGGCACGGACTTTGAGCTCCTCGTTTTTCTTAAAGAGCTCTTGCCTCTCACGTGTTATCTTATTTTTATAAGGCAGCAGTTCTTCAAAAACTACTGCGCCGTCTTTGTTAAAGCCGATTGCTTCAACTGAGGAAATAATTTCTTGGGTCACTTTACGGGAAATAATTCCTGCAATAATGATTGATACTACAGCAATAAGAATTATCAGCACAACAAGCACAACAAAATAATTGACAAGCTCGTCGCTTCCTTGACCGTTTCGGATAAAAAAGTACAAAGCTGTAAAAAGTGCCAAAACGCATGGCACTATTATCCATATGTATCTGTAATTAATCAGTTTTTTCATCAGTCACCAAATTTATAGCCAACATTTCGTACTGTTTTAATAAATTTCCCCGACTTGCCGAGCTTTTGCCGCAGGGTTTTTATATGCACATCAACCGTTCTTGTTTCCCCCTCAAAATCATATCCCCAAACAGCTTCCATAATCTTATCGCGGCTGAGTACAATCCCCGCGTTTATCATAAGATAATGCAGCAGTTCGTATTCCTTAAAGGTCAAGTTGACGACGGCATCTTCGGCACGAACTTCACGGCGTTTATGGTCTATTGTTATTGCGTTTGCTTCAATTATTTCGCTTATTTCTTCTGCTCCTCTGCGTAGCACAGCACTCACCCGCGCAATAAGCTCCATAACACCAAAGGGTTTTGTGATGTAATCATCGGCTCCCATATCAAGGCCTTTAACCTTGTCATACTCGCTGTCCTTAGCGGTCAGCATAATTATAGGAAGCTTTTTTGTCTTTGACATGCTGCGCAGCTTTTTTAAGATTTCGAGACCGTCGTTTTGCGGCAGCATGATATCCAAAAGAACGAGCGACGGAAGCCCTGCGCTGATTGCTTTCAGGAATTCCTCGCCCGTCTCATATCCGTTTGCCTGATATCCTGCAGATTTGAGCGCATAAATTACAATTTCGCGAATGTTTTCGTCGTCTTCAACGACATAAATACTATGAGCCGATGTCTGCACTGATTTCTTCTCCCACATGTCTGCCTGTAATTGAAAACACAACCCATTCCGCTATGTTTGTGGCATGGTCGCCAATACGTTCAAAATACTTTGCCACCATCATATAGTCAATGGCTTGCTCCCCGTTGTCCGGGTTGTCATGTATCAGTTTTATAACGTCTTCTTTGACCTTATCGAACAGTTCGTCGACAGCGTCATCGTCGTCAATGACTTTTTGTGCAAGCTCAAGGTCACGCTTAACAAATGCGTCTATACTTTCTGTTACCATTTTTGCGGTGAGCTCTGCCATTTTCGGTATATTTTCGAGGTTTATGATATATTCCTTGCCGATAAGAAACTTTGCGATTTCCGATATGTCTGCCGCTTGGTCGCCGATACGCTCCATATCTGTAATCATCTTCAACGCGGCGGAAATGAGTCTTAAATCTCTTGCAACGGGCTGTTGTTTGAGCAGAAGCCGCAGGCATAATGCTTCGATTTCCTTTTCCATTTGGTCAATGTCTTTGTCGTGTGATATTGCCTTTTTTGCCATTTTTTTGTTATGGTTGACAATTGCTTCGGTTGCTCTTTTAATGGATTTTTCAATCATTGCACCCATTTCAACCAACATGTCATTAAGCTGTGATAACTGTTCATCAAACTTACTGCGCATCTAACCGAACCTCCCTGTAATGTAGTCTTCGCAGCGCTTGTCGCGCGGCATTGAAAATATTTGATCTGTGTCGCCAAATTCGATAACCTCACCTAAGAGGAAAAATGCTGTTTTGTCGGAGATGCGTGTGGCTTGCTGCATGTTGTGCGTGACGATTATAACCGTGTAATTCTTTTTTAGCTCCATGACCAAATCTTCGATTTTTCCTGTCGATATCGGGTCTAAGGCGCTTGTCGGCTCGTCCATTAGCAGCACGTCGGGGGATACTGATAATGCTCTTGCTATGCACAGTCTTTGCTGCTGACCACCCGACAGTCCGAGTGCGCTTTTTTTCAGTCTGTCTTTGACTTCGTCCCAAATAGCGGCGTCATGCAGTGATTTTTCTACAATTTCATCAAGCTCGCGTTTGTTTTTGATGCCGTGGGTTCGAGGTCCGAACGCTATGTTGTCATATACGGACATCGGGAACGGGTTTGGTTTTTGAAACACCATTCCGACCCTTTTTCTAAGCAGGTTGACGTCCATGCTGCCATAAACATCTTCGCCGTCGAGCTGAATAAACCCTGTGATTTTGCAGCCTTCTATGAGGTCGTTCATGCGGTTTAGTGATTTTATCAGTGTCGATTTTCCGCAGCCTGACGGTCCGATAAAAGCGGTGACTTCATTTGCTTTGATGTCCATTGACACATTTTGCAGTGCCTGAAAGTCATTATACCATAAATTTACTTCACTTAATACAAATTTCATAAAATTTCCTCTGTCTTATTATAGCCTATTCTTAAATTTTCGTTCGATAAATGATGAGAGCAGGTTTATACTCAGAACAACAACGAGCAGTACAACTGCTGTGGCGTAAGCTTCGTTTCTGTGATGTCCCTCTCCTGCGAGCTGCAAAACATGCAGTGCCAGTGTTCTGCCTTGCGAAAAGAGGCTCTCCGGTATTTTTATGACACTGCCGATTGTGTAAATAAGTGCGGCGGTTTCGCCGACAATTCTGCCGACACTGAGTATAATCCCTGCAAAAACACCCGGCATGGCTGACGGCAGTGTCACTCTTATAACTGTACGAAGCCGTCCCGCACCAAGACTGAACGAACCCTCACGATAGGCGTCGGGTATTGACTTTAAGCTTTCTTCTGTTGTTCGCATGATTATAGGCAGTATCATAATTGCAAGCGTAAAGCAGCCTGCAAGAATTGATTTCCCCCAACCAAGCCAGTTTGCAAAGAAAATGTAACCGAACAAACCGAACACTATGGACGGAATACCTGCAAGCGTTTCCGTTGTCATTCTTATTATTTTTACTACCTTGCTGCCGCGCGAGGCATATTCAACCAAGTATATTGCCGTAAAAATTCCAAACGGTACTGCAATGAGCAGTGTGATACCCACCATATATATGGTTGTAACAAGCGCAGGAAAAAGTGATTGGTTTTGCGTTGTGTACGTCAGTGAAAACAGCGAGGGTCTTATGTGCGGTATGCCTCTTATTAATATGAAGCCGACGATATAAAGAAGTATTGATACTGTTATTATCACCGATATCCACATTGCAAAAAACCGCACCCAATCAGAGGTTTTTTTGCGTTTTATTTGTTTTTTTATGTAATCCATTTTTACTACCATGCTTTTTTATTACTGCTCTTTTGTGAGCTTTGTATCTGGATTGCCACGCTTCGCTCGCAATGACAACAAGCTGCGTTTTTCCTGCTTATCTCTATTCAGGATTGAAAAGAGGGTGTTGATTATGAGGATAAATACAAATAACACAACACCTGTTGCAATGAGCGCTCCGTTGTGCAGGCTGCCGTATTCGACATATCCCATTTCAATAACAATATTTGTTGTCATTGTGCGGATACCTTTTAGAAACTCCCATGGCAGACGCAGAGCAGGCTGATTGCCGGCTACCATCTGAACCGCCATTGTTTCGCCGATAGCACGACCCACACCAAGTACGACTGCCGCCATAACACCGGAGCGTGCTGAGGGTAACACAACTTTGAATACAGCTCTTTCATGGCTTGCTCCGAGTGCAACAGCTCCTTCGTACAGCTCTTGCGGGACGGCGCGAAGATTTGTTTCAGCAATTGTTATAACCGTCGGGAGTATCATAATGCCGAGGATAATAGATGCAGCAAGCATTGTGTTGCCGCTCATCATGTCAAACTGCTTGCCGAATGCTTCAAAAATTGCAGGGACAATTACCACCATGCCAAAAAATCCGTATATAACAGAAGGAACACCTGCCATAAGATTTAAGGCAGGCTTAATAAAACGATATAATCCCTTAGGGCACATTCGCGCCATAAAGAGTGCAGAAAAAATACCAATCGGCACTCCGAGAATTATAGCTCCGGCTGTGACATAGATACTGCCGAGTATAAATGCTAAAATCCCAAAACCGGGGTCGGAGCTGTTTAGCGGAGCCCACCTTGTGCCGCCTAAAAATTCTGATACTCCTACATTGAATATTGCGGGCAGCCCCTGCGAAAACAGAAAAACGCATATAAGGGCTACCGCAACAATCGAGGCCAATGCGGCGGTAAAAAATACCGCACGCATCAGATTTTCTCTTATTTTAAGTGCTGCTGACGATTGTTTCATTTTAACTCAGTCCGCTCCACCTTGTAATCTCACCGGTAAAGATATCTTTAACCTGCTCGATTGTCATTTCATTGATTGGATTTGCCTTATTGACGATAACCGCTACACCGTCAAGAGCAATTGTAAATGAGTTAAGGTGTTGTTCGGTATCTCTCAGACTACGGCTTGACATACCAATGTCGATTACTCCTTCGGTTGCTTCGTTGATACCTACGCCACTGCCGCCGCCGGAAATTTCGATTTCAATACCGGGATTAAGGGCTATATAAGCTTCTCTAAGGCGGTTCATAAAGGGTTCTACCGATGTGGAGCCGCCGACCTTAAGCACACCTGTCAGTCCGCTTGCTGCATAGTCTTTTTGGTCATCTACAGAGCTTGTCCATGTAGTGCCTATTGTTTCCTGACCTTGCTTTGACAGTGTAAATTCGATGAAGTCTGCGATGAGCTCGTCATCGATTTTGTCATCGTTTACAACCAAAAGGAACGGACGTTGAAGTGCATAAGAGCCATCTTTGATTGTGTCGTTTGATGGTGTAACACCGTCGATTTTGAGTGCTTTGACCGCTGCGCTGAGCGAACCGACGGATACATAGCCGATGCCGTAGTCACTTGTTTCAACGCCTGTGAGAATTTGTGCTGTTTCTCTCATTACGACTGCTTCGATATACATGTCGTCGCCTACGCCTGTGATATTCACAAATGCGTCGCGGGTGCCACTGCCGTCCTCGCGTGTGTAAACTGCAATAACGCGGTCTGCATCGAAGTTATCTCCACCTGCGGGCGGGTTGTTATCGCCACCTGCGGGCGGGTTGTTATCGCCACCTGCGGGCGGGTTGTTTGTTGGTGTCGGAGTTGCATTGCCACCGTCACCACCGTCACATGCTGCGACCATTGTCAGGGCGAGCATTAATGCTAATGTTATTGCTAATAGTTTTTTCATTTTAATTGTTTCCTCCAAAATTTTTGTGTTTACACCGCAAATACTAAAGGGGGATTGTAAAAATGAAATGTGTGTATGTGTAAAGATTTCGTAAAATAAAAAATGAACTAAATTGAAACATATGACGATATATATGCGTATATAAATACAACACCCGCCGTCTGCGGACGGCACCCTCTTCGTGCGCGAAGAGGGCAAGGAGTAACAAAAAAGTAAAGTCCTACTTGTAAAATAGTTGTAAAATTTTCTTAAGAAAGTCTTAATATAATAAATGTTGTGTTATAATGCGTTTTAGTATACAATATCTTGGGTTTTGAGAGCATTAAATTATCGCAGAAAAAATATGGAACTTTCTCATGCACTTTTACGTCAAAATAAAGTTGTTTTAAATGTGACAATACATATAGAAAAAACGTTATATATAATAAGGGAGATTTTTATGAAAAAGAAAACAGTATTGCGAATACTCGCAGCTCTAATGATTGCAGCGATAATGCTGCCCATGGCTGCAGGGTGCAGAAACAATAACGACGACCCGTTTGCCAATCCGGAATTTGTATTTGTTCCGGAATTTATTGAATTACCGCAGGGGATTAATGATATCCAAGGGCTTCTCTATTTAGACGGTAAAATTGTTTTTGTTACGCATGAATGGGATTATGATGATGAAACATTTGCATATAGATCCTTGTCGAGAGTTAATTCGGTAAATCTCGACGGAACGGGATTTGGCGAGCTTGAGGGTTATAGTCCTCCTGTTGCAATTCCTGATAATGTCAACGGCGAGTTTCGCATTGGTGCGATGACTGCCGACGGCGCCGGAAACCTTTGGGTTCACGAGCAGTGGAACTTAAACCGCATGAATGTACCCCCGGGTGTTCAGTACGGAACAGATGAATTTTGGGAAAATTACGAAACATACTATGAGGACCTCGGCTCCGGCAATGCCATACGCAAGCTTGACGGTTCAGGCAGAGAGCTGCTCACCGTAGACATAAGCGGACTTTCTCCCGACAATACAGATGACCCGTACGGTAGTTACTTCTATATTAACTCCTTTAATGTAGACGGGGACGGAAATATATACGTTTCTGCTTACACTTGGGATGGCATGGAATTTTATGTGCTTGACAGCAACGGCGCGCTGCTCTTTAAGCTTGACACAGGCGAGCGGTGGATTGACAGGCTTATCCGCATAGGGGACGGAACTTTGGTATTCCTTGACTATACTTATGTTGATGAAGAATATAAGCGAACACTTACCACAATTGATGTTGCGGCACAGGGTTTTGGCGAGTCAGTGGAAATACCAAATAATGTTTGGGAAATATACCCCGGCTTCGATGATTATGATTTTCTCTATCGTTTCGGCAGTAATATAAATGGTTTTAATTTAGAGACAGGAGAGTCCACAAGGCTTCTCAACTGGATTGAAAGTGATGTTTCAGGCGATATGATCGGAAATATCACAATGCTGCCCGACGGGCGGATATTAGCCACCAACGGTATATACAACAGGGTTACATATGAATATAACTACGAGTTGATTGTTCTGACAAGAACACCGTATTCTCAGCTCCCGCAAAGAACAGTAATAACACTTGCCACCTTTGGCGGTTGGAATATCAGAGAGGCCGTCGTTACGTTCAACAGGTCCAACTCCGAATATCGTATAAGAGTGGTTGATTATTCCGAGTTTGATAATGATGACGACTATTATGCAGGTCTTAAGCGGCTGAGCACCGAAATAATCTCGGGCAGAATACCGGATATTTTGGACGTAACGGCTCTCCCGTACAAGCAATATGTGGGCAGAGGTTTGCTTGAGAATTTATACACCCTGATTGACGCAGACCCGCAAATAAACAGAAGTGACTTTATTGACGGAGCTTTCCGTGCGGCTGAAATTGACGGTGGTCTTTATCAAATATTCCCGTCGTTCAGCATAAACACCTTGGTAGGCAATCCTGCAGTATTAGGACCGGGTGAGGGTTGGACAATGGACGAGTTCAAGGGAGTTTTGGCTGCCAATCCGCAAGCAGATTTCCCGCTCGGCAGTATGTACACAAGAATGTCCTTTATACAGCAAGCAGTTATTTTCAGTGCCGACGAATATGTCAACTGGACTAACGGTACGACTCATTTCGACACGCCAAACTTTATTTCACTATTGGAGTTTGCAAATACACTGCCCGAAAGTTATGAGCACTTCTGGGGCGGAGGCGAGCCGGTGCCGATGCCGCGAAACGGTATTGCTACACCCGATTTCCCCGGTGATTGGCAAGGACCTCCCAGTGAAGAAGAACTTATTTCAACGGGACGTCAGCTTATGACGCAATTGTGGCTTGGTGAATTTTACAACTTCCTGCGCTATAAAATGATGTTTGGCGGGGATATGGTCTTTAAGGGCTTCCCGACAGAAAGCAGAAACGGTAATTCATTGAATGTTGACACATGTCTTGCCATATCATCGAATTCAAAGCATAAAGCAGGCGCTTGGGAATTTCTGAAGGTATTTCTTGACAAAGACTGGCAGAGCAATAATGTTTGGAATTTCCCGACAAATAAAGCTGCATTTGACGCTATGGTCGAACGAAATATGAGAGAACAGCAAGAGCGATATGACCAGTGGTTAGAGTGGAAGAACCAGTATGGCGACGAAGATTGGATGGGCGGCTGGGTTGAGCCCGAACCGATGACACATGCTGATGTTGCTCAGCTGATGACTCTTATAGAAAACACCTCCGGTACCACATCATGGAATGTTGACCAATCACTTATTGATATTATCTCAGAGGGTGTTGAGGACTTCTTCAACGGTCGCAACACAGCAGAGGGCGTCGCAAGAATTATTCAAAGCCGCGCATCAATATTGGTATCAGAGCGGAGTTAAGTTAGTGAAACTTAAACAACGAATGGAAAATCTTAATAGACGCACGCGTGAGAGCATTCACGGTGCGATGTGGCTGGCACCGAGTTTACTCGGTGTAGCCGCGTTCTATATTGTTCCTTTCTTTATTGTTGTTTATTACGCTTTGATTGATAACCCTCTCATGGGAAACTTTGTTTTCTTTGATAACTTCGTGCGGCTTTTTCAAAATCAAGCATTTAAGCTTGCCGCTTCCAACACATGGCGCTTTGCGATAGTATCCGTGCCGCTTGCCGTGGTGCTCTCGCTTATGATTGCTTTGATGTTAGAAGCCCGCATACCGCTCAAAAGCCAGTTTCGCACATTTTTCCTCAGCCCCTTAATGGTGCCTGTGGCGTCGGTCGTTTTAATATGGCAGGTGCTCTTTCACCCGAACGGAGCGGTCAATGAGGCTATGCAGCTGTTTGGTTTCAGCGGTATCGACTGGATGCAGTCGGCACATAACCAAATTGTGGTTGTTTTGTTGTTCTTATGGAAAAACCTTGGTTTTAACATGATTTTGTTCATGGCGTCACTGAGCAACATTCCTAAGGAAATACTCGAAACAGCGGACACCGAGGGTGCAGGACCAATCCGAAAGCTTTTTTACATTAAAATGAGATATCTCTCGCCGACCTTACTTTTTGTTACTATATTTTCACTGATTAACTCATTTAAGGTGTTTAGGGAGATATATCTGCTCACGGGCGACTATCCCTATGAGGGGCTATATATGCTTCAGCACTTTATGAACAATATTTTCAGAGCGCTTGACTATCAGAGGCTTGCCGCCGCTGCTGTCGTTATGACAATCGCAATGGTTATAATTATCGCCACGCTCTTTATTGCGGAAGACCGCTTCGGAAAGGACGTGGAGGAATGAAAGTTAAACTGTTTTTCGGCCGCACCGGACTTTTCTTTATAGCTGCAGTCTTTGCTGTTCTTTTCCTGCTCCCGACTGTTCTTACGATTTCAAACTCTTTTATGACACAAAGTGAAATAGATGCTAACTACGGAATGATTTTTGAAAGCACAAGACCGGGTGTCGGCACTTATGTCGGTGACAGTGTAAACTTGAAATTTATCCCCGATAAGGTCAGCTTTGACCAGTACACAACCGTTCTTTTCAGAAGCCCCGAATATCTGCTTAAGTTTTGGAACTCCGTAATACTTGTAATACCGATTGTTATTTTCCAAGTCGGCATAGCCGCCTTTGCAGCATACAGCTTTACCAGATTTAAGAGTAAACTCAAAAATGTAATTTTCTTCTTTTATATTGTGTTAATGCTCATGCCGTATCAGGTTACAATGGTTCCTAACTTTCTTGTGGCAGAATGGCTCGGGTTGATAGGCTCAAGGTGGGCAGTAATTTTCCCCGGTGTTTTTGCACCGTTTTCCGTGTTTTTGCTTACTAAGTTTATGCGGAGGATACCTTCGGTTTTAATTGAAGCGGCAAAGCTTGACGGAGCAAACGAATTTCAGATTTTTTCAAAGGTATGTATTCCGCAATGCCGCAGCGCTTTATATTCTATTGCCATATTGGTCTTTATTGACTATTGGAACATGGTTGAGCTGCCGATAATACTGCTTGCAAATGCAGACTCGCAGCCATTATCCGTATATCTGTCAACAATTAATGCAGGAGAAGCGGGTGTTGCATTTGCCGTCGCAGTGGTATATATGGTGCCGCCGTTGCTACTGTTCCTGCACGGTGAGGAAGCACTTGTTGAGGGAATAACACATTCAGGCTCAGTAAAAGGATGAATATTGAAAATATGATTTTATACTGGATTGCCACGTCGCCATAAATGGCTCCTCGCAATGACGACGGAAGAAAGGAAATAATAATGAAGAATATTGATGTGAACAAGAGGCCTTGGGTAAAAAACGCGGCTATTGCATTTCTTGCAGTTATGCTTGTGCTTACGTTTTTCTCCAATACCATTATGAACCGCTCGCTGCCCGAGGTCGCCGCGCAGTATACGCAGTCGGGTACTATTACCGCCCGAATTCGCGGCTCCGGCACTGTTGTTGCAAACGAGAACTTTGAGGTCATCACAAGTCAAGCTCTCGAGGTGCGTACCGTAAACGTAAACCTCGGCGACGCAGTGTCTGTCGGTGATGTGCTGATTACACTTGCAAGCAAAAATACCGGCGGCTCAGACCTTGAGATTGCACGGGAAGAACTGCGCAGGCTTGAGCTTGACCTCGAACAATTCCTCATTATGTCAAGCCCCGATGTCAACTATACGGCTTTGAACCGTGCCATTTCCAGAGCACGGACAGAACTTTCCGACGCACAAAGAGAGCGTGCAGCCATAAATTATAATGAAGCATCATTTTTGCAGGCTCAGTCTCAGGTAAATGCCGCCAGAGCAACCGAAAGTGCAAGAAAGGCTGATTTGGAAATTGCAGAAGCCGCTCTTATGGCATATGATGCTATAAACCCCGAAATGGAAGATACTCCCGAGCGTATTGCCTTAGTGCAAGCTGTAAATGCTGCCACTACCGCAAATTTTAACGCGTGGAGTGCACGTGTGCGCATTGAAACAGACACCAACTTCTTTGCACAGGAAACAAACAGGGGCTTATGGATATCAGCCAACAGCAGAGTTACCATGGCTCAAGACTCACTTGAAAGCGCACAGGAAGCTCTTACAAATCAGCAAAGAGCGGACGGCAGGGAGTCTTCAATATTTAATATAACCCTGCGTGAAAAGAACAGAGAAATTGACCAAAAACGCAAGGAAATTGAAGAGCTGCAAAAAGACGGCATACCAACTGAAATAACCTCAGCGGTCAGTGGTGTTGTAAGGCAGATAAGCATATCTTCAGGGCATCAGACTGTTCCCGATACACCTCTTATGGTAATAGAAGTTTCCGACAGAGGTCATACGCTGAGTATTCCCGTCACAGCCGAACAAAGCACTCGTGTCCGCATAGGTGATTTTGCCGAAGTGGACAGAGGTTGGTGGAGTTGGGGAAATCCGCTTACTGCGATTTTAACGGCAATACGTCCCGACCCGCAAAATCCTACAACAAACAGACTGTTGGTGTTTTCTATTCACGGCGATGATTTGGAAAGTAACACACAGCTGAATATCAATATGGCACAACGCAGTGAGAACTACAGTATCATAGTTCCGAACAGTGCAATAAGGTCAGATACAAACGGCGAGTTTGTGCTTGTTGTAATGTCGCGCAGCAGCCCGCTCGGCAACCGTTATGTCGCAACACGGGCTGATGTAAACATTCTTGCCTCGGACGATACAAGCACGGCGGTCAGCGGCGGGGGCTTAGGTGGTTGGGACTTCGTTATTACCAACTCCAACCGTCCTATCGAGCCGGGTGATCAAGTTAGATTAGTGGATAATCCATAATGAAAAAAAAGATAATCATAGCTATAATAAATGCTCTCTTTCTGATTGCTTTTCTTGTCTGTCAGCTGTTATCGGCAAGCATTATAATGCCGATGCACAATCAGCAGGCTGCTAAGGCATGGGCAGGTCAAAGCGGCGAGCGTTTTGCGCAGCTTTCGGTTTTCTTTCCGCTGTCATATTCATTTACAATGGATACTCTCGGAAGCACCCGTTACACCATAAGTAACGAGCTGACCAAAGCATCGATTGCGGAAGAGCGCGGACGTACTCTTTATGCAGATGCATGGTCGGCTTACGGCAGTGTTTCTATTATCGGCGACCGCGGAACAACACCAACAACCGCTCCGGTTATTGGTGTCGGCGGCGATTTTTTCCTGTTTCATCCTTTGGTGCTGCGAAGCGGGAGTTATCTGTCGCCAAACGATGTTATGAAAGACCGTGTGCTGCTTGACGAAGACCTCGCATGGAGATTATTCGGCGGTGTGCAGCTTGCGGGAATGGAAGTGCTCATAAATAACCGACCGTTTGCCGTTGCCGGCGTCGTTTCGCGTGAGAGCGATTTTGCCACCGCACATGTCTATGACGGCGGAGCGGGCTTATACATGCCGTATGAGGTGCTCAATGAAATGATGAACGGTGCTGCACGTATAACAAGTTATGAAATTGTTTTGCCCGACCCAATTACCGATTTTGGCTTAAATATTATCAGTGACATCTTTATGCAAGACGATATCCATATCGTTCAAAATACGTCACGTTTTTCATTCGGAAAGCTGTTTGAGATGATTTATTCAGTTGAAGAGCGCAGCTTTACATTTGGCGAGCGCAGCATGAGAATAACAGCAATCTCATACCCGTATTGGGAAAACGCTGCACGTTATGCCGAAGACTGGCTCGTTTTGATTTTGGCAGTGTCTGTACTGCTGCTTGCGTTTCCTGCAGTTTGCGCTGTCATATATACTGTAATACTTATCCGCTTTGCTATCAGAAAGCTAAAGGATTTAGTACGGGGCATAATTAAAAAACGCGACGCACGTGCTTATAAAAGATATAAGCAAAAACAAGATACACTGTAATAAAGGTTGACAAACCCCCGTCCCCTTGTCATACTTCTTTGTACATTAATCCGGCGTCGGATTTTGTGGCATGTTCACTGACGCTCTGCACTTCGACTTTGAGCGTACGTGCACCAAAACGGATTTCTATCACATCGCCCACAGCGACGCTGTAGGACGCTTTAACGATACGCCCGTTTACACTGATGCGCTGACCGTCGCAAGCCTCGTTGGCGACTGTGCGGCGTTTTATGAGGCGTGATACCTTTAAGAATTTATCTATTCGCATATTTGCTCCCCTACGTACAACACAGGCACGGGTGACCCCGTGCCTTCTGCTGTAACATAATCTAAAATGACATTATTTCGCGACTGCATCCTTAAGAGCTTTGCCGGCTTTGAATACCGGGGTTTTGGTTGCAGGGATTTTAATTTCAGCTTTTGTTTTGGGGTTGCGGCCGATGCGAGCTGCACGGTCTTTAACTGAGAAGATACCGAAGCCTACGAGTTGAACTTTGTCACCCTTTTTGAGTGCTGCTGTGATGGCGTCGATTACTGCTCCGAGTGCTTTTTCGCTGTCTTTCTTAGATAGGTCTGATTTCGCCGCGATGGCATTGATAAGATCTGTTTTGTTCATTAGTATACGTCCTCCAAAAATTAATGTAATTCTTTATATTAAAGAAGATGTTTCACTTCCCTAATTTCGACTTGCGGTAGAGTGTTTCCATTTCCTCCAAGGATATGTCGCTAATTCGTCTGCCTTGCTTTTTTATATCTTTCTCAATGTGCTTGATATCTTCCCAAAAGCTGATTGCCTGCTCACCGGATATTGCTATCATGTTACCAAACACATGAGGGTGACGACGAATGAGTTTTTTGCAGGTGGCGTTTATTACGTTGTCAAAGTTGAAGTTTCCGTCGTCCTCGGCTATGTCTGCATGAAACACTACTTGCATTAAAAGGTCGCCGAGTTCTTCAAGTAATTCTTCGGTGTTTCCCTCGTCAATCGAACTTGCAGTTTCGTTTGCTTCCTCGATTAGGTTGTCGCGGATGCTCTTATGTGTCTGCTCGCGATCCCATGCACACCCCTGCTCGGAGCGTAGATATTTCATGAGTTTTCTGAGGTCTTCGATGTCATAGCTAAGTTTGCTTTCAAAATTTACCATACTTTTTCACATTCCGCAAGGGTAATTTGCGAAAAAACCCTTACTTTTGAAGAAATTCTCAAAATTTTATCGTTTTTTTACCTAACTCTTAGAATTTTTGCCAATTTTTCACCT
Source organism: Oscillospiraceae bacterium (assembly GCA_009781515.1). Taxonomy (GTDB): domain Bacteria; phylum Bacillota; class Clostridia; order Oscillospirales; family Oscillospiraceae; genus WRMH01. Next base: position 31,985 of record WQXY01000011.1, read on the forward strand.
TTTGGAAGCAGTTTCATGTCCTCTTTTGTGACTGTCCGTGTGATTATAATGAGGACACCATAAACCGCAATTCCCGTAATAATTGCTGTGCTGAGAAATACGATTGCTTCAAGTCGGGCATTTGCGAAGATATCGGATAAAAATCGCGTGAGAAGTGCGTAGATTGCATATGCGTAGCCTGCCATAACCGCAGAGCAGAAGATAACCCCTGTAAATATTTTCGTAAGTTTTGGTCTGTTATCTTTAATTTTTACTTTAAGGATAATAATATTAAGTGTGGATATTACCATAAAACATACGAGTGTGCCAATGGGCGAGGCAAGAATGCCGAAGCTCGGATGCCCTGCGAGAAACCATGAAAGTGTAATTTTAACTGCCGCGCCGACCGGAAATGTATAGAGCGCCACCCGCTCATATCCGTTTGCTTGAAGAATTGCCGTTGTGACAAATTGAAGACAGACAAAAAACGAAGCAGCTGCAAGAATTACCATTATTTGTGATGTTAGCTCTCTTTGGTCATTATACAGCGCTGTTAGGACGGGCGAGGCGAGCACCATAAGACCGGCGGCGGCAGGCATGGCAATCAGGCTCACAAGCTTTACCGATGACTGCATTATTGTTTTGGCTTCATCTGCGTTCTTTTTTGCGAGCGCAGCGGCTATTGCGGGGATAATGCTTATTGAAACGGGCACAACAAGTGACGGGGTTAAATTATAGATTGCAAGCGCCCTTGAATACATACCAAGCAGTCCGCGCGCCTGTGCTTCAAGCAAGCCAAGCGAGCTTTGAAGCCTGCCGAGCACAATGCCGTTGTCTATCACGACCATAACAGCCATAAACGAAGCGCTAAGCGTAATGGGAATACTTACTTTCATAACTTTTGCGAGGACGGTTTGGTTTTTCGGGACGATGTGGACATCGTCCCCTACATTTTTGTGGGCGTCTGAGAGGAATTGCCTGTCGAGCTTTCGTTTCTGCCAAAACAACATGGGGATGCACAAGCCAAGTCCGATTGTTACGCCGATAATTGCTCCTGCCGATACTATCGGGGAGTCGTATCCGAGACTGACAAGCCAGAGCGCAGCAGCAATGCCGAATATAGCCTTGCTGAGCACCTCAATAATCTGCGACATTGATGTAGGTATCATATTTTGAAAGCCCTGTGCGTACCCTCTGTATACCGCTATTATACATGCAAAAAATACAGCGGGAGCGAGAACCCGTATTCCCGGTGCTGCTTTTGTATTGTTCATTATACCTGCAAATGTGTCCGCAAAGAAAAGCATCGCAAGCATGGCTATGAGGCCTATAAGAGCAAATGCCGGCAGGGCTACAGAAAAATACCTTTTGACAAGATTTGTATCACCCTTTGCTTTTGCGGCAGAGACCAAGCGCGAGAGTGCGGCAGGGACGCCTGCTGTTGAAATTGTCAAAATAAGTGTGTAGACACTATATGTAACAGTAAAATCACCTGTGCCTTCATCACCTAATACGCCGTCTTGAAACAGTGGTATTTTATATATAGCACCGATTATTTTTACAAAAATCGAGGCTGCCGCAAGGATTGCAGCGCCTTTTAGATAGTTTGGTTTTTCTTTTTCTTGCAAAGCCTGACCTCCGTCATGTCGGCTACCGATACGGTCAAAAATTTAACTAATGTAAGCCTTACTGAATAATATATTTTTCTTTTGTTGACATAACTAATGTGGATAACCCTGTGGATAATGTGTAAAACCCTTGATACTCGCGGAGTGAACATTCGGGTCAACGATTTATTGTAAACCTTAAATATTCATTTTGTGATGAATATTTATTTCACGCAGTTTTTTTCTTATCCATCATTGACTGACCATATTGAATTATACGTATTACCACAGGACTTAAAATAACATTTGAGCCGAGCTCAAAGAAAAAATTGACCGATATCATACCGACAAGTATATATGCCGGAACGCTTAGAAAGCCTTCTGCAGTGCCCCAGCGGCTTATTGTATCATAGAAGAATATGTATGCCCCGAGAGCAAATACCCCTGTATTTACAATCGGGCAGACAATTGCCGCCGCAAATGCTCCGACCGTTTTATTTATTTTTGATGCAAGTTTATAGGCTATCGCTGCTGCAAGACCTGCAAGGATACCCTTAGAGAGCACTACAATAAGTGTTCCTATGGGGTTAATTGACAAAAATATATTGGCATCACCCGAAACAAGCACTACAAGCCCGAATACGAGTCCGAGCCAAAAGCCTGCTGTAATTCCTATGAGTGCGGCTCCCGCTACTATCGGCATTAGTACAAGCGATATTGAAAACGGTCCAAATCTTATAAATGTACCGAGCAGCTGCAATATGACAACAACAGCTGTGAGAAGTGCTAAAAGCACAAGTCTTCGTGTACTTAAAAATTCATCGTTATTCATGATACATAGTTACCTTTCGAATGATTAAATAAATAATATTCTATATTCGCGTCCTCTGTCAAGAACGGTCTTTTCCTCTTTTATTACATATCTGTAATTTTTCAGATAATCGCACAGCACTTCGAGTTTGGTTTGCGGCTGTAATATCAGCTTTAAGCTTCCGTTTTGTACGGCATCTTCTACCCATGGTGTTTTATCGAGTATGCTTATTATTGTCTCTCCGCCGACTCCTGCGATTACTATAATGTCAGCATCTTGCGGCGAGAGGGCTGTTAATCCGTCGGCTTGTATAAACTCAATCTTATCTGTCACACCATACTTTACCGCAAGACGCCGGGCGGCGCTCAGCGAGCCCTCGCTGATATCTGATGCTATCAGCCGCCTTGTTTTACCTGTTTGCGTAAGATAGACAGGCAATAACCCATGGTCTGTTCCTATATCTGCCACATTAGCTTCATCATCAATGAACGCGGCTATGCATTGTAGTCTATTCGGGAGTTTTCTCATTATCTTTTCTCCTGGTGTCATCACGAGCAAAGCGTGGTGATCCAGATACAGTGCTACATTAGACGATTTAATTACCGGATTGCCACGCCTCCTTCGGAGGCTTGCAATGACGGCAGTAGTATATATACTCTACATAACTATACAGGGGTGTGAATTCACACCCCCATACGTTTTTCATGCTACTTTGTAAACTCAGTAAGTTTTGAAAGTAAATCGTCTACGTCTACGCCGTGAGCGGAGCAAGCCTGCTCAAGGGTTTCCCCTGACGCCATAGCACAGCCGAGACAGTTCATCCCTATTGATCGAAACAGGGGGGCAGAGTCAGGTGCAATGCTCAATATATCCGCAATAATCGTATCTTTTGTTATCTGCGACATTGTAGAGCCTTATTCCTCTCTTGTTTTTGCGAAGCAATCGCTGCAATAAACAGGTCTTTCCGTTTTGGGTTCGAACGGAATTTTCGCTTCTCCGCCGCATTCGGCGCATACTGCTGTGAAAAATTCCCTCGGACCGCGGGCGGCAGCTTTTCTGTTGTCGCGACAAGCTTTACAACGTTGCGGCTCGTTTTGGAAACCACGTTCGTTATAGAACTCTTGCTCGCCTGCTGTGAATACAAACTCTTCGCTGCATTCCTTACATACCAGTGTTTTGTCTTCGTACATTTTGAACCTCTCTTTTTTTTGACTTAAGATGTACCCTTTTTGTCATGCGTTTCATGATTTTTGGGGTGTATTTGCGTTCAGCTTTCACTGATTATCGCCTGTTTAATCGTCACCTCGTGTGAGTATTTGTGACAGCTTTTTCCTGATCCTTTGCACAGCATTGTCTATCGATTTGTCCGATTTGCAGAGTTTCGTTGCCATGTCTTTATATGACATTCCAACTAAAAATAATTTAAGCACATCGGTTTCAAAACGTGACAGAGCACCGTAAAGTAATTTTTCAAGATTAATTATTTGCTCTCGCGCTATAACAAAGTCTTCTGGAGCACGCAAAAATGATACATTTTTTGTACTGTTTTCGTGAGGTTCCGTAGTTTCGAGTGAAATATAGCTGTTGAGCGGTGTATGTTTGCTTCCGGATGCGGATTTTATTGCACTGTACATTCGCCTGCGGATACAAAATTCGGCATATGTTGAGAATTTCGCACCTTTTTCCGGGTTAAATGTTCTGATAGCGGACAAAAGTCCGAGCATCCCTTCTTGTATAAGGTCTTCGCTGTCGCCACCTGCAAGGAAGTAGGGGCGTGCACATGCTCTTACGAGTCTGGCGTACTCGGATACAAGAATTTCCTCTGCAGCCTGGTCTCCGTTTGCTGCTTTTACCGCTAATTCGCGACTCTTGTTTTCATGAGTACTTTCCATTGCTGTGCCAGTATATTTACAAAAGTCAGCAAAGTCAATACTTTTTCACTAAAATATGTGTAAAATAATGGTGTTTTTCATAAAAAACTACAATTTTTCCATTATTTTGAGAATTTTACCGGCAATTTCGGTTGATTTTTCCATTGTCTCAGCTTCAACCAACACACGGATAATCGGCTCTGTTCCCGAGACTCGAATGTGGATACGTCCATATCCGTTAAGTTCGGCTTCTTGTTTTTTTATTTCTTCTGTAAAAAGCGGGTGCGCGAGAATTCGCTTGCACTGCTCCGCTCCGCCGGTAAGCTTAAAGCTCGGCATGACCTGCGGAAGCCGCGGTATACTTTCGACAAGCTCGGAAACTGTTTTTCCCGAGGCTATCACAGCGTTTAGAAACAGCACTGCTGTAAGCTGACCGTCACCTGTTGTTGAAATATCCGAATAAATAAGATGTCCCGACGACTCGCCGCCAAGGTTGCAATCCAACTTTTTCATCATTTCAAGGACATATCTGTCACCGACATCACTGCGGTGAAATGTAAAATCATTATCTCTTGCAAAAATATCCATTCCTGCATTTGACACGACTGTTCCGACAAATGCGTTGTTTTTCAGCTTGCCCGACTGCTTTAAGTCGAGTGCAAGCACAGCAAGTATCATGTCGCCGTCAATAATATTTCCTTTTTCGTCAACTATAAGACATCTGTCAGCATCGCCGTCAAAAGCGATACCCATTCCAAAACGTCCTGTTTTCATCATGTCTTGCAAATAGTTAAGGTGCATGGAGCCGCAGTCATGGTTGATGTTTAGCCCGTCGGGTTCGTCTGCCATAATTTCAAACTCTGCATGAAGCTGCCGAAACAACAGTCTTGCAGTTTCGGACGCAGCGCCGTTTGAGCAGTCAATGGCAATTCTGCCGTTGTATCTGCCGCCCACCGACGCCGCTGCAAGATATTTGACATATTCATTTGTTCTGGCGCCATGGTCTAATGTTATTGTACCAAGCTCGCTGCCTGTTGCATTTTTGATGCCGTTACTGTCGTCAATAAGCTGCTCAATACGTTCTTCTAAGGCGTCACTCAGCTTATATCCGTCACCGCCGAACATTTTTATTCCGTTATGCTCATATGTGTTGTGCGAAGCGGATATTACGATACCCATATCTGCCTGCGAAACTATAGAAAGATATGCAACAGCGGGTGTCGGAAGGACTCCGAGCATTGTTACATCTACCCCTACCGAGCATAACCCTGCTGCGAGTGCCGCTTCAAGCATGTCGCATGAAATGCGTGTGTCATGCCCGAGCATAACTCTCGGCTTGAGTCCTGCTTGCGGGGGTTGTTCCTGCTTGCCTGCAAGCGTAAGTACGGTGGCTACGGCTCTGCCTACTCTAAAAGCAAGCTCGGCATCAAGCTTTTCGCCTGCAACTCCCCGAATTCCGTCAGTACCAAAATATTTTCCCATGTTACATCTCCTCGTGTGTTGACCACCCCGGCACTAAAATGCGAGTTGCTCGTTGCCGGGGAAGAGCATGTTCAGATGCTCATACGCCTTGCGCGTGACGCAGCGTCCGCGCGGGGTTCTTGTCAGATATCCCTGCTGCATCAAAAACGGCTCATAGACATCTTCAATCGTTATTGCTTCTTCATTTATAGTTGCAGCTATTGTTTCAAGACCCACGGGGCCGCCGTCATAGTTTTCTATAATGCTTCGCAATAAGCGTCTGTCGTTTGCGTCAAGTCCTGTTTTGTCGATTTCAAGTCTTGTAAGTGCGTCATTTGCAACATCAAATGTGATAATACCGTCACCTTTAACCTCGGCAAAATCACGCACACGCCGCAGCAGCCTGTTTGCAACACGGGGCGTTCCTCGGCTTCGCGAGGCTAATTCATCGGAGCCTTCCTGCTCTATCGGTATAGAAAGTATTCCCGCAGAGCGTTTTATTATTGTTGAAAGCTCAGCTGCGTTATACATTTCGAGCTTTAAATCAATGCCAAAACGGTCACGCAATGGTGATGAAAGCTGACCTGAGCGTGTAGTTGCTCCGACAAGTGTAAAATTCTTCAGTTCAAGGCATATTGAGGTCGCCGCAGGTCCTTGCCCGATTATTATATCAATATGCTTGTCTTCCATTGCAGGGTAGAGGATTTCCTCAACGCTGCGGTTCATTCTGTGTATTTCGTCGATAAAGAGCACATCGTTTTCCTGCAGGTTGGTTAAAAGTGCGGCAAGGTCTTTTGGTTTTTCAATGGCAGGCCCCGAGGTTTTGCGAAGTGCCGTACCCATTTCGTTTGCGATAATTGCCGCGAGTGTTGTTTTTCCAAGCCCGGGAGGCCCGTGCAGCAAAACATGGTCAAGCGGTTCGTTTCGCCGCTTGGCACCCTCTAAAAATACTGATAAATTGTCCTTGGCTTTTGTCTGCCCGACATATTCTTCGAGCGTTTGCGGACGAAGCCTCACTTCGCCTGCGTCTTCGCCCGTATATCTTGCCGACATTAATACAGCTTCGCTGTCTTCTTCTTCAAATATCTCATCGCTAAAATTAATACTCATGCCAAAAATCCTTGCAGTATTGTTTCTTCTGCCTCAAGTTCCGTCAGTCCCATGCACATAAGTTTTGTAAGCTGCTCGGACGCTATTTTGCCGATTGCCGCTTCGTGAACAAGCTGCGCACCCTCGTCAAGTGCCGTTATTTCGGGGATTGATGATACTACGGCGTTGTGCATTATAATGGAGTCACATTGTATATGCCCGCGGCACTCCGCATGACCTCTCATGTTTAAGTGGAAAACCTGCTTGGAGTCGTTTTGGGCGACGCTTCGCGAAATAATCTGTGCAGTAGAGTCCTCACCGAGCAGCTCCACGGTGATTATTGATGTGGCTTCCTGCTGCTGATATGTCAAAAGCCGCTCCGAAACAATCAGCTTTGCATTTTTTTGGAGTTTTACAAGTGTATCACGCTTTGTATTGTCAACACCTTTAATCTGCACCATTTCCAGCTCGGCTATGCCGTCTTCTTCAATTTCAATAACAGTTGTCGGGTTTAATATCCGCTTGCCTGTGCCGTCACCGTCGCCGTAATGCTTTTCGATATATTTTACTTTTGCGCCGCGTCTTACAAAAAACTCGTGAATACCGTCATGCCCTGCGTCCTTTGATGATGAGTTGTGAATTCCGCAGCCTGCAACTATTGTAACATCACTGTCCGCTCCGATTTCAAACGTGTTATATACCATGTCTTCCATGCTTTCGGACATTATAACGGGTATGTGAACACTTTCGTTTTTTGTTCCCGGTTTAATAATAATGTCGATGCCCGGTTTGTCCGGTTTTGTTACGATGTCGATATTTGCCGTAGTATTGCGGGAGTGCTTTTCGCCGTTTTTGCGTATGTTATATGCTCCCTGCGGGATTTCGTGCAGGTCAGCAACTTCTTTCAGGAGTTTTTTGTCAATATTTGTCAACATGCCTTTTACCTATACCTTTTTTCTGCTGAAACAGTTCGGGCAAAAACATCCCGGCTCGTCGAAGAAATTCACATCGCCAAGTATTTTCTCGGGTGTTGTTATGTCGGAAACCCTGCCGCCGCATATTAAAATGACTTCATCTGCAAGTCTGAGAATACGCTCCTGATGTGAGATTATCACAATGGTCATATTTGCTTTCTCGTGCAGTGCTCTGAATGTATCGGTGAGTTTCTGGAAGCTCCAAAGGTCAATGCCTGCTTCCGGCTCGTCAAATAACGCAACGCGTAAATCACGAGCCAAAAGGGTCGCTATCTCAACGCGTTTTAGCTCTCCGCCGGAAAAACTCGCGCAAAGCTCACGGTCAATATAGTCTTGTGCACAAAGCCCGACGTCTGCAAGAAGTGAAAACAGCGTTTTTTCATCAGCTTTTTTATTACTTGCATTACAGGCTATGGATAGTATATCACGCACCATGAGCCCTTTGAAACGGGGTGGTGCTTGAAATGCGTAACCGATACCAAGCTTTGCCCGCTCGGTTATTGTTTTGTCTGTTATATCCTTGCCGTCGAGGGAAATCTTTCCCGCTGATACGGGATAAATACCCATAATTGCCTTTGCGAGTGATGTTTTGCCGCCGCCGTTCGGACCTGTGATTACATATATCTTTTTTTCTTCCAATGTCAGATTGACACCATTGATTATTTCAATGCTGTCGTCATCTTTTGCCGATACTGATATATTTTTAAGTTCTAACACATGCACACCTTGTTAATTGCTATTGCAATAAGTTAGCAGTTTTCTACGGGATTTTTTCGAAAGTAAGGCGACGAGACCTGCTTGCAGAAAAAATTCCGGAGGAAACTGCTTGCTTGTTGCACTTTGAATATTGTCTTGCACTTTCCTTACTCACAAGAGTATAATAAAATCAGTCACTATTGTCAAGGAGTTAAAGCTTTGGTTATACTTGGAATTGACCCCGGTGTTGCTACGGTAGGTTTTGGAATTGTAAGCGAAAATTGCGGTAATATTTCACTTGTGAGGTATGGTGTTATATCGACGCCAAGCAAGATGAGGCTTGCACTTCGTTTGAAACAGATTAACGACGATGTGACGCAGCTAATCCAAACTTTTAAGCCCGACGCTATAGCCGTTGAGGAGCTTTTTTGGGGAACAAACCAAAAAACTGCCGTCACCGTTGCTCAGGGGCGGGCGGCGGTTATTCTCGCAGGTGAGGAGCGCGGTATTCCCATGTTTGAGTACACTCCGCTGCAGGTAAAAAAAGCAGTTTCGGGCTATGGGCGGGCGACAAAAAAGCAGGTTATGGAAATGGTGCGCCGCCTGTTAAACATGCAGCAGACCCCAAAACCCGACGACGCAGCCGACGCTTTGGCTATTGCTATATGCCATGCACGTGTGGCAAATTCACTTCTTAATATAAACGGAGGAAATGTATGTTCTACTATTTAGACGGAACCGTAACGGTTATCGGTCAAAACCTTGCAGTTATTGACGTCGGCGGGGTTGGGTATGCCTGTTTGGCAACGCTCAACACCCTCTCTAAGCTTGAAACAGGGAAAAAAGCGAAGCTGTATATATACAGCAACATTAAAGAGGATACGTTTGACCTGTACGGTTTTTATGATTTGAGCGAAAAGCGGTGCTTCTAGCAGCTTCTCAGTGTGTCCGGCGTGGGACCAAAGGCAGCTTTGTCAATCTTATCGTCGGCATCACCCGAAGCTCTTGCTCTTGCCGTAATAAATGATGATGAAACTGCGCTCACTATCGCTCCCGGTGTCGGCAAGAAGCTTGCACAAAGGATAATGCTCGAGCTTAAAGATAAGATAAGCAAGGATATGCCCTCTCTTAAAGCTACGGGATATGTCCCACCTTCTGACCATGCCGGTCAGCAGGGCTCTACTTTGCGTGATGCATCGGCAGCACTTGCTGTGCTCGGCTACACACAGGGCGAAATATCCGCAGCACTTCGCAGCATTGATGTGGCATCAATGAGCGTAGAGGAAATTATACGTGAGGTGCTCAGTGCGTAGGGTTGTCCACAATTAAAGAGCCGCTTTCCCTAAGGATTGCGACCCTTTGCCCGACATACATCGGACATCTCACGGACATTGTATCATAAAACTATGTTTTGTCAACTATAACTGTCCTATTTTTCCATAAATAACGGGCTTTGTCTTTGCTGTTCTACGCAGTTGTTCTATATGGCTAATGTCTTTAATCCCTAACGCTGCTCTTACATACTCAAATGCTTGCCCTCGAATATTTCGCTTTAACTCTACGAGCAGCTTGTCAACACCACTCATTAGTACATCATATTCGTTTTCGGGTAAGTAATACTTCATATAAACAAGCAAGTCTATAATTTTTCTATCATTCTCCCTCGAGTAACTTGCTGCCAGCAGGCTCATGTACATGGTTTTTAATCGGCTATCAGTTTGCTTTATTGCAAAAATACGTTCGTTGTGTGCACATGAATTTCTAACAGTACGTAGCCAATGAAGACTGGCAATAAGCAGTTTGAAATCAGGAACTCCATTGTTGTCGAGAACACCATATAGAGAAGTTATTGCCTTTTTTACAGGAACCTTGCTAAACTCTAAAAGCTCAATGAGAGTATAAAAGCGAATAACTTTAATCATTATCCATGTTGGTATATAGTTGTGATGCTTTAGGTAATAGCTAATATAATCTTGATTTGCACCGCCTATTTCACTATAAACACGTGATATGACCTTAACAATCTTTGATACATCCTTAGATGTATCAAATGCATCAACTTGATACCATGCTATTTTACCACATTTATTTATCTCATCGAATTTATACGCTGTGATAGTGCGAACTTCTTCTTCGACTTGAGTTATATACCTTAACAACAGCAATCTTAGTTCATCGTCAAACCTTTTAACACTATGAAGCTCTTTTACGCTTGTTCCTTGATAATATACATGAACACCATCAACTACTGCTGTAACAAATGGTTCTTTATACCCATTTATCAAATTGAAATATCCAACTCTGCTCAGTATCTCTTTATCTTTCGTTCCACTACAGATTATATTCTTATCTGTACGCAGATACTTCATTTGTTGATTATAGGTTAAAAACTTTTTATCATTTAACACGAGATGCTTCTCCTTACATAACGCATATCATTAGTATAGTAGACATTATGTATTGCAAGTCAAGTTATATATCTTGATATATTTCTTGCAATATATTCATACATAATATATACTTATCGGCAGGAGACGAAAGTGCCTCGCCGACTTGTCGGCGGCAGGCGAGAAGGGCTCGAACCCCTCCCCGCCCTGCATATGTGATGAACCCACATACACAATTGCTTTCGCAATACCACGAGCACTATTTTACAACGCTTTGCATAATATCGCAAGCGTAACAATGTAAGTAGTCGATTGTGACGCACATTATGTGCTGTGTATGTAATGATACACGGCACTTTTCGTTTCCAAAGATAAACTCTATATGGGGGCTGTCTATATATGGCGCTTTTCAATTGTCCTGATTGCAATAAAGAAATTAGCGATAGAGCTTCTACTTGTGTAGGTTGTGGTTACCCTATTGCATCACTCAAAAGTACAACTAATTGCGGAACAGCTAAAGCATCATATTTGCCACCCTTTTCTCAACAGGCATCTGCTAATCAATCATCTTATAACGTTCATACAGCATATCAACAAAACTATGCTCCCAGCCAAGAGTTCTATTATTTGCAATTACTTCAACAAAATGAACAAGCCGCAAAAAAAGCTGCCACCACATCTTTGGTATGTGGCGTAATTGGTTTATTTATTGGGGGATTAATTTTTGGCATCATTGCAATAGCCCAAGGAAATAAAGCAAAACGTCTCGGTTACATCGGAAAGGATGCTTCTACAGGAATAGTTCTTGGTGTTATTTCAATGATTGGTTGGTTTTTTATTATTTGCATCTGGATAATATGAGTATATAGTTTGGAGGATAACAATATGGCACTTACAAAATGCCCTGAATGCAATAAAGAAATAAGCGATAAATCACTATCTTGTATTGGATGTGGTTGTCCTGTTGAACAAAGGGGCAACAAAAATGAACCCTTGTCGTCCGACGTAACTGAAACTTCAATTCCCCCTCCTTTTGCAGTGCCATTTCCAGAGACAGAAAAGACACCAAATTATACTCAGAGTGACCAATCATCTGCTCCCAAATATTCACCAAATTATCAAACAAACACACTCTCTCCATTTTCTTTTTATAACTCTCGCCACTATTCTTCACGAGGTGCAAAAAGAGCAAAACTTATTTTTGGAATTGTTAGTATAGCAATATTCTGTATTATTATCCTGCAATCATATGCCGTTGATTTGGCCAATTTATTTAGTGGCAATATCAACGACGTGCGTGAATTACCTGTATTGTTATTGGGTTTTCTGTTGCTAATTGGCGGTATTATCGGAATAACTACACGAAGAGGAAAAAACGGTGGTATCGCTGCAGGCATTATTTATCTGCTTGGTGCAGTTATCGGGTTTTCTAACCTTAATCTTGTAATATTTACTGACCCCACGGCGTATGCTATCTTTTTTGAACTTGGGATATTTACAGATTTATTCATTAGATACATATATGCGTTTTTATGGTCTGTTTTGGCATTAGTATTTTGTATAACTTTTATTGGCTTAAGCGTAGAGACAATAAAATCACGAATTATATGGGTGTCATCGATACTTTTTATTTGCACTTTATCAATAGCACTCCCCATTATTAATGAAGCACCATCTGAAAGAGGTTCTTATATATCAGGTGTACCGGATAAGCAAACAATTATAACGACACCAACACCACCTTTGACACCCGCATCAACTCCGTCAGCTGAGGTGACTTCATCACCGACACAGACACCTAACCCAAACAATCAAAGCGGTGGTGGACAAAGTAGCGGAAATACACAAACTACATCACCTGCAACACCTGAGCCCACAACGACACCTGAACCTGCTCCTACAGCGTCCAGATATCAACAAATATATAATGAGTATGCCCAAAAAATCAGAACTGCTGCTCCAACATCTTCTATTATGGAATTAGCCGAAGTCACAAATGAAGGCATCTTAAAAATGGCAGAATATATGTTCTCCGCAAGCGGAACAGACGGGCAGTATGCTACATATGAAGAATGGGCCGGAAAACTTTACGATGTATATATGGCAGAAGCAAGATAAGAAATATCCAAATCTATTTTGCCCAGTTCTAAGAAACTACACAGCAAAAATGCCGCCATAAGGCGGCATTTTTTGTGTAGTATTAAACTATACCGATACGTCGACGTTTGAACCTACTCCTGTGGATGCTGCCATTGTGCTGATTAGTTCGTTGGCGGCTTGTTCAAACTGTCTGTTTGCCATATCCATAACCTGTGTGGATACTTGTGAACTCAGATTAACTGCATCTGAGCCGACAGCTTGTGACTGAGCTTGACTTTGTACCGGTGCCGGGGTTTCTTGTGCTTGTGTATTCGGCAGCACTTGAGCCGTTTGTGTTACTCCTGAAATATTCATCTTACTCGCCATCCTTTCTGCGACCGATTAACAGAAAATTCCTTTTTCTGTCTGCTGTACCAGTCATTGTACCACACTTTTTTAGCATTTACAAGCTATTTTGTGAACTTTTTGTAAATTTTTTATTGTTAGCTAACAATAAAATGGTGTCTTACTAATCTCTTTGCTAAGGTTTATCCAATGTCTGCAACTCGCAATACTTGCGAGGCGCGAAATGTAATGAAAAAGAGCAACCTTGTCTGAACGAAGTGAGTTTGGTTGCTCTAATGAAATGAGTTTACAGACATTTATAAACTTTAGCCCTGATTAGGAAGATACTATTTATTGTTAGCCTTATATTTCAGTCACAGTTGTTAATATCATTGGTTTGCGTTTTGTCTTTTTATATAAATATTCTGAAAGCTCTGTGCGTATGGAACGCTTGAGTGCAGAGCGGTCGGATAAATTTTCTGCTATGCAGTTTTCAATTGTTTTCAGTACTACGGCTTTTAGCTCCTGCATTAATTCCTCTGACTCTTTTACATAAATAAAGCCTCTTGTTATTATGTCGGGTTCTGTTATCAAGCTGCCGTCCTCACTTGAAAGATTGATGATTACAACAATCATACCGTCTTGTGCCAAGTGCTTTCTGTCGCGTAAAACGACGGAAGTAATGTCAAAGTCGCCTGTGCCGTCAACCAATACCTTGCCCGACGGTACAGTGCCGTTTTTGCATATACGTTTGCCCGAGAGCTCTATGACCTGCCCGATGTCGGCAATAACAATGTTTCTTGAGGCAATGCCCATGGTCTCTGCCAGCTTGGCATGGATACAAAGATGTCTGTGCTCACCGTGAACGGGGACAAAAAATCTTGGTTTGGTGAGTGCCATAAGCATTTTCAGTTCTTCCTGATAGGCATGTCCCGATACGTGAAGCTCCGAAACCTTGTCATAGATGACCTCTGCTCCGCGGCGAAACAGCTCGTCAATTACACGGCTGACAGTCCGTTCATTGCCCGGAACTGCTGATGCCGAGATGATAACCCTGTCGCCCGATTTTATTTCGATTTGCTTGTGACCCGAAAATGCAATACGGTAGAGAGCACTCATCGGCTCACCTTGGCTGCCTGTTGTGATTATAACTATTTTATCGGGCGGCAAATTGTTTATTTTGCTCAAATCCATTATTAACCCGTCGGGTATTTTGACGCAGCCAAGCTCCGTAGAAACACGCAGTGCATTTTCCATACTCCTGCCTGTAATTGCTACACGCCTGCCGTATTTTACCGCACAGTCAATAACCTGTTGCACTCTATGCACGTTTGATGCAAAAGTTGTTACAATAATGCGTTGTGTACAGCCTTGAAACAGCTCATCAAAACGCTGACCGACCTTGCTTTCCGACGTGGAATAACCCGGTTTTTCCACGTTTGTGGAGTCCGAGAGCAGCGCAAGCACGCCCTTTTTGCCGAGTTCCCCTAAGCGTGCGATATCAATCATATCACCTGAAACCGGAGTTGAGTCGAACTTAAAGTCACCCGTATGAAGAATAATACCTACAGGTGTTCTGATAGAGAGCATGACCGTGTCATGTATGCTGTGATTTACATGTATAAGCTCAACCTTAAAACAGCCGAGCTTTATGACATCACCGGGTTTTTTTACCTCAATCACGGTGCTTTCAAGCAGCTTGTTTTCGGCGAGCTTTAGCCCGACAAGCCCTGCGGTAAGCGGCGTTGCGTAAATCGGCACGTTAATATCACGCATAACATACGGCAGTGCACCGATATGGTCTTCGTGTCCGTGCGTCAGTACGATGCCGCGGATTTTTTGTTTGTTTTCAATAAGATAATCAACATTTGGTATTACTATGTCCACGCCATACATATCATCATCAGGGAAACCAAGCCCGCAATCGACGATAATTATGTCATTTTCATATTCATACACAGTTAGGTTCTTGCCAATCTCGTTAAGACCGCCAAGAGATATAATTTTTAGTTTTTCTGCCATTAGTTTCTTAATGCTCCTTACATTTCCATTCTGCCTTCAATAGCACGCATGAGAGTTGCATCATCTACAAACTCCAAGCTCCCTCCAACGGGAATACCATAGGCAAGTCTTGTTACCTTCACACCAAACGGTTGAAGAAGTCTTGATATATACCTTGCTGTTGTTTCGCCCTCTGTATCCGGATTTGTTGCCATTATAACCTCGTCTATCTCACCGTCCGAAACACGTGCGACGAGTTCTTTTATTCTGATATCATCGGGTCCTACGTTACTGATTGGGGATATCACGCCGTGCAACACGTGATATAGCCCGTCATACTCGTGCGAGCGTTCTATTGCAAGCACACCTTTTGGGTCGGGCACTACACACACCACTTTTGTATTTCGCCTTTTGTCTCTGCAAACTACGCAGGTTTCGTTATCCGTCAGGTTAAGGCACACAACACAGCACTCGACACTGTTTTTTGCATCGGTTATCGCTTCCGCAAATTTGACGGCTTCCTCGTCACTCAGCGATATCATAAAAAAAGCCAATCTTTGCGCGGTTTTACGTCCTATTCCGGGCAATGTCGCAAATTTATCTATCAGATTTTCAAGTGCAGACGGAAAATAATCCATTTCATAAGTTCCTCAGTTGTTCAATGTGCGCGGCTCTGTTTGTTGTGTTAAACACGTCAATTCCGGCAACAAGCACGGTTGCTCCGGCGTTGACGCAAAGTTTTGCTGTTTCAAGATTAATGCCACCGTCAACCTCAAGCTCGCAGTCCGGGTTAAGCTTGTTTATCATACTTCGGATTTCTGTGATTTTCGGGAGCATTTCAGGTATAAAATCCTGCCCCCCATAACCCGGCTCAACTGTCATCACAAGCACCATATCCAATTTGCTTATATATGGCAGCAGCGCTTCGCTTGGTGTTTCAGGTTTTAGTGAAAGACCTGCTTTTTTGCCGAGCTTTTGTATCTCATCGATTGCACTGTGCACACTTTCGGGTGCTTCCGCCTCGACATGAAACGTAATAATGCCCCCTCCCGCGTCTACAAACCTTGATATGTAACGCGACGGGGAATTTATCATAAGATGTATATCGAGTGTTTTATCTGTAATGGCTCGAACAGACTCAAGTACGGGAAAACCAAACGAGATATTCGGGACGAACACACCGTCCATCACATCAAAATGAATGTAGTCTGCGTTTTTTACACTTTCAATCTCACTGCCAAGCTTTGAAAAGTCTGCCGCGAGTATTGACGGGGAAATTCTATTCATGTGTGGATTATAACATAAAAGCATGATATAATCAAGCCACCCTACACTCTGATTTGAAAGGATTATGATTATGCAAGAGATGGAAGCCATGGAATATGTACCAACCCTGACACTTAACCCCGACATCGAAAACGATGCTGCGGCAACTGCTTTGGCAAAGACAGATATTACAATACCAACAGAAGACGAAGCTGCCGTACAGCTTGATATCAGCAGGCTCAGCGAAGAAGACCAAAATCAGGTTCGCGAATTCGCAAAGCAAATTGACATCACTGACACAAGTGCCGTTTTGACCTATGGAGCGGCTTCTCAGCGAAATATCGCCAATTTTTCCGAAAACACGTTAAAAAATGTCCGTACCAAAGACATGGGCGAGGTTGGCAAAATGCTCTCCGGCTTGGTTGTTGAGCTTAGGGGCTTTTCCGACACGGGAGAGGGCAAAAAAGGCTTTTTGGGTATTCGCAAAAAGGTACGCAATAAGTTTGAAACTATGAAGGCAGAGTTTTCCAAAGTTTCTGCCAATGTCGATAAAATTACAAATATGCTTGAAAAACATCAGGTTACATTACTCAAAGACGCGGCAATGCTTGATAAAATGTATGAGATGAACAGGGAATATTTTAGGGAACTGACAATGTATATTCTTGCAGGCAAAGAAAAGCTTGAAGAATGTAAAAACACAGTTTTACCCGAGCTTCGCGCAAAAGCAGAAGAAAGCGGCAAGGCAGAGGACGCACAAGCTGTCAATGACTATGTCAATATGATTAGCCGTTTTGAAAAAAAGCTGCACGACCTTGAGCTTACACGTATGATTTCCATTCAAATGGCTCCGCAAATCCGCCTTGTTCAAAACAATGACACAATTATGGTTGAAAAAATTCAGACATCAATCGTCAACACCATTCCTCTATGGAAAAGCCAAATGGTGCTTGCTCTTGGAATGCACAACGCACAAAAGGCAATGGAGGCTCAGCGCGAGGTAACAAATGTAACAAATGAGCTGCTTGCCAAAAATGCCGAAAAACTAAAAATGAGCAGTGTTGAAATTGCGAAAGAAGCCGAGCGCGGTGTTGTTGATGTTGAAACTCTTGTAAACACAAATCAGCAGCTTATTGATACTTTGGAAGAGGTTCGCAATATTCAAACCGAAGGCTCCGAGCGCCGCCGCGCCGCTGAAGTCGAACTCTCGCGCATCGAAGTTGAGCTCAAAAACAAGCTGATAGAGATGAAAAATAAATAGTAGCGGCAATATTACATGCAACAAAAAGTCCTGCCGAAAGGCAGGGCTTTGTTTGAGTGGATTGAAGGCAGGGCGGTGTATCCTGCATCTCAGGTTCCTCTTTCGAGGAGTGTCGGGAACCATTTCCGACCTCAACAATCCAACACTCAATGTACTGTTACAATAGCACATATCTATCATGTTGTCAATATATTCAATGCATTTATAGTGTTTTCTCTTTATCAAATGTTTCAGCAAACCTTTTGAGCGATATATCGCTTGAGAACCAAGATTTATACCAAGAATTTTGTTATATTCAGTTTTATAGTTGCCTACCACGAGCAAGTTTTCATTCATAATCATTCACATCAGGGGGTATATAGACTTGCGGAGGTCGCAGGCGGTGGGGAAGCGGTTTTCCGGTTTTTTTCTCATACAGCGCTGCACAATTTTTGCCACTTCACCAAGCTCACTGCCAAGATTTATAGCAACTGCTTCATCGTCTGCCGATATCGGCGGACGTTTTCCTGTGATCAGATGAAACATTGTTGCACCGAGGCTGTATATATCGGAAAGCTTCCAGTCAATTTGATTAATTTCCGATTTGCGGACATAGATAGGCTGCGGCTCAGCAACACAAAGCGTATTTGCCCGGTTAATATCATCACAAAACTTAAAATACAAATACTGCTCGGGTGATGCATAACCCAAGCTTCGGTGTACTATTTTTGTATTATTGCCACTGACAAAAGCGGCATTAAAGTCAATAAGGCACACATCACCGTCCGGCATAAGCATGATATTTGCTGGCTTAATGTCACGGTGGCACACATTTTGTTTGTGTATAGCCTCCAAGGCACCGGCAAGCTGATAGTACCACTTGACTATCTGCGTTTCAGAAAACATTCTTCCGAGTTTAAGAATTTTATCCAAGCTGTCACCTTCAATATATTCCATGACGGTGTAACTGCTTTTGTCTTCCATTAGAAAATCAAAAACCTGCGGCACATACAAACTCTTTACATTCTTCAAAGCTTCAATTTCATTTCTGTGAACCTCGATTGCTCTGAGAGTGCTATCCTTTAATTCCTTGATAACTATATGTTTTCTAAGTCTTTTGTGCCAAGCTTTGTAAACAGCTCCGCTTGCTCCCGAGCCAAGCTTCGTTTCTATATAATATGACTGCTCCAATTTACTCCCATACATAGTCTGCTCCCATGTTACCAAATGATACACGGCTGCCTGCTGTAAGTTCATGCTGTGTGTTCGGCGGCAGTTTTTTATCATTAATAAACGTTCCTGCACTTGATGATAAATCTATTATCTTATAAACGGAGCCTTCACGTTCTATTACGGCATGGCGGCGGCTGACCGCTTTTGTTTTTTTGTCAAACTCGAAGCTTGACTGCTTTTTCCCGACACTTGCATCAAATCGTCCGATTGTAAACATACCGCCGTCCGATACCTCTACATCAATTATTTGCGGCATACTTGCTTTACCGACGAGGCGAAACCCCGGTCCGCTTCTAAGTTCTTTAGTTTCCTGTGTATTATCAATACTCTCCTGTGGCTTTTCTTGTGCCGCCGGGGGCAAATTAACAGGCACAACATTTTTGTATCCGTTGTGTTTAGTTTCCTTTTCTTTCTTATGTCGGGAGCCAAAAACCTTAAAGCCGCTTTTTTCTTCGTCTGCGATATCCGCGACAGACAGCCCGTCGATTTCATCTAACACCTCTGTCTCTTGAATAGCTTGAGGCGGTGTGTATTCCATAAGCATTTTCAGAAAATCACGTGGATTAAAATCATTTATAATCGAACGAAGCACCTTATTTTCCAATACGGGGTCAGATACTGTAATATTTTTTGCAACAGTAATTGCCATATCGTTAAACGCCTCAAAGCTTGAACATTCACACTTTGACGGAATGTATATGTATACAACTGTCTTTTTGCTCTTGTCGTAATACAAATAATCGGTGCAAAGAACAAATGAGCGCGAATTCATATGCCAATCGCCGCACTCAAGAAGAGGGCTGAGCATACTGCGCCACATTGTCATATACTCCGTATGGGTTACATCACCATAAAAATACTGCAGTTTGCAAAGCGAACCGACCTTGTATGTAAACTCCACCTGCCCGTTAATACATTTATAATTAAACGGCATAATAAACTGCGGACAATCCTTTTGAATTGTATGGAGTGCATTTTGGTCTAAGTCACTATCCGAAATACTTGTAACTAAGTATGTTCCCGTCAAAAAATCATTTCTGCTTTCAATTTTGCAATTTATACTACTCATAATGTAGCTCCTCTCTTGTATTCGATTAATGTAATAAGCTGCCAGCCCCTCTCGGTCAAAACAGGCGCCGAGCCGCCTGAAAAGCTTTTTGCTTCCACAAAAACAGCGTCAATTACCACCTGCCCGTTAATGCTGATATATCCCCATAAGTCACCGATTTTTACCGCAGCAAGGTGCTGCCCGAATGAAAGTGCGTCATCAAAGATAAAATCAACTTTTACGTCACCGCCTGTATCAATAAATCCCCATTTATTCTCTTTTTTTACAGCTGCGTATCCCTCATCGGAAAACGGGCGTGCATCCTGATATCTATCACTCAAAAAACCTTTTGCCGTGCGCAGATAAACATTATCACCGCTTCGCACAAAAACCGCTCCTTGTGCATAGCAACGCCCAAGTTCATCTGTTATTACCCCGTCATATTCAGGCAAAATGAGCCAGTTCATTTTCGTATCAATAACTCCCCAACTGCCGTTTGCTTTTGCAGCCGCATATCCTCCGCTGTACATACCAATATCTTCAAACACATTTGTACCTGTTTGGAAGTTTTCGCTCGCACGATACCACCCGTCAGGACGAAGCAGCGAAACCCTGTTTTCGGCAAGATTGGAAAAGTCCTGTACGTCACTTGAAGCGAGTGCAATGCGGTTATTATTTTTATCGACGGCATAAATAACGCTGTCCTTTTTAACAACCGCTCTGCCGTTTGAAAAGGTGCTTATCTTTTCATATTCGCATGGAATAAGCACCCCGCCGTCAACACTTGCTATTCCCCACTTTTCCCCCTGCCGCACTTGTATGGTTTGGTTATATATTGCCGCTGTCTCGTCATAGGTAGTGCGGCTTATGTCGAAAGCATATCTGCAGCCCTCGTAAACTCTTTTGATGTCGCTGTTTTCTGTGCGATGTATTGCATTTTTCAGGATTTCATATGCTTTTTGCTTTGCATTTGTGCTCAAATAATACTCGGCGGCTTCAATAAAAACCTCGGGCGGACAGTTTTTTCTGCTCATTTGTTTTTCGAGCAGGCTTATGTATTTACGCGAAAAACCTTTACTTTCAATCAGATGCAAGTACATTTCTTTAAGCTCATTTTCTGCCGTGATTGTGTGCGCACCGTCATATCCTGCAGCTTCCTCAAGCAAAGAAGCTGCCATAATATATATGCCGTCATTTATATACTCTCTTGCTCGTCCGATAAGAATTTGTTGTTTTTCGGCTGTTGATTTGGTGCTCAAAACAACAACCCACGACAAAATTATTAGGACGGCACACCCTGCTGCAATTAATAGGATAATTTTTCTGTTCATGTCAAAAACACTGCTATCACTATGCCGACAAGCAAAAACGGAGCAAGCGGCATTTTGTCCTTTCGTGTAATTTTTTTCAGCAATATGAGTACAACTCCGGTCAGTGCGGCAAGAAGACTTCCAAAAAATATGGAGGCGATAGTGCTGCCAAGCCCTAAAAACAATCCTGCAGCCGCAATAAATTTTACGTCACCTCCGCCTAATCCCTCTCGGCTGATAAGATAAACCGCTGCAAATATCCCTGTGCCGATAAAAAGACCAAACCCTGCGTCAATCAAAAGTGCAACAGCTCTGTCGGTTTCAACAAAAAATAAAATAACTACTATTAAAAGCCATGTGCAAAACATAAAAAGTATGAGTAAATTCGGGATAATACGAAGCTTAATGTCGTATATTGCGGCAATAACGGCAAAAACAATAATAAGTATCTGCATCATCTTCTGTATCCCTCTCCGCTCCCTGTGAGCCATGCTTTTGTAACAACTGTCTGACTTAAACGAAGTGTCGGCGTAAACGGTAATCTTAGTGCGCCGAAGGTATATTCAACTTCATATTGAACCGTCAGCTTTACATTTTCGTTCTTGTCAATAATGATACAATCCGTCAAGTTAAATTCTGTTACTCTCACATTTTCTAAATACAACTGTGCGGATGTGTCACCATTTTTCAGATAACTCATAATTAAAGGTTTTATCATCTCTGCCGCAGCTAAGCTTTTTAGTTCATTTATTCCGAAATTCATTAAGCCTTTGAGCATTGTGTCCGGGTCATCTGTCAGCGCTTCAATGCCGCTGCCTACCGAGCTGATTGATTTACCAAACTCATGTGCTTTTTCATCAAGTATTGCTAAATCATCTGCCAAACCTACTTTTTCCAATACATATGTATACATTGATATTGTGAGCGCCGTTTGTGTCAGCGCATGGTGGATACGAGACTGCAGCGTAATTATATTGACCAAGCTTAATATTGACACTACAAGTAAAACAAACGGGATAAATGTACCGACCGTTTCAACAACAATATATCCTCTCTCATCATTTCGTTTAATTTTCACCGTCAGTACCCTCTGTGGTTTGTTTGTGTAACGGGCATTGTTTGCGGCATACCAATACCTCTTGCATTTGAAAAACCTTGAGCAAATATCATTGACAAAAACAACATTCGCATGTCAACCGTTGTTGTTATACTAAAATCGGTTTTCATATCTTCCATTTTGAAACTGTCTGATGCCGATAAAGCCTCTGTCATTTTTTTCTCGTCACAGAAAAGACCGCCTTGATAATTTATAATGTTCCATTCAATCAGGTTTGCGGTACGCTCGGTCAGTTGCGTAGCTGCTCCCTCTCCCGCAATTCCTTTTGTTAAGAAGAAAAACAGCAGGTAATTTGAATATGTTATCCCTTTATTATCGGAGCTTTCATTGCTGCTGACCGTATCGGACATTACATCCGATAATGCTTTCACTATGCCGCTCGGACTGCATTTCCACTGCGTTTTGCTCTTTATGAGAGGAAGCTTATAACCTGCACGAAGTGTTGCAAGGTCTATTGCCGCTTCGGCTGCAACAAAGGCAGCTCTCGCCAGTTCCCCGAGAATCACCCCAATCGGAGGGCACCATGAAAATGCCGCACGGATACCGTTTACTATAAGTGTGACTTCGGTAACACTAAAAACAGTGATGTAATTGCAAATGATGCGTACTATGTATATAAGATTTGATACGGCACTGAGATTTTTGCCCGCGTTTTCATTTCCGTTGTAAAGATACTCCCACTCAGAATGGAAAAAGTAGTTCACCTCGGGACTTATAGGAATACCTGAAATTGATTTTGGAAAGCCGATGCCTGATATATCATCTATTTTCTTGCCTGTTATGTCCGGTCTTGCCGTTGTGTAATTTGAAAACATTGATGTGCAGTACGTGAGCAGCAGCAGATAGTCACCTGCTTTTGCCACACTGCTGTAAGGATTTGAAATTACGTCCGCCACAGGGTGGTTTGCCGCTTGCGAAACCGACTGCGATATCTTGCTTGTGTTTGGGATATCACTGCCGCCGCCGCTGCTGCTTTTTATGTAATCTGCACCAAGCGAGCTGTTTGACATGCCTGCATAAGCATCACTTACAAGACTTGTAAGCTGATCAATCATGCCGCGCTGTTTTGCTTCCGTGTTTTTCCCGCCCGCCTCTTTCTGTCCGTCGTATAAAGCAATCGGAGGAGTTGCAGGTTGGTTCATCATTTGTGTGAGTTCCTCGAAGAACTCCTTGTTTTTGCCTTCCCAATCGCCGAATTTCTTAAAGCCCGCGGGAACCTGATATGTGACATTATCCGTTGTATATCCGCCAAGCGTTGATGCCAAGCTGCTGCTTGCCGATGTGCCGGCAGACAGAGCAAGCCTTACATTTGTGCTTACATTTTCAAGCTGCGTACGCGAGAGCCTCGGGTCAGACGCCCTGTTTCTGTTTCTGTATTCAACATTTTTTAGCAGGTCTTTCACCGTTACATCTATATAATAGTAACCACCGTCTTTGAAGGTTTTTGCCATGCCCTCAACATTGTCCCACCTTAATATGTCGCGATATGTTTTTATCAGCGGCTTGACTGCCGCTTTAAGCTCATCGTTGCAATCGCCGTTTATAACACGCTTTTCAAGTGCGTCAATTTTTCGGGCAAGCTCATCTTTTATGCTGTCGACCTGACGGGCGATTGACACAACCTTGTCAAACTCCGCCTTAAACCTGTCAACATTATTTATTGCATTATCTATTGTTGCATTTAAGCCTTGCCTTGTTGAGGGAGTACCACGCCAGTCACCGTTGCTCCAATTTGTCCCCACTTTGCCGCCCACCGTGCAGGACTTGATATTTGCAAGAATTGCACGGTATTTTGCGGCAAAATCAGCTTTTTTATCAGTGTCTTCCGTTTTTTCCCAGTCTTCATAACATTTCTTTAAGTCTGCAAACTGCACCCGCAAGCGGTTGAGGTCTGCAGACACAGTACCAACCGTATATCCCGCAATACCGTAGCCCACTTGGTCGCAACGGTCAGCGGCTACAATGGCATTGTAGAGTTCCTTATACTTCTCATGGATTTTTGCAATAGTATCGTCAATATCTAATTTATCCCCTATCACTCCTGTATCTTCCTTAAAGGAGCTTGAACCGATAAGGTCAAGCAGTTCCTTGACAATTATCACAGGTGCACGGTATTTCATGTATTCTTCAATTTGTCTGCGAAGAACATCGGGATTACGGAGGTTTTTTCCGTCAGAAAAATGCAAGTCTTCGATTTTTATGTTACTGCCGTAAAACAGCTGCAAAGTACCGATAGATGTGTCCTTGCTTTTTTCGCCAAAAACCGATACTTGTATGTATTCATCAAGCAAATCGGCCAAAACAGGGTCATTTTTTGCGACACCAAACACTCCATACAGGTCATAAAGCAAAGCATTATACTGTGAGAGCACCGAGTTTGCCGCAAGCTGATTTGCATCATCGGCTATACTTCGCGCAGTATGAAGCCTTGCAACATCAACAGCCGTTCCGCTGATGAGTATCGCAGGTATCAGTAGCAGCGTAACAAACACCGTCACTGCTCCTTTTGTGTTTTGCAAAAAGTTTTTCATTAGTCTTTACCAACCCAATATTGATTTCACCCTGCCGCCAAACGAACTGATGGCACTCCCAACATCATTTAGTCCGAATTTGTTACTGATAAATCCGACAAATTCGCTTGCTATGTCCACATTTCGTATAAATTCATCAGCATTTGTTACAACTGCTTTTGATGTTGCTGTCACGGTAATGGTTTTCGGAAACCCGATAAACGATAAATCCACCGGCATCGGGTAGTGCCGCGACGCAGTTATTACAACTTCTTTGTAGATAAAGCTGTTATCAAGACTGCATACAACTGACAGCTCTCCCGCTTTTGAGCTGATGCTTCGGCTCTCCAAGCTTGCAACAATTTTCTCACCCTTGGTTTGAACATCACTGCTTGCAGCGAAAATACCCGCATATACATTTGTCAGCTTGTCCTTATTTGTATGACGATAGTACGACATGCCTGTTTCATCAAAAAATAACCATGTGTCACTGATTTCGGTGGCAACAGCGGTTGCGGCGTATTGTGTTGCCCTCTGCAAAACCGCTTGCGCCGGAAGATATAACGAGAGCAACACAAGAGCGGCAAACACCATTGTCATAATCGGGAAAAGGATTGTTGCTTCAACCACAGCGTCACCGCGGCTATCGCGCAGCTCTATGATATAGAGCTTGCATTTCCTGTGA
This sequence comes from Oscillospiraceae bacterium, assembly GCA_009781515.1. GTDB lineage: Bacteria > Bacillota > Clostridia > Oscillospirales > Oscillospiraceae > WRMH01. Next base: position 57,694 of record WQXY01000011.1, read on the forward strand.
TTTGTTCCCAAAGGTCTTCCAACCAGTCTCCCAAAAACACCCAAATAATCACGATTGCAAGCACTGCAACCAATATGAGCAGTATCGCCACAACCACTCCCGAGAGCCCTCTCTCGTCTTTTTTTAAGCCTTGAAAAAAACCTGTAATTTTGCTCCACATTTACCTTTCCCTCCTTTCCATAGTCTCTAAACTTCTTATAATCCTGAAAAGTTCATGGCTATCGGAACCATAAGCATCACTAAGATTGCGAGAAATAAAAGCATTGTCGGTATCATCAGCTTTGAATTTGCTTTTTCCGCATCACGCTTTGCCGTGTGCCGCCGCTCCCGCCATGCTTCATATGCCATATCTTTGAGCAGTCGTCCGATTTCTTTGTTTCCTTTTGACAGATTTTGCATTATTGCAGAGGCAAGCTTTGCACTTTCTTTTGTATTGCAGCGGTTTATGAAGTTGCTGTAAGCCACCTGCGGACTGACCAAGTTATCAAGCTCCTTTGATGTCCGCCGCATTTCAATATACAGCTCCAATTCCTGAGAAAATGCCGTTTCTTTCCACGCTGTGTCCATAATCATGCCCGATGTAACAAGAAGTGCAAGCTTTGATACCACACCCGGGAACTGCCTTATGATTGCATTTTGCCGCTTTTTGACCAAATCACTAAGCTCGTCATATATGGCATAAACTAAAACGAAAATTAATCCTTTACCAATTCCTAAAACCGCCACTCCTGCCGATGTGCTTTCCGCGCCGAGCAGTAAAACAGCAATAATTAATGTAAATGCAGTGCCGATAATCGGGTATGAGAGCATTTTTGCAAGAAGCTGCTTTGTTTTGTAAGGTGCGTACTTTTTTCCGTATAGCTCAGAGCACTTTGTCAAAATTGTTTTATGGATACCGCTTTTTCCAATCTCCTCTATCTCACGCTGCAGCACATATCCCGGCAGTACAAACGGATTTAAGCCTTTGAAACTTCCGCTTTGCAGTCCGTTTGTTTCCTGTTTCAGCTTTTCATGCTTTTTGTTTATATTGCCGCCTGCCAAAAACTTCATGACAGTAAGCGTAATGCCGCTATACATCGACAGCCTTTCGCTGTCATTGCCGCTTTTTATCATCAGCTTTCGCATTTCAATTCGGTTGTCAAGAACCTTTGCGTTTGCCACGCAATTCCAATCCGCACAGCTTGCTCTGCCAAGGAGCACAAGCCATGCCACAGTCAGTACCGTTGCAATTATTAAGAGAAATATTGTCATATTTTGTGTCCTATAATTCCACATTGCTGTATTTTCGTGCCAACACAAAGCTGAGCACAAAAATTGCAAGTCCGCCCGTTGATACAATCCGCCCTGCCGCCGTTGTATAAATCGCATCCATAAAGCCTGCTCCCGCCCAACCAATGATGCCAAGGATAACAAGCGGCATAAATAGCATAATGCTCACCTCAGCCTTTGCCGCTGTCATCATTGTGTCAATTTCCATTTCGATTTCCATTTTATCCGCAATTATCTGCTGTGTTTCGCGGATAATCTCATCTGCTCTGCTTGATTTTCCCTCAATTGTTGCATATATGGTGGCAAAACCTGCGATATCTTCAAGCCCGCTTCTTTTTGCCAGTTCCGAAAACGACTCTGATAACGGCACGGCATTGTTAAATCTTCCTATGATAATGTCGAGCTCGGTCAAAATGTCGCTGTCTTGCGGATATATTAAAATCAAATCTTCTCTTGCACTGATAAGCGATTTAAGCATTGGATTACCTGCTCTCATTGCTACAGCCATAGCCTCAAGCATGTCGAAAAACTGCATACGAAGTTTTGAAATACGCTTTTTGGTTGCCGTATACGATGCCACAAACATATTGACCGCACCGATTATTAATCCCCCGATAATTGCAAGCACCAACACTTTATAGAATATATAGAACACCAAAAAGCCTGCTGCAAACCCCGCACAGGCTGCCAGCACATGGTCTGCCGCCCTTGACGGGCTTTTTTTATAATCGGGTGTTTTTAGTTGTTTCTCTTTGTTTTCCATTGCTGCTTCCTTATAAATTTTTATATAGCTTTATCTATCCCTGCGGCTGTGAGCTTGTATATATTTTTCATAGGATTATTTGTACGCTTTAACGCTCCAACCACTTTTTTCTTTGAGCTGATTTCTTCTTCCTGAAATTCATAAAGCACGTTTAAGCTTATCTGCCTTGTATTTGCGTCATAGCCCAACACTTCTACAATTTCCATTGTTTTGCGGCTTTTGTCCCGCAGCCTCGAAAGATGAATGATAATATCCACCGCAGAGGCGATTTGCTGACGGATTGCTTCAAGCGGCAACCCATCGGCACCTTGCAGCACCATAGTTTCGAGACGGCTGAGCATGTCGCTTGTGGAATTGGCATGTCCCGTTGAGAGCGAGCCGTCATGTCCTGTGTTCATAGCTTGCAGCATATCGAGAGCCTCAGCGCCCCGCACCTCGCCAACCACAATACGTTCAGGTCTCATTCTAAGTGCGGACTTAATCAAATCGCGTATGCTTACCATGCCCCTGCCGTCCGCTCCGGCATTTTTAGTTTCAAGACGGACAAGATTGTCTATATTTTTTATTTGAAGCTCGGCAGAGTCTTCGATTGTAATAATACGTTCATCACGGGGTATAAAGTTTGAAAGCGCATTGAGAAATGTTGTTTTCCCGCTGCCTGTACCGCCGCATACAAAGATGTTGTATTTTGCCGAAACAAGAAGCTTCAAGACATCTGCAACATCTGCGGTTATAGAGCCGAATTCTATAAGCTTTTCAACCGTCATTGCTTCTTCGGGAAAGCGCCGCATTGTAACTATCGGACCGTTGAGAGCAACAGGCTGCATAACCACATTTACCCGCGAGCCGTCTTCCAAGCGAAAGTCAACAATCGGTTCACTTTCATTAACAACCCGCCCCGCCTTTGATACAAACTTGGTAATAATAATCTCAAGCTCACGGCGGCTTTCAAACTGACTGTCAATTTTATGAAGTCTGCCCTCTTTTTCTACGAAAATATCCTTATACCCGTTTATCATAATCTCTGTCACCTGCGGGTCGATAATAATCGCGCCAAGCACACCAAGCCCGCGAATTGCTTCAAATACTGCCGCTGCTATCAGTCTTTTTTCCTTGAAATTCAAATTTGCAATCTCAATGCAAAGCCCGTCAGGATTAATCCTTGCAGCCTTTATCCTGTCGCCGAGCTCCTCGGTTATTAGCGTTTGAAGCTCTTCGTTACTGAGATTTGTGAGGTCTGCATGACTTTGCATTTCCTGTTTAATCTGAGCGATTAGCTCATTGCAGCTTTGTTCCGTCATCTTTACAGCCTTTCCAAAACCATTTGTTGTGCGAGCACCTTATATATGTACTTTGTATCTGTGGAGTTTATTTGAGGCAAGGACACCTTTTTTTGCGATATTTCCATTGAGGGCAATGCGCCTTTGTTCAGCGCGAGAATAATTTTATCTTTAATGCTCTCATATACATTACTTTGAGCGACAAACTGCATTATTTTATGGTGGGCGGTGTCTGTGTTGTCTGTTACGATAAGCACTCTGTCTGCAAGCTCAAAAACCTGCCTTGTGCACTTATCGCAAATAGAAGACAGGTCAACAATAAGCTCCTCGGTAATATCTGCGCAGTTTGTTACAAGCTCATGTATGTTATCGGGAGATAAAATGCACATATCGTCAAAATTATCGGGCGAGCAAAGATATTTGATGCCGCTCTCACTTCCGCAGATGCCTTGTATGAGCATTTTTGCATTGCCGTCACCTGCTTCGAGCATTTCAAATACCGCACTTATACTCCTTGATTGTTCAATAAAGTATGCGGGCGTGCTCGAAAAAGCTTCAAGGTTCAGGTAAAAAGCTTCTTTCTCATTTATTGCGGCAGCTGCGGCAAGTGCGAGCGCTAAGGTTGTCTTCCCGACCCCGCCGGCGGGCGACCATACAGCTGTTATTTTTCCCTTTTTATCTCCTGCGATATTTATTTTGCCCGTAACGGTGGCGTATTTTTCCAAAACATCAGATACCGTTTTTGATATCCTTTGGTGTTTGATAGTCCGTCCGGGGACGATTGATATGTCGCATGGCTCCTGCTCCGACCACAGCAGCATCGGCAGCGTTACTGCGTCTAAATCCGCTCCTTTAATAAGCGCAGCGTCCATAAGGGCGACGTCATAACGCCTTGCACTGAGCGATTTTTGCAAATGCTCCAATGTGTTGCAAACACTGATTTCTATTGTGTCCGAATGATATTCTGAAATATGTTGCGAAACATGCTCTGTATAGGCTGTGTCGCTCGTTGCAATAAGCGTTCTGACTCTCATGTCCACCTGCTCCTCACTTATGGTTTTTGCCCGTTGGAAGACCGATTTTACATGAGATATTTTTGCTGTCAACAACAAAAAGTCGCATCTTTATTTTTGCGTTTCTACATATTTTTTGTGCTTTTCTACATATTTTTCTACATAATGTTTACAGCATTCATATAATTAAAACTTATTTTCATCATTTTCACATTTTGGTTCATCACGAAAAATATTTTTTGAAAATGCTTTTCATAGGGAACTTTTGTATTTTTTTTATTTTTGTGATATAATGCACTGCGAAAAAACAGCTTTGGAGGCATTTGTGAGCAAGGATACTTTTTACATTACTACACCTATTTATTATTCGTCGGGCGACCTGCATATCGGGCATACTTACACCACGGTGGCTGCCGATGTCATGGCAAGGTATAAGCGGATGCAGGGCTTTGATGTTATGTTTTTGACCGGAACGGACGAGCATGGGCTTAAGGTGGAGAAAAGTGCAGAAGCTGCAGGTGTTACCCCGCAGCAGTTTGTTGACGACCTGCTCTATAAAGACGGTGGAATTCTCAGTCTTTGGAAGCTGATGAATATTTCATACGACCGTTTTATCCGCACGACCGATGATTATCATATTAAATCAATACAAACAATATTTCGTCGTCTTTATGACAAGGGTGATATATATAAGGATGTATACAAAGGACTCTATTGTGTTCCATGTGAGTCGTTTTGGACTGAAAGTCAGTTACAAGACGGCAACTGTCCCGATTGCAGCCGTCCTGTTGACTACGCCGAAGAGGAAGCATATTTCTTCCGTCAGTCAAAATATGCCGATAAAATAATGTCGCTTATAGGTGATTACCTCGAGCCTGCCTCGCGCGTAAATGAAATGGTGAACAACTTCCTAAAACCGGGGCTTGAGGATATTTGCGTGACCCGCACATCTTTTAAGTGGGGTATTCCCGTTGATTTTGACCCGGAGCATGTTATTTATGTCTGGGTAGACGCTCTTAGCAACTATATAACCGCTCTCGGCTACGGCAATGATAAGTACGATGACTTCGACAAATACTGGCCCTGCGATGTTCATTATGTGGGCAAGGAAATTGTACGGCTTCATTCAATCTTATGGCAGTCAATGCTTTTGGCTCTTGATATTCCTCTTCCGAAAAAAGTTTTTGGACATGGCTGGTTAAATCTTGACGGTGTCAAAATGAGCAAATCAAGGGGCAACGTGATTGACCCGATAATACTTACCGAGCGTTACGGCGTAGACGCACTGCGGTTTTTTATACTGCGTGAATATACCTTTGGTACTGACGGGAATTTTACAAACGAACTTTTGATTAACCGTATCAACAGCGACCTTTCAAACGACCTTGGAAACCTCGTTTCACGTACTGTTTCAATGGTTATAAAATATTTTGAGGGTTCTTTGCCCGAAAATCAAGAGAGCAGTCCCGAGGATAATGAGCTGATAACCGCAGCGGGGGGACTTTATGCTTTATACGAAAAGAGCATGGACAGCTACGCTTATCAGGACGCACTTTCGGCTATTTTTGCTGTTACATCACGCGCCAACAAATACATAGACGAAACAGCGCCATGGGTGCTTGCAAAAGATGAGGCAAATAAACCGCGCCTTGCGGCAGTGCTCTATAATCTTCTTGAAACAATCCGCATATGCACAGTTTTGCTCACGCCTTATATGCCTAATTCATGCGAGGAAATTCTTAGGCAAATCGGAGCAAGTGCCGATATTTCAACATTTAGTAGGGCTCTCACGTTTGGCACGCTGCCAAAGACTGTGACTGTAAACAAAGGCGAAATCATTTTTCCGCGTCTTGACCTCGAAAAAGAATTAGCCTACCTCACAACCTAAAGGGGATACACTATGTTTATTTTCATGGCCATTTTTCTCGGTATTGTACAGGGAATAGCTGAGTTTCTTCCTATTTCAAGCTCAGGTCATCTTGCCATATTCCAAAATCTCTTAAATATTAATTATAATGAGGAGCATCATTTGCTTTTTGATGTTCTTTTACACTTGGGAACGCTCATTTCCATAACCATTGTCTACAGAAAAGATATTAAGGAAATGATACGCGACGGGCTGAGTTATTTGCACATGAAAGCAGACTCGGGCGACGATGAGCCTGTAGTGCTCAAGCCGCCCGGCAGAGCTCTTTTGTTTGTTGTCATCGGCACAATGCCTTTGTTTGTGGCACTTTTGTTTTCAAGGGCCGTGTCGCAACTGTTCTTTAATACATTTTTTATCGGTTTTGCACTGATAATCACCGGCGGCTTATTATTTGTATCAAGCAGGTTTATTAAACAAGGAAGCAAAACCGACAAAACCATGACCGCAGTTGACGCACTAATTATCGGAGTGGCACAAGCTATCGCTGTGCTGCCGGGTCTATCACGTTCGGGCACAACCATTTCTGTTGGACTTGCGCGTGGCTTGACAGGCTCTTTTGCGGTAAGATTTTCTTTGCTGCTTTCAATTCCCGCCGTTTTAGGCGCTACTCTATTTTCAATATTTAATGCTATTTCAGGCGGTGCGGATTTAATGCAGCTACCTGTTTATATTGTCGGCTTTATTGTTTCAACTACCGTAGGTTATTTTGCTATCAGATTGCTGAGACGGATTATGGCTAAGGGAAACTTTGGTTTATTCGCATATTACTGCTGGCTTGTAGGATTAATAACAATAATTTGGTCACTTTTTAGAATGTGAGGAGCAGCACATTGGCACAAGCAAGAAAAAAGACAAGTTCACAATCAAACACCCGAAGCAGGAGCAGCTCTGCAGGCGCAAAGGCATCGCCGCCGTCGCAAGGCTCACCGAGGAGCACGGCAAAGCCGCCCCGCAGGCGTGAGGTAGCTGCTATTATTTGCTTTGTGCTCGGTATATTTTCACTAATCGGTTACTTTGATGCAGAGCCTGTGTTTATCGGGTTTTTCACCGGATTTGTGAAAAGGCTTATCGGTCACGGGTACTATGTCCTGCCCCCCGCACTTATAATGTGCTCTATTATATTGGCTTTTCACAGAGGTCATCCTGTTTTGCTGCGTACAATTTCCACACTATCTCTTACTGTTGTGGCTTCGGCTCTAATTCATCTTTTTGCGACACCTGCCGATAAATATGAGTTGTCGTTTATTATGCTTGCCGAGTTATGGAAAGACGGAGCTGATCTTACTGCAGGCGGAATTATCGGCGGAAGTATATCAGAACTGTTTTTATGGCTCTTTGGTAAGGTCGGCACTGCAGTCACACTTATTATTATTGCTGCGCTGCTAACTATGATTGCCTTTAATGCGACGATTTCGGGACTTATTGAAGCTTTCGGAAAACGCGAAAAGCGTTATTATGAGCCGCCGCCCGAAACGCCGTACCCCGACGAGCTTAGCAGTGACGAAAAAGAGCGGCTGCAGGAGCAAAAACGTGCGTACAGATACCCGATTATTCCGATGTGGAAAAAGAAAAAAATTGACATTCCGCTCGATGAAAAGCGTGCCGCAAAAAAAGACTATTTCGCAGGCGACCCTATGGACGAACTGTATAATACAACACCGGGGGTCAAAACACCCGATGAGATTTTGGACGCTGTTGCACCATGGGAAGATGTAGAGTTCCAAATCGAAGAAGTACAAACACGAGGCGGCGATTTTGGTATAGCTGATGATGACGAACTGGCTAACATGAGAGCGGATATGCCGATTGATATCGCGTTTATGGACGGCAGAACTGCTCGAAAACTACCTGTTGTCCCACCGATTATAGAGGAAAAATTTATATCCGCAGGCGACCCGCCGCCACCGCTCGTGTCTGCACCGCCAAAAGCAAACGTAGCCCCACCGCCCGAACCAAAGCCGAAAAAAAGCACCATGCCAAACGTTCCCATGCCCGAAGAAGCAGATGGTTCATACATTTTCCCGCCGCTTAATTTACTCTCGCAAGGCGACCCCGCTTCAAAAGCGGGCGACAGCGAAGTAAGGCTCAACACCGAACGCCTTGAAGCAGCATTTCAAAGCTTTGGCATAAATGTAAACATCTCAAATGCCACACGCGGTCCCTCCGTCACACGCTACGAAGCAGAACTTGAAGCGGGCATTAAGCTCAGCAGGCTCACGGGGCTTGCCGACGATATAGCTCTTGCGCTTGGAACGGTTGGCGTGCGTATTGCCGCAATGCCAAACAGGATATCTACAGTCGGCATTGAGGTTCCGAACAAAAATATAAGCAAGGTTCATCTGCGTGATGTTTTTGAAACGCAAGAGTTTTCCGGGTCACAATCTAAGCTCACTTTTGCTATCGGAATGGATATATCCGGTCAGCCGATTGTCGGCGAAATTTCAAAGCTTCCTCACATGCTTGTTGCCGGACAAACCGGTTCAGGTAAGTCCGTCTGTCTTAACTCAATTATTTTGAGCATACTATATAAAGCATCACCGCAAGACGTACGTTTTATCATGCTTGATCCAAAAATGGTTGAGTTCAAAATCTATAACGAAATCCCGCATCTCCTTGTACCTGTTGTTACGGACGTAAAAAAAGCAGCAGGTGCGTTGCAATGGGCTACATTTGAAATGATGAAACGATATTCTCTTTTTTCCGAAACAAATGCGCGTGATATCGAAGGGTACAACAAGATTGCCCGCAAATCCAACGAGGAGCGCGAGCCGCTTCCGCAGGTTGTTATTGTCATTGACGAGCTTGCCGACCTTATGATGATGGCGGCAAAAGAGGTTGAAGAGTCTGTTTGCCGCGTCGCGCAAATGGGACGCGCAGCAGGTATTCATCTTATAATCGCAACACAAAGCCCGCGCGCCAATGTTATCACAGGTCTTATGAAAGCAAATATTCCCTCACGCATTGCATTTAAGGTTGCAAGCGCTTTGGAGTCACAGATTATTCTCGACCCCGGACAAAACGCGGACAAGCTTGTCGGTCATGGCGATATGCTTTATGCTCCGACCGGCTCCGGAAAACCGATGCGGCTTCAAGGCACATGGGTTTCAGACAAAGAACGCGAAAAAGTTGTGGACTATATCAAAAAAAGCGGTAACACGCAGTATTCGGAAGAAGTTATGCATGAAATTGAAAAAGCCGCCACGGATAAATCCTCGGGCGGCGGGTCGGGTAACGACGCCGGCGGCGATGCTGATTATGACGAGCTTTTGCCGCAGGCTGTAGATGTGATTTTTGAAACGGGTCAAGCTTCTGTTTCCATGCTTCAACGCAGACTTAAACTCGGCTACTCACGTGCTGCCCGCATTGTTGACCAAATGGAAGAGCTTGGTATTGTCGGCCCTCACGAGGGCTCAAAGCCCCGTGCCATACTTATTGATAGAAACCAGTGGCGTCATATGCAATATGTCAGCGGCACCGGCGTCGCCGACGTTGCGGATAGTGCAGCAGAGGACGAGGACGAGGGGTGACAAAGTACAGTAGTTGCAAAGCAACACAAATAGGATTATAATAATATTAATGAACAGCATAGGCACAGGAAAAGGAGCAATTATGCAGGCATTGTCGCAGCAAAAATTAAATACTGTCTTAACTGAATTTGTTGCTGAATGTAAGTCCGTATTTGGTGACAAGCTGCATGATGTTCGGCTTTTTGGCTCATATGCCCGTGGCGATTATGACGATGACTCTGATATTGACATAATGGTTATATTTGACCTAAGCAACGACGAAGTCAGAAAATGTTTTGATGATGTATGTCACATAGCATCAGAACTTGACTTAAAATACATCGTAACAGTATCCCCCGTTTTAAAGAGCAAAAGTGAGTATGATTTGAGAAAACATGGATATGGTTTTTGCAGGAATGTAGAAATGGAGGGAGTTAGCAAGTATGCAGGATAAAAATATGCGTGATTATTCACTGCTGAGATTAGAAAAATCGGCAGATGATTTAGATACCGCAAGAATAAATTATAAATCGGAGAAATATGATGCCGCTGCCAACAGAGCGTATTATTCGGTATTTCACGCCATACGTGCAGTTCTTGCATTAGATAATATAGAGCGTAAAAAGCACTCCGGAAACATAAGTTACTTTCGGGAGCACTATTTAGCAACAGGAATTTTTGACCGTGTATACTCAGATGTTATAAAAAAAGCAGAATTATTACGGAATGCTGCTGATTATGACGATGAACTGACAACAAGTGCTGACGAAGCAAATGAAGTGATAAATAAAGCTCAAGGTTTTTGTGACGCAGTGAAACTATATATTGAAAAACGCCTAAAGTCCGAATAATAAAAAACTTCGCCGAAACAACCCCCGCCGCCTCTGCGGCGGCACCCCCTTCATGCGTGAAGGGGGCTTTTAAGCATTAAATTCCACGACTCTGTCGAAAAAAGGTCTGCTTGCATTTCGATGACTTATACAAATAACTGCACGGTCCGGATATTCGCTGAATAAATCGGCTATTATTTTGGCTTCAAGGGCCTCGTCCATATTGGAAAAGGCTTCGTCTATGAGCATAATTTCCGAGTCATTAACGAGCGTTTGCGAAAGCCCCAAACGCGACTTTTCGCCGCCGCTGAGCACCTGTTCCAACTGACTGTTGGCATACAGCAGCAAAAAGCCTACCCCTAACGTAAGCGCTATGTAGTACACAAGGGTCAGCCTTGCCCTGACGCCCTCAAGCATTATTTTACTTATTGTTTTCATACAGTTCATTTCCTTATTATAATAATGATATCAAGAGGGCACAGGTTTTACAAGAAAAAACGCTAAAGTTTTGCGGCAAAAAGTCCGATACTGTGATTAAGGATAATAGTCTTGTCATGGATGCAGTGAACAGGAACACATATAAATGCTGCATAATATAAGCTTCGCACCTGTCAAAAACAACGTAATAAATGACTCAAAGCTCCCGCCTGTAACTCAGTCGAGTTTCGGTGTGAGCTTTCGTGATATTTTGGCAGGCAGCAAACAAAACAACATAGCTCCTGCTATTCTTCTCGGCAGCCAGAGAGATAAAATCATGGACGCTATCGCACAAGCTCGGGCATTTACGCCGCCGGCATTTTCCGCACCGCCCAAAGAACCATTTAACATACGCACATTTTACTCGATGCCGCCGGAGGAAGTAAGCGCTCTCCGCAAAGAGCTGACAGAGGAGCTGAACAACAATTTAAGTCTTTTCGGTATGACCGCTGCCGGGGTCTATGAGTATATTGAAAACAGATATAAGGAAGTGTTTGGCGAGGACTTTTTGATAGCTCAGAATTTGCAGGGCAACCTGTGTGGTTCTCTTTTGAGCGACGAAGCCAAGGAAACTACTAATTACGCATACATTCAAATAGGAATTGATTTTAATATAGCGATAGGTAATCATGTAGGAAAGCACCTTGATATGAATACCTCAACTGCCGATATAAACAGGGAAAGGCTGTATGGCAACATGAGTGACCGCGAAATCATGGACACAGTCATGGCAAAATATCCGCAGCCGATGACTATCCGCTCACTCGCTTTGCTTGAAAGCGAACTTGTATCTGTCGGTCTTAATTATTTAGGTGTAGGCAAGTATGCAAATGCAGTTACGCTCCATGCCGATGAATGTGTTACCAAAGGCAATATGCCGTCTTGGGAAGAACTTGAAAGACGTTGGAACAAGGTTATTGACAAACCTGCGGACATACAACATTTAGCGACTTTCCTTAATCCGACATTAGGTGACAGACAGGAGATGCGCAGACCCGGAGTATTCCAAAGAGTTATGCAAACCGTAGAAATGCTCGTAAAGCTCGGAGCTGTACTCGGTCCTGACGGATTGTTCGTAGAACCGAAAAAAAGTGTATTTGTTGAATTGGATGTAAAGCTCGGTGCTCCTGACGACTCCGATGATTTGGTTGATGAGTTTCTAAAGGATTTGGAAAAACACGACAAAACCCTGAGTGAAAACAAAGAGCAGCTTGACAAAAACCGTGAACTAAAAGAAGTCAGCGAGAAATATAGTTCATACTCCGCTAACTTCTATAATACAAATCACCTGCCGCCCGTGAAGGGCGGGTTGACGTCTGCGGAGGGCTAAGGATTTGACGACCTAATACTCCTAAAAAACCGACGAGATTACCCCGTCGGTTTTGATGCTATTTCTATGATTTCCAGTAAATCTTCGCGAGCCTCTTCCTGCCATACTTCTTTGGCTAAATCGATATTGAACTCTGTCATTAACATGTTGTTCACCCCCGTGGTTACTTGTTCTTTAGCTCCTCAATTGTCGCTTGCAGCTTCGCGATGAGTGCATCCTTTTCTTCGATGATTTCCAGTAAATCTTCGCGGGCTTCTTCCTGCCATACTTCTTTGGCTAAGTCGATATTAAACTCGGTCATTAACATGTTGTTCACCCCCGTGTGTTCTTTTAAGAATGTACTGAGTATTCCTTGAGACAACCCCCAGTTGATTGTTTCCCTTGCAGCAGCGGACAACTCCATGCCTTTGCGTTGGTTATGTCTGATATGTTCGACAATTGCTGTGTATCCATTAAGTGTATCACTTTTACGAAGAAACTCATCATTCATA